>NZ_JBLZMW010000009.1:0-182944 GCF_048553275.1 Pacificoceanicola niger
ACGCAACCGCATCGAGATCATGTTCGGCAGGCTCAAGGACTGGCGGCGTGTGGCGACACGCTATGATCGTTGTCCCAGGGTCTTCCTCTCAGCCATCGCTCTGGCCGCAACCGTCATCTATTGGTTATGAATCCTGACCCTAGCACACGATCTTGCCGCAAAGGTCGTCCAGGGCGAGGAACTGCCCACGGGCAAAGAGCTGCGCAAAGCGGTGCTGCGCCACGCTGATGGGGCCGTCGACATCGCGATGTTCGGGCGCATCTTGGCCGACAGCCCCGACGACACCTGCGATGCCGCGATGCAGGTCGCACATGCCTTTGTTAAGCACCGTTCTAAGGGTCAGGATGATATTGGTTTTCGGCTGTGGTCTGATGCTGATCCGCCGCGCCTGACATGGCCGAAATGCCCGAAGATTTTGATGGCTGGCAACTTATCCGGTTTTTCTCGCTGCATCAGAAAGGCAGATCCGGGCACTGGCATCAACCCGGTACCTTTTTTGCGTTCGAATAGCTTTGTGAAATCAGTCGCTTGCAGAAAGACTGTTCGCCGCCCACGCGGGGACCTCCGGAAAACCGCATCAACAACGCGGTATTTTCGGCGGTATTGGGGGGGAACTGAAGGGTAGGGGGCAGAACCGCGACCTGCTCCTGAACTTTCTCGAAAGCGGAGACTGTTTCTGCACTGTTGAGGCGTCAGGACCTTCGGACAATGCGTCGAACGTTAAACTGCCTGTCGGGTTTCTGCGCTGTTACACCGTTGCAAATCAGCCTGAAAAACTCCGAAGTTCATGAGAATTGCGGGGGTGGGCTCCCTTTGCACTCACCACGGTTTTCCTTTCAAAATCAAGCCATTCGAGCAATGCGCCACGTGGTGTCGCGCAGGTGGCCACAGACCAGTTGATTGACACGCCCGCGAGAATTCGTAAGCGATAGCGGTAACGTCGCGCCGGGGAGGCGTGAGCCGCGATGCAAAGGACATTACCGTGAGTGAGACTGTGACAACCGCCGTTATCGGCCTTGGCTCCATGGGCTATGGCATGGCGCAATCGTGCCTGCGGGCCGGGCTGACCTGCCATGGCTTTGACATCAACCCCGACGCCGAGGCCCGTTTCGTCGCCGAAGGCGGCGCTTCGGGGGCCATGGCCGAGGTCGCGCCCGGGTTGGACGCCGTGACGGTCGTTGTCCTCAACGCGGCCCAGACCGAAGCCGTGCTTTTTGGTGACGCCGGTGTTGTGCCGCTGCTGAAACCGGGCGCCGTCGTGCTGGCCTGTGCCACCGTCCCGCCGGAGTTTTCCCGCGCCATGGCCGCCCGCTGCGCCGAGCGCGGTGTGCACTACCTCGATGCTCCGATTTCCGGCGGCTCGATCAAGGCGGCCAATGGTCAGCTGTCGATCATGGCCTCCGGCACGCGTGAGGCCTTCACCGCCGCGCGCCCGGTGCTCGACGCCTGTGCCGAAAGGGTCTTTGAGCTTGGGGATGAGGCCGGGGCGGGAAGCGCCATGAAGGCGGTCAACCAACTGCTGGCGGGTGTGCACATCGCCGCTATGGCGGAGGCCCTGACCTTTGGCATGACCCAAGGTGTCGCTCCGGACAAATTCGTCGAGGTGATCAGTAAATGCGCCGGCACCTCCTGGATGCTGGAAAACCGCGCACCGCATATCGTCAACGGCGATTACACGCCCCACAGCTCGGTCAACATCTGGCCCAAGGATCTCGGGATCGTGCTCGACATCGCCAAATCGGCGCAGTTCAGCGCCCCGATCACCGCCGCCGCCATGCAGCAATATCTCGCGGCGCAGGGCATGGGCCTTGGCGCAGAAGACGATGCTTCGGTGGCCAAGGTCTATGCCCGCAACGCCGGGATCACTTTGCCGGGAGACGAGACATGAAACTGGGTTGCATCGGCGACGATTTCACCGGCTCTTCCGACCTTGCCAACACGCTGGCCAAGGGCGGTATGCGGGTGGTTCAATACACCGGCATCCCGGCGCAGGACGCCGCGGTTGACGTCGAGGCGGGCGTGGTTGCGCTCAAGTCCCGTTCCATCGACCCAGCGGAGGCCGTGCGCCTGTCGCTGGAGGCGCTCGACTGGCTGCTCTCCCAGGGCTGCGAGCAGATCTTCTTCAAATATTGCTCCACTTTTGATTCCACGGCCGAGGGTAACATCGGCCCGGTTGCGGATGCCTTGGCCGATGCGCTCAACGCCTCCAAGGTCATCGTCTGTCCGGCCTTTCCGGGCACCGGGCGTTCGGTCTATCAGGGGCACCTCTTCGTCAAGGATACGCTCCTGAACGAAAGCGGCATGCAGAACCATCCGCTGACCCCGATGACGGATGCAGACCTGCGCCGCTGGCTCGCGCCACAGACCGCAGGCACGGTTGGTCATGTCGCGGCCCAGACCGTCTTTGCAGGCCATGATGCCATTGCCGAGGCTCTGGAGGCCGAGGATGCCAAGGGCCATCGCCTGATCGTGGTCGATGCCATCCGCGACGAAGACCTGACCGAAATCGGCCGCGCCGCCAAGGGTCTGCCGCTGATCACCGGCGGCTCCGGCGTGGCGCTTGGCCTGCCTGCCAACTTCGGTTGCAAGGCCGCCCCCGCGCCCTGGACGCCGCAGCCGGGCAGGGCGGTCGCGCTCTCCGGCTCCTGCTCCGTCGCCACGCGCGCGCAGGTCGAGGCGCACAGGGTCCACAGCCCCGCTCGCGAAGTGCTGGCCGCCGATGTGCTCGAAGGCCGCATCACCGCAGAGGGCCTGACAGACTGGGCACTGTCGCAGGACGGGCTGCCGCTCATCTATACCTCCGCCGATCCCGAAACGGTGAAGGCGGTTCAGGCCGAATATGGCCGCGAGCGGGCCTCCGAGGCGCTCGAAGGGCTGTTTGCCGAGGTCGCCCGACAATGCGTAGCCAAGGGCGTGACCCGCGTCATCACCGCAGGCGGCGAAACCTCTGGCGCCATCGTCGAGGGACTTTCGCTCGACACGCTGGAGATCGGCCCGGAGATCGACCCCGGCGTGCCGGCGTTGAGGGCCGGAGAGGCGCTTGTCGTGGCGCTCAAGTCCGGCAACTTCGGCGCGACGGACTTCTTTGCCAAGGCAAACGCCCTGCTGGCAGGCACGGCATGAGCGAGAGTCACCTGCGCGAACAGATCTGCCTGCTGGCCAAGTCGCTGTTTGACCGGGGCCTGACCCACGGCAGCACCGGCAACATATCGGCCCGCACCGAGGATGGCGGCCTGCTGGTCTCGCCCACTGGGACAAGCTTTGGTCGCCTCGACCCCGGCACGCTGTCGCGCTTCGATGCCGCCGGACAGCACATCGGCGGCGACAAACCGACCAAGGAAATGCCCCTGCACAGCGCCTTTTACGACACGCGCAGCGCGGCGGGGGCGGTGGTCCACCTGCATTCGTGCCATTCCGTGGCGCTCTCGATGCTGGAGGTGGACGAGGATGATTTCCTGCCGCCGCTCACCCCCTATGGCATCATGCAGCTGGGCCGGGTCAAGCTGCTGCCGTTCTTCCTCCCCGGCGATCCGGCCATGGGCGAGGCGGTGCGCGGGCTGGCGGGCAAACGATCTGCCGTCATGCTGGCCAATCACGGCCCCGTGGTGGCGGGCAAGGATGTCACCGCCGCCTGCAACGCCATCGAAGAGCTGGAGGCCAACGCCAAGCTCGCCCTGATGACGCGCGGCATGAACGCGCGTGGCCTCTCGGGCAATCAGGTGCAGGCGCTGGTGACGAAATTCAACGTGGAGTGGGGCGCATGAGCCAAAGACAGTTTTCCGCCAATCTCGGTTTCTTGTGGAAGGAACTGACGCTCCCCGATGCCATCCGCGCCGCCAGGGCTGCGGGTTTTGACGCGGTCGAATGCCACTGGCCCTATGACACTTCGGTCGCACAGACGCAGCAGGCGCTGGCAGAGACCGGCCTCAAGATGCTCGGCCTCAATACCGTGCGCGGCGCCGCCGGGGAAAACGGCCTCTCGGCGCTTCCGGGCCGCGAGGCTGACGCCCGCGTCGCCATTGATCAGGCGCTTGGCTATGCACAGGCCATCGGGGCAGGGGCCGTGCACGTCATGGCCGGGTTCGCGCACGGGCAGGCGGCGCATGAAACCTTCGTCGCCAATCTGCGCTATGCCGCCGATCAGGCCCCCAACCTGACCATCCTGATCGAGCCGCTCAACCGCCATGATGCGCCGGGCTATTTCCTGACCACCACCGATCAGGCCCGCGCCATCATCGCCGAAACCGGACGGCTCAACGTCAAACTCATGTTCGACTGCTACCATGTGGGGCGCATGGAAGGCGACATCACCACCCGCTTTGCGGACCTGCTGCCGGTCATTGGCCACGTGCAATTCGCCTCCGTTCCGGACCGCGCCGCGCCCGATCAGGGCGAGCTGAATTACGCCCACATCTTTGCCGAGATCAGCCGCCTCGGCTATGGTGCGCCGCTCGGGGCGGAGTACAAACCGGGCGGGCCGACGGAGCAGACCCTCGGCTGGATGCAGAGCCTGCGGGCCTGACCACGCCGATCCCACGGTATACCCGACGATTCACCTTGCACCGTGTAGTCTCGGTGCTTAGAAGAACGCAGATTTTGAACCGGGGCGACCGCGACCAAATGAGGCGGGCCCGAGCCGAAGAGGAATACCATGCAGGTCACCGAGACTCTGAACGACGGTCTGAAGCGCGGCTACGCGATCACCGTGACGGCCGCTGAGCTTGACGAAAAGGTCAACGAAAAGCTGGCCGAAGCGCAGCCCGAAGTCGAAATGAAGGGCTTCCGCAAGGGCAAGGTGCCGATGCCGCTGCTGAAGAAGCAGTTCGGCCAGCGTCTGCTGGGCGAGTCGATGCAGGAAGTGATCGACGGCGCGATGAACAAGCATTTCGAAGAGAGCGGCGACCGCCCGGCGCTCCAGCCCGAGGTCAAGATGACCAACGAGGACTGGAAAGAAGGCGATGACGTCGAAGTCACCATGTCCTACGAAGCGCTCCCCGAGGTGCCCGAGGTCGACTTTTCCGGCATCAAGATCGAAAAGCTGGTGGCGAAGGCCGATGACGCCTCCGTCGACGAGGCGCTGGCCGATCTTGCCAAGACCGCACAGAACTTCGAAGACCGCGCCGAGGGCGAGGCCGCGGAAGATGGCGATCAGGTTGTGATCGACTTCCTTGGCAAGGTCGACGGCGAGCCCTTCGAAGGCGGCGCTGCCGAAGATTACCCGCTGGTTCTGGGCTCTGGCTCCTTCATCCCCGGCTTCGAAGAGCAGCTGGTCGGTGTTAAGGCTGGCGAAGAGAAGAACGTGGAAGTCAAATTCCCCGAAGAGTATGGCGCAGAGAACCTCGCCGGCAAGGACGCTGTTTTTGAGTGCAAGATCAAAGGCGTGAAGGCCCCGGCCGCGGCCGAGATCAACGACGAGATGGCACAGAAGTTCGGTGCCGAGGATCTCGAAGGTCTCAAGGGCCAGATCCGCGAGCGTCTGGAGCAGGAATACAACGGCGCCGCCCGCGCGGTGATGAAGCGCGCGCTGCTCGACGAGCTGGATGGCCTTGTCTCCTTTGACCTGCCGCCGAGCCTTGTTGAAGCAGAAGCCAAGCAGATCGCGCATCAGCTCTACCATGAAGAGAACCCGGACGATCACGGCCACGACCACGGCGAGATCGAGCCCACCGACGAGCACAAGACCCTTGCCGAGCGCCGGGTGCGTCTTGGCCTGCTGCTCGCCGAAATCGGCCAGAAAGCCGAGGTCGAGGTGACCGACGCCGAAATGACCCAGGCGGTCATGAACCAGGCGCGTCAGTACCCGGGGCAGGAGCGTGCGTTCTTTGACTATGTTCGCCAGAACCAGCAGATGCAGCAGCAGCTGCGCGCGCCGATCTTCGAAGACAAGGTCATCGACCACATTGCCGACGCCGCTCAGGTGACCGAGAAGGAGGTCTCCAAGGAAGAGCTGCAGAAGGCTGTCGAAGCGCTCGACGAAGAATAAGCCGCACAGCGGTTCTTGAAATGCAGAAAGCCGCCCCGAGGGGCGGCTTTTTCATGTCCGGGTGGCAGGAGTGCTCAAAACACTTCGTTGTAGCGCGCGTCCTCCTCGGGCGGCGATGAGGCCGGGACGTTCCACTCTACGCTCTGCCCGCGTTTCGCCTCCTCTGATGTCTGGAAGAAGGCGACCTGATTGTAGAGCGCTTCGGTGTCCGCCGATAGCGTCTTGCTGATCGTCATGTTTTCCAGAACCATCGCGGCATTCCGCTGCGTCACGGCGTCGAGCTCGGCCACCGCCGTATTGATCTCCGTCAGGGTCGCCGACTGCTCGTTCAGGCCACCGGTGATGCCCTTGATGCTGTCAGTGATCGTTCCGACCCGCTCGAAGATCGTGCTCAGCTCCGTATTTGCCCGCTGCACCAGATCCACGCCCCCAGCGACATGCTCCGAGCTTTCCGTGATCAAGGACTTGATATCCCGAGCACTGTCCGCAGAGCGCTGCGCCAGCGCGCGCACTTCGGAGGCAACCACGGCAAAGCCGCGCCCGGCATTGCCCGCCCGCGCGGCCTCGACGCCGGCGTTGAGCGACAGAAGGTTGGTCTGAAAGGCCAGATCCTCGATCACCGAAATGATCTGAGAAATCTCCCCGGAGGATTTTTCGATCCGCCCCATGGCCTGGATCACATCGCCCACAACTTGTCCGCCCTTCTTCGCGGCCGCGCGCGTACCGTCGGCGATGTCATTCATACTGCGGGCGTTCTGTGCGGCGGCAGAGGCGTTGGAGGTCAGCTGCTCGACTGCAGCGGCCGTCTCTTCAAGCGTGGCGGCCTGGGTTTCGGTGCGGTTGGAGAGCGCTTCGGAGGCGACATTGATCTTTTCGCCGCTTTCGCTGATCTGCGTACTGGCGTGTTTCACGCTGTTGACAAGAGCCTCCAGCTGGCTGGCTGCCTCGTTGTAGGCGAGGGCGAGCTGCTGCATGTCCGGAGCCTCCGCGTGCGGCACGCGGTGTCTCAGGTCGCCGGCGCGCAATGCCTCCATCCCGATGCGAATTGACTCAATGCTGCGCGCGCGGTGGCTCACGTCGGTGGCGATCTTGATCACTTCTGCTATGTTGCCGGACTTGTCCTTTACGGGCGCATACGTCGCCTGCAAGTGGATGATCGACCCGTCCTTGTGCCTGCGCGGAAACCGGTCGGTGAAAACCTCACCTGCGCGCAGCGACTCCCAGAACTGGGCGTATTCAGCACTTTCACGGTACTCGTCCGTCACGAAAAGCGCGTGGGTTTTTCCTTCGATTTCTTCGGCGGTGTAGCCGATCACTTCAAGAAAATTGGCGTTGGCCTCCACGATCTTGCCATCCGGTTTGAACCGGATGACGGCCTGGGTGTCCTGCACCATGTCAACCAGGGCCACGCAGGAAGGTGTCAGTGCAGCACCGTTCGACCGTACCAAGCCCCCCGCTTGCGCCTTGCTTCCAAAAAAACTCATCCAGCTCTCCGATTCCCAGCATCACAAGTGATAGCGAATCGAATTAGTGGAAAAACATTGCCAGACCGATAATTTTAAACTCTCGATTTATGCAGAATGTCGATCTTTCATTGATGGGTCTACATCATACGAAAAACGCCGCGCAGGGGCTGCGCGGCGTTTCAAAAACTGTCTGCCTGAGGTTTGCCCAGGGCAGCGGATCGGATCAGCTGTCGTCTTCTTCGGCGGCCTTGCCTTCGGGGGTCTCGACCAGGTCGGAGTCCTCGTCAGCGGCGGAGCCGATTTCGTCAAACAGTTCGGAAATCTCGAATTCTGCTTGCGCTTCTTCCTCGGCGGCCAGGTCCTGAATGGACTTGCCGGAGGCCTGAAGTTCGGCTTCTTCGGGCGAACGCGCGACGTTCAGTTCGATGGCGACCATCACCTCGGGGTGCAGGTGCACCTCGACTTCGTGCAGACCAAGAACCTTGATCGGGTCACGGATGATGACCTGCTTGCGGTCGATCGAGAAACCTTCGGCGGTTGCGGTTTCTGCGGCGTCACGGGTGGTGACGGAGCCGTAGAGGTTGCCACCGTCAGAGGCCTGACGAATCACAACGAACTGCTGACCACCAAGACGATCGGCCAGTGCTTCGGCCTCTTTCTTGGTTTCCAGGTTGCGCGCTTCAAGCTGGGCTTTCTGCTCTTCGAAGGACGCGATGTTCTCTTTCGAAGCGGTCAGCGCCTTGCCCTGCAGCAGCAGGTAGTTGCGGGCGAAACCGGGCTTGACGTCGACGACGTCGCCCATCTGGCCAAGCTTGGCCACGCGTTCCAGAAGGATAACTTGCATGTCAGTCGCTCCTTATTTCACGGCGTAGGGCAGCAGGGCGAGGAAGCGGGCGCGTTTGATGGCACGGGCCAGCTCACGCTGCTTCTTTGCCGAGACGGCGGTGATACGGGACGGCACGATCTTGCCACGCTCGGAAATGTAGCGTTGCAGGAGCTTGGTGTCCTTGTAGTCGATCTTGGGTGCATTGTCGCCCGAGAAGGGGCAGACCTTGCGGCGGCGGAAAAACGGTTTTGCAGCCATGGTTTAACTCCTATTCCTCGGGGATCAGTTGCGGCGCTCGCGACGGCCTTCACGCTCGTCACGTTTCTGCATCTGGACGGAGGGGCCTTCCTCATGTGCGTCGACCTTGATGGTCAGGACGCGCATCACGTCGTCATGAAGACCCATCAGGCGCTCCATTTCCTGCACGGCGGACGACGGGGCGTCGGTGCGCAGAAAGGCGTAGTGACCCTTGCGGTTTTTGTTGATCTTGTAGGCCATGGTCTTCACGCCCCAGTACTCGGACTCGACGACTTTGCCACCGTTGTCGGTGAGGACTGCGCTGAAGTGTTCGACAAGGCCTTCGGCCTGCGCGTTGGAAAGATCCTGACGCGCGATCATGACATGCTCATATAGCGGCATGTTATCTCCGTTTCTTCTATCAAGGCGCATTTCATAGGACCGACTGTCCCTTTCGCTCCGGTCCACGAGAGACTGCGCGGTGCAAGCAAATCTGCGAAAGGTCCGGCCCTATCGCATGGATTGCAGGGTTGCGCAAGCCTTGCTGCCGGGGCCGGGCGCCGCAGGCTGAGGCTGGCCGATCAAGGTTCGGTTGAACCGAGCGCCGCAGCCCATGGTGAACGGGCCGGCGCATCGGCATGACATAACCTTTCGAGCGCCGCATTGATGCCCGGATTCGCACAGACCCTGACATTCGAACATATTGTTTCCAGACAAGAGCAACCCGCATGAATACGCTCGCCGCAGACGTCCAGCGCCGAACCCCCGTCGAAATCTCCCTCTCGGGGTTCTTCTATACCTTGATGTTGATGTTTCTGGGCAGCGTGCTGTGCATTGCGGCCATCGGGCTTTGGTTGACGGGGGGCAGCGACGGGATGCCGGAGGCGATGTTGATGAAACTCTGGACATCCGTGCTTTTGATTGCCGCCGGGCTGTTCCTTCTTTTCATGGCCAGGAAACGGTAACACGCCCGGTGTCTCTGCCGCGCAGGCTGCTTCTGGCCATCGGCCTCTGGGCCACGCGGCCGGGGCTCGCCACGCTGGACCATTCCGAGCTGTTCCCGGAACGGGCCGGTGTTTGAACCAAAACCGTGGGCCCGCGTCTCTCGGCGCACGCAGGCACCCGCAACCAATTTGAACCGCCATCCGATCTCGGCGCGCGTCCTGTCACGCGCGCCGGTCCGCTCATGGGCTTTGGCACGCCGGAGGACCGGGTCTGGTACGGGCAGGGGCCACACCATGGCGGCGCTCGCTTGGTGATCGTCCTGTTGTACGGCTCCGGCCGGGACGGGCGCGCCATGCTCGCCATGTGGAAAGACTTTGCAAAGCGGCAGACCTTGATCCTCGCCGCGCCGCGCGGCGCGCGGCTGGTGGCTTGTGACGGATGACCCGGCCTTTCTGATGGCCGTTCTGAATGACGCGTCAAAGACCTACCCGCTCGATACGGACCGCATCTACCTTGACGGGCATTCCTCCGGGGCGGTCTTTGCAATGCAACGCGCCAATCTGTGGGTCGGTCCCTGGCGCGGGGTTGCCGTCCATTCCAGGCATTCCACCGCCTTGCGGGTCTTGCCCGCATGGAACCCGGTGCCGGTGCACGCCTTTTCCGGCGATGCCGATACGGTGTTTTCCTTCGCGGGCCACCGCCGCACGCTTCAGGCCCCGGCCCGTGCGGGCCACACTGCGTCGCTGACTGTCTTGCCCGATTACACGCATTGGAATTATGACGTCGGAGCCCGGCTTGCTCCGCTGATGTGGCGTGCATTGCAGCGCAGAAGCTGAGCGGAAGCGTTCATTTTCACACAGACCCTGTTGAACCTCGCCGACTTGAATGCTGCGGCTGCATGGCCATTTTGCACCCCATGTTCGTTCAACCAATAAGGACCTGATATGAAGTCGCTTTTTCTTGCCGCCGCACTCGCAACCGCAACCCCTTTTGCTGCCTCCGCCGAGGCGGTCCCCTACACGCTCGACCCGAGCCACAGCCAGATCGTGTTCCATTACAACCACCTCGGGTTTTCGACGACCTATGGCATGTTCTCCGGCTTCGAGGGTGACATCCAGTGGGACAAGGAAGACCCGGCGGCCTCCTCCGTCACCGTCTCTTTCCCGGTGCGCTCCATGCTGACCGGCTGGGAAGCCCGCTTCGAGCACTTCATGTCCGGCGATTTCTTTGACGCCGCCGACGACGAGATGGTGACCTTCACCTCCACCGGCATCGAAGTGACGGGCGAGACCACCGCCGCCATCACCGGCGATCTGACGCTGAACGGCGTGACCAAGTCGGTCGTGCTTGACGCCAAGCTGACCCAGGAGATGGATCACCCGATGGAAAACAAGCCGTGGGCGGGCTTCGAAGCCACCACCACGCTGGTGCGCTCGGACTACAACCTCGGCGCCTTTGCGCCCTACGTGGGCGACGAAGTCGAGGTCTTCATCTCGGTCGAAGCTGCTCAGGCACAGTAATCGACCACGGCCGAACCGGACAACCGCCGCGCGCGACGCGGCGTGAGACAGGAAAGGCCGGGAAACCCATGGGGTCCCGGCCTTTTTCTCAAGCGGGCGCTTGGCCCACCGCTCAGATCATCCGCTTGATCGCCGCCGCGTGTTCCGGGCTGGCCGCAAGGCTGTCCGCCGCCATCTCCCGCGCCGCCTCCAGCACGTCGCCCTCTGCGATGCGGTCGATCAGACCCCAGCCGAAGGCCTCTTCGACGGTGACTTTCTCTCCGCACATCAAGATGCGCTTTGCCCGCGCCGCCCCGACCAGCGCCGACAGCCGTTTGGGATCGGACGGCTGCGGCAGGAAACCGAGCTTCATCACCGGGTAGAACACCTTTGCTCCCGGCACCGAGATCCGCAAATCGCAGGCGAGAAACAGGCCCATCGCGCCCCCGGCCACCGTGCCGTTCAACGCGCAGATCGTGAGGCCTGGCAACCGCGCCAGGGCCCCCGACAGCCGCTCCCAGAGCGGTGAGACCGCCAGGCCCGCCTTCGCGGCCTCCAGATCGGCCCCGGCGGAAAACACCTTGCCCGTCCCGGTCAGCACCAGCGCGCGCGCCTCCCGCGCGTCCTCCGCGATGATGCAAAGCTGCTCCAGCATCTCCGCCGTAAGGGAATTGGCCTTGTCAGGGCGATTGATGGTCGCGATCCACAGGCCGCTCTCTTCCTTCGTCAACGCGATCATGCGACGCCGACCTTGGCCCGGATGCCCTCATCGCGCAGCGAGATTTCGCCGCCCAGATACACATCCGCCTCGGACCCGCACATCCAGAGCAGCGCCTTGGCCACCCACTCGGGCGGGATGTGATCGGACCAGTCCAGTTGCGACACCGGATTGATTCCGGAGGCCTTGATATCCCTCTGCATCTGCGTCGCCACGGTGCCCGGCGAGAGCGAAATCGCCCGGATCCCCGCCGCGCGATACTCCTCATCAAGCATCTTCGTCAGCATCAATGCGCCCGCCTTGGACGAACAATACTGCGACCAGCCCTCAACCGGCCCATGCGCGGCGCCGGAGCCGATGGTCAGCACGGTCCCGCCGCCCTTCGGCAGCATGATCTGCAGCGCCGCGTGCATGCCGTGGAACACACCCTTCAGGTTGACGTCGATCACCTCGCCCCAGGCACTCGGATCGGCCTCCGCCATGCGGGCAATCGGCTCGATGGCCCCGGCATTGTTGATCACGATATCAAGCCCGCCATGCGCCGAAACGCAGGCGTTCACGGCCTGCTCGACCTCCCAATAGCGGGTGATATCGCAGGGGATCGCAACCGCGCTCGGCCCGATCTCTCCGGCCAGCTCCGCGATCGCCTCGGCACTGCGCGCCACAAGCGCGACCTTGGCGCCAGCCCCGGCAAAGAGTCGGGCGGCCTCTGCGCCGATGCCCCGGCTCGCGCCGGTGATCAGAACGGTTTTTCCAGTTAAATCCATGGCTTGTCCTTTTCTTCCGCCCCCCGGCTGAACCCGCGATCCGGATCGAGGGAGACTGGCCCCCTCGCGTCCGGGGGCGACACCCTCTGCGGCGCGGAGCAGCGGGCAGGGGCGATAACCTGATCGTGTCCTGTGAGAGAGGTAATGCGAACAAAGTATGGAATCCAGTCCCTTGACCCGGATCGGCCACACGCCGACACTGAGGCGAGAGAATTCATATCGACCCAATGAGGATATTCATGAAACACCTTAGCACCGTTTCCGTTCTGGCCGTCTGTGCGATGTCCAGCCCGGCCCTTGCGGATGTCACGCCGGCCGACGTCTGGGGGAACCTCGAAAGCTACATGAGCGGCATGGGCTATGAGATGGAAGCCAGCGAATCCATGTCTGGTGACACGCTCACCGTCAGCGACATCACCATGTCCATGGATATCCCCGACGCGGATGGCTCGGTCATCGTCGGCATGGGCGAGATGTCCCTGACCGACAACGGAGACGGCACGGTGGCCATCACGTGGCCCTCGCCGATGCCGATCACCGTATCCATGGATATCGAGGGGGACCCGGTCGAGCTGGGCTTTGACTATTCCTATGAAGGCCTCGACATGACGGTCTCCGGCACGCCCGATGTCATGACCTATGATTACACTGCGGATTCGCTGGGACTGACGCTGACCAACCTCGTCGTAGATGGCGAAACGATCACCCGCGAGATGGCGACCATGCAGCTGATGATGGCGGGACTGAGCGGCTCCAGCGCGTTCAATCTGGCCGACAGCATGCGCATGATCACCCAGACCCTGAACGCCAGCACCCTGACCGTCACCGGCATGGCGGCAGAGCCGGGCACCGACAATGGCGGCAATTTCTCGCTGACCATGACCGACATCGAATCCGGCAGCGAGAGCATGGTGCCTGAGGACATGGATTATACCGACATGGCCGGGATGCTCGCAAAGGGCTTTGCCGGGGCAGCGCAGCTGTCGCACTCCGGTTTCGACATGAGCTTCGATGCCAATGATAGTGGCAATCGCACCCAAGGCACCGTGACCACCGCATCCGGCACTATCGAGTTCGGCATGTCCGAAGATGCAATGCGCTACGAGGCAGGCAATACCGATATGGTCGTCGCGATCCAGGGCGGGGACATCCCGTTGCCGATCAACGCGACGATGGCAGAAACCGCCTTCACCTTTGCCGTGCCGCTGCAAAAATCCGAAGAACCGCAGGACGCTGCCATCGGCATCACGCTCGGCGGGTTTGAAACCTCCGACATGATCTGGGGTATGATCGACCCGGCCGGGGTACTGCCGCGTGATCCGGCGACGATCTCGGCCGATTTGACCGCCAAAGTCACTCCCTTTATCAGCCTGCTGAACGAAGACGACATGACCAAACTCGAACGCGGCGAGGTCATGCCGGGCGAGCTTAACGCCGTCACCCTCAACAGCCTGCTGGTCGAAGCGGCCGGCGGCAAGATCTCCGGCGAGGGCGCTTTCACCTTCGACAACTCGGACACGGAAAGCTTCGACGGGTTCCCGGCCCCCGAAGGCAAGCTGAACCTCTCCGTCTCCGGCGCCAACGGGCTGATCGACAAGATCATCCAGATGGGCTTCATGTCCGAAGAGGACGCCATGGGCGCCCGGATGATGCTTTCCATGTTCACCGTTCCCGGCTCCCAGCCCGACACCGCCACATCGGTCATCGAAGTGAACGATCAGGGCCATGTCCTGGCAAACGGTCAGCGCATCAAATAAGCGCTCGGAAAGTCAGAAACGATCCGCGTCCCGGCCTTCGGGGCGCGGATTTTTTTGCTCGGGGCGGCGTGCTACGACCCCATGATACGACAAAACCGGCACACTGTGCCGGTTCGCCATGAGAGCGGGTCGTTTCAGGGATGAAATCAGGACGATCATGCATGATCGTCCCGTTGCAGATTATTCCGCCGTGCCGCGCACCGCCGTCAGCTCGAAGCTGACAAGCACCTCAAAGCCAAGTTGTCCCGGATCGGTCATGCTCTCGCCAATGCCGAAGTCCCGGCGATCCAGCGTCCCCTCACCTTTGGCCATAGCCGTATCGCCGTCGAGATCGAGCGTGAAGTCCATGGTCAAAGGCACCTGCGTGCCTTTCAGATCCAGTGCCCCGCGCAGTTTGTAGCCACCCTCCACCGCGAAGATCTCGCCTGTGTAGACCGCCGTCGGATAGGCCTCTGCGTTGAAATAATCCGCCCCGAGCGCCTGTTTGGTCACCGATCCCAGCGTCAGCGAGGGAATCGCAACCTCGACCCGCACTTCCCCCTGCGGCGCGTCGGCCTCCGGTCCGGCAAAGGAAATTGCCGCCTGCCAATCGGAAAAACTGCCGTTGACCGTGCTGCCCATCTGTTGCACCGCAAGGCCTAACGTGCCGTCCCGCACGGTCCATTCGCTCTCGACCTGCGCCAGCGCGGGGCCGCCGCCCTCCGCCTGACTGCCGCCCGGAAGGAGCGCAAAGCCAAGCGCCCCGGCCCAGACCGCCACCGCGACGATTGCCGCGAACCCATGCGATCCGGCACCCGGCACACCGGCCTCGGCGCGTCCCGGCAGCATCCGCCGCAACGTGGCATCCCGGTCCACGAAGTGATGCTTCAACGCCCCGGCGATGTGCAGTAGCAGGCTGGCGATCAGCACATTTTTCGCAATCACATGCATCCCGCCAAAGAGACCGGCCACCACCTCATCCTTGGGCACGAAAGGCAGGCTTTGCCCGAACGGCCACCAGATCGGCGCAAATCCCGTCGTCGCCGCGTGGTGAATCCAACCGGTCAGCGGCACCAGAACCAAGGCGCCATACAGCACCCAATGCACCGTCTCGCCAAGCCATGTCTCCAGCTTGCGCTCCGGATGCAGCGGCGCGGGCTTGGGTTGCGTGATCATCCATGCGATCCGGATCAGCGCAAGACCGAACAACACAACGCCGACGGTCTTGTGCGCCGAGAACAGCTGCGCCTTCCATGCCAGCTCTTCGGCGGTGCCATAGGGCGCGTCGCTTGCAATCACGCCAAGCGGGATCATCAAGAGGATTCCCAAGGCGATCGCCCAATGCAGAGCCTTCGACAGGCTCCCGAAACGCGTGGAAGTATTTTGCAAAGCCATGACACTGGTCCCTCGATATGGTTGCTTTCGACTTAACCGTTGCGCCGCAGCATGCAATCTCCATTCGCGCACATTCCCTGTGCCGGGCGCTTGCCCGCGCTCGCGCAGCCCTGTAAGCCCTAGCGTCAAGGACGACGGTCCAGCGAACAAGAAAGAAGACGGAGGAGAGGCCGACATGAGCCGCGCATTCATTTTCCCCGGGCAGGGCGCTCAGACCATCGGAATGGGCCGCGATCTCGCTCAGGCCTATCCGGCAGCCAAAGCCGTGTTCGACGAGGTCGACGCGGCCCTGGGCGAGCCCCTCTCAAGCCTGATCTGGGAGGGCGAGGCCGATCAGCTGACCCTCACCGCCAATGCCCAGCCGGCACTCATGGCGACCTCGCTTGCCGCGATGCGCGCGCTCGAAGCCGAGGGCATGAGCATCGAGGCAGCCAGTTTTGTCGCGGGTCACAGCCTTGGGGAATACTCGGCGCTCACTGCCGCGGGCGCGCTCAGCGTTGGCGATGCCGCGCGTCTGCTGCGTGCGCGCGGCGCCGCCATGCAGGCCGCCGTGCCGGTCGGCGAAGGGGCAATGGCCGCGATCCTCGGCCTGAATCTGGAAGCGGTCCGCGCCGTGGCCGAACAGGCCGCCGAGGGCGATGTCTGTCAGGCGGCCAACGACAATGATCCCGCGCAGGTGGTGATCTCCGGGACCAAGGCCGCCGTCGAGCGCGCCGTTACCATCGCCAAGGATGCCGGAGCCAAGCGCGCGCTGCTGCTTCCGGTCAGCGCACCGTTCCATTGCGCTCTGATGCAGCCCGCCGCCGACGTGATGGCCGAGGCATTGGCCAAGGCGACGATCCACGCGCCGAAGGTGCCGCTCGTTGCCAACGTGCGGGCCGAGGCGGTCAGCGATCCCGATACCATCCGCCAATTGCTGATCGAGCAGGTCACCGGCTCTGTCCGCTGGCGCGAGTCCGTCGAATGGATGGTGGCGCAGGGGGTCACCGAATTCTGGGAAATCGGCGCGGGCAAGGCGCTCTCGGGCATGGTCCGCCGCATCCACAAGCCCGCCACCGTGGGCAACGTCGGCACCGCGGCCGATGCCAAGACCGCTGGGGCGAGTCTGGCCGCCTGACCGGCGCGACCGGATCCTGCCTTCGAAGACCTGCAAACGCCGCCACAAGGGGTTTGCTCAAAGACCGAAAAGCGAGAGAGACATGTTTGATCTGACAGGAAAATGCGCGCTGATCACCGGCGCATCGGGTGGCATCGGCGGCGAGATCGCCAGGGCGCTGCACGCGGCAGGCGCGACCGTCGGCCTTTCCGGAACCCGCAAGGAGCCGCTCGACGCGCTGGCCGCCGAACTGGGCGAGCGCGCCCATGTGCTGCCCTGCAACCTTTCCGATGCGGAGGCAGTGAACGCATTGCCCAAGCAGGCGATCGAGGCCATGGGCGCCATCGACATCCTCGTCAACAACGCTGGCATCACCCGCGACAACCTCTTCATGCGTATGTCCGAAGAGGAATGGGCGCAGGTTCTGGAGGTCAACCTGACCGCCACATTCCGCCTGTGCAAAGGCGTACTGCGCGGCATGATGAAAGCGCGCTGGGGCCGCATCGTGAACATCAGCTCCATCGTCGGCGCGACCGGCAACCCGGGGCAGGGCAACTATGCTGCCGCCAAGGCCGGGATGATCGGCATGTCGAAGTCGTTGGCCTACGAAGTGGCGACGCGCGGAATCACGGTGAACGCCGTGGCACCGGGCTTCATCGCCACCGCCATGACCGACAAGCTGACCGATGATCAGAAATCCGGCATTCTGGCCCAGATCCCGTCCGGGCGCATGGGCACACCGGAGGAAATTGCCGCCGCCGTTTTGTACCTGAGCTCGAACGAAGCAGGTTACGTAACGGGAACCACCTTGCACGTCAACGGTGGCATGGCCATGCTGTAAAGGGTTGCGTGATCCGGTCGGGAAAAGCATTTGCCATCCCACCGGGGTATGCTATAGGCCCCCCAGATTTTGGCCGAGGGGCGCCTTCGCGTTGAATGGTCAGGGCCGGGTAGCACCGGTTTAGCCGCCCGAAAGGGCACCGAATGCCGACCCCCCGGGGCGAAGGCGAAATGGGCAGATATGGCCCGAACAAGTGAGGAAGAAACATGAGCGACATCGCAGATCGCGTTAAGAAGATTGTGGTCGAGCACCTGAGCGTGGAAGAAGAGAAGGTGACCGAAAGCGCCTCCTTCATCGACGATCTGGGCGCCGACAGCCTCGACACCGTCGAGCTCGTCATGGCCTTCGAAGAAGAGTTCGGCATCGAGATTCCGGACGACGCAGCCGAGACCATCCAGACCTTCGGCGACGCGGTGAAGTTCATCACCGAAGCGCAGTAAGCTCCGGTTTCCGGAATTACCAAACGGCGTCCCTCGGGGCGCCGTTTTGCATTTTGCCGCAGCAGGGGCGCTGGCGTGTCTGACGCTGTTTGCTCCTGACGGAGCAAAGACGCCCGGCCCGCCATCGCGTGGGTTCAGCGCAGTGCCCGGCGCTTTGGTGTCGTGTCCGATCGCTGGGCCCATGAACCGTCATGGCAGGTCCACAAGCTGTCCTCCCCCGGCACGAACCGCGGCTCGCCCGTGTCCGCGGCGGTCCATGTCACAACCCGAAGATCATCGCCGATAGCGTCGATCTGGTTGAAGCTGTTGCGCTGACCGTTGCGCAGCCGCGTCGACAGCCCGGTCCCGGCCTGCACGAACAACACATCCGGCACCGCACTCGATGGGGCCGCCACCGCGTGGTGCAGGTGTCCGGAGAGCACCACATCCGCGCCGCAGCGCGACAGCGCCGCCAGGGCTTGATCTGCCCCGCGCATCAGCCGCTTGTCGACGCCTGGCGCATGCTCCAGTGGATGATGCAGCACCGCCACCCGAAGCTTGCCGTGCGCCCCGCGCAGCCGCCACGCCAGACGCGCCAGCCGCCCCCGACCGATCTTGCCGCTCTGCCACGCGAACCGGTTCACGGTGTTCACCCCGATCACGATCATCGTGTCATCTTCGTAAACCGGCTCCAGATCGGGGCAGATATGCCGCTTGTAGCGCCCAAACGGGCGTATGAAGCGCACGAACAGGTTGTCGAGCGGTGTGTCGTGGTTGCCGGGTACGCTGAGCACCGGCGCCGGGATCTGCGCCAGGAAGGCCTGTGCCTCGGCGAATTGCCGGTGGCGCGCGCGTTGGGTCAGGTCACCGGACACGGCCACAAGCGCCGGATTCAATTCGGCAATCTGTTCCAGAAGCGGCGCCCGCAACTGCGGATCGACCGTGCCGAAATGCAGGTCGGAGAGGTGGATCAAGCGGCTCATGCCGCACCCTCACGCGCGGCCTCCGGAGGCAACAACACCGTCAGACGCTGCGTTGACATGCGAAACCGGAACGGTGCCACCTGCCGCGCCTTTTCCCCGTCATAGGCGATCAGTCCGCGCGGCCGCTCCGTGTGCACATCCAGCGAGCGCACCGGCAGGAACTCGTAATCACGACCCGGCTCCGCCGTCTGCGAGACCAGCCGGAAGGCCGTCCGAAACAGATCCAGTCGCGTGTCACCGCGCCCGATCAGCACCGCGAAACCATCGTGGCTGATCACGTCACCGCCCTTGAGACCGAACCGCTCCAACTGAAACGCCGAGCGCGATACGAACAACAGCGGCGTGCGCCGTTCGATCGTCTGCCCGTCCGCATAGAGCGTCAGGCGCATCGGACGCTGAAATCGCAAGAACGTCTGAATCACCGACCAATGCGCCATGATCCGGTGCCGTCCCCACCGGCGATAGACCGTCTCGCGCCGCTTGAGCACAGAGGGATAAATCCCGAGACTGGCATTATTGAGAAACACCCGGCCATTCACCGTGCCGACGCGAATGTCATGGGGCGTGCAATCCAGCATTGCCCGCGCCGCTGCGTCCGGCTCCTCCGGCAAGCCCAGCCCGCGCGCGAAATAGTTGAAGGTGCCAAGGGGCAGAGCGCCGAACGTGCACGCCTGACCAAGCGCCGCGCCTGCGATCGCCATCGCCGTTCCATCGCCCCCGGCGGCCACGATGGTCTGTGCGCCGTCAAGCAGGGCTTTGCGCACCACGGTCTCGGGGCTGTCCTTGGGGGACCAGTAATAGAGCCGCGCCTGGTCCCGTCCGAGAATGTCGATGGCGCGGTCGATGGCGGCGCTGTCCATGGCATTGGTGCCCGACGCGGTGTTCGCGATTACCGCAATCTGCCCAAGTCCCTGCGGCGCTGGCGCCTCTGTTACGGCGTCCGGAACGGAGGAGGGCGATTGGTACATGATGTGGCCTGAAAGTTGTGAAGGACACTGGGTCAACGCGCCTGGGGTCAAAAAGGTTGCATGTCGCCTCCGACACCAAAGCGCCTGCCGTGGCAGAACGCGAAGCGGACCACGAAAAAGGGCGGCCCGAGAGCCGCCCTTCGTTTCCACTCACCCAAGCCGGTGTCAGCCGTCGAAATCGACCTCTTCCACCAGCCGCAGCGCATCCTCGCGCAGGCCGGCCAGCGTCATCAGGTTGGTGTCGTCGGCCTCGAACGAGCCCCAGCTCTTGACCAGATCCGCAGCCTCCGAACCGGGCGCGATCGGGTATTCGTAATTGGCCTCGGCATAGACTTCCTGCGCCTCGGGGGTCGTCAGGAATTCCATCATTTTCAGAGCGTTATCGCGGTTCGGAGCCGCAGCCGTCATGGCCACACCGGAGATGTTCACATGGGTGCCACCGTTCTCGAACTCCGGGAAAAGCACGTTGACCGAATTGGCCCATTCGGTCTGCTCGGGATCGCTCAGCATCTTGCCCATGTAGTAGGTGTTGCCGAGGCTGATGTCGCACTCCCCGGCCCAGATCGCCTTGACCTGCGCGCGGTCATTGCCCTGCGGCTTGCGTGCGAGGTTGTCCTTCACGCCCTGAAGCCAGGTCTTGGTCTCTTCCTCGCCGTGGTGGTGCAGCATCGCCGCGACCAGCGCCACGGTGTAGGGGTGCGTGCCGGAGCGGGTACAGATACGGCCTTTCCACTTCGGAGCGGCAAGGTCCTCATAGGTGGTCACCTCTGCGGGGTCCACGCGATCCTTGGAGGCATAGACGATGCGCGCGCGGGTGGTCAGACCCCACCAATGGCCCTCAGGATCGTGATAGGCGGGCGGCACGTTGGCGGTCAGCACGTCGCTGGTCACCGCCTGCGTGACACCGGCCTCAACGGCTGCGCCAAGCCGCGAGATATCCACGGTAAAGATCAGATCAGCAGGAGAGCGGCGGCCTTCGGCTTTCAGTCGCTCAACCATACCCTTGTCGAGGAAAGCGGTATTCACCTTGATCCCGGTCTTCTCGGTGAAGGCGTCGGTAAGCGGCTTGAGCAACTCCGGCTGCCGATAGGAATAGAGGTTGACCTCCTGGGCGAATGCCGGTGCGGCGATGCTCAGGGCCACGAGGGCAGAGGTAAGGCGCAGAAACATGGGGTCTCCTCGTCGAATCTGGATTTTGCATTGCCAGTCTTAAACCCGACTAAAATTATCGGGTCAATAGGTGACTAAAAAAATCGCGTATTCCAGCCACCCGGTTGCGAGGTCGCGCACCGTCTTGTCCTGAAACGAAAACTCCTGGCTTAACGCGCCTTCTCCCGCGCTTTGGCCTGATCCCAAAGCGCATCCATTTCCTGCAGGTCGCTATTCTCGGGGCGTCGCCCTTGCGCTTCAAGCTCGGCTTCTATGTACTTGAACCGGCGCGTGAATTTCGCATTCGCTGCGCGGAGGGCCTCTTCGGGATCAATATCCATGTGCCGTGCGAGATTGGCCATGACGAACAGCAAATCGCCAAATTCTTCGAAGGCATGCGCGGCATCCGTCGCTTCCCGCAATTCCTGCGCTTCCTCGACGATCTTGTCGATGACCTGATCGGTCGAAGGCCAGTCGAATCCGACCCTTGCAGCGCGTTTTTGAAGTTTGACGGCCCGCATAAGCGCCGGCAGGCCCATCGCCACATCGTCCAGAACGCCCGCTCGTGCTTTCGCGGCGCGCTCCCGCGCCTTGATCGCCTCCCAATCGGCGGTTTGCTGCTCGGCGGATTTGTTCCGGCTTTCGTCGCCAAAAACATGCGGATGGCGCGCGACCATCTTGTCGCTCATCCCGTCGGCGACGTCATCAAAGCTGAAAAGCCCTTTTTCCTCAGCCATCTGCGCGTGAAACACCGATTGGAACAGCAGATCCCCAAGCTCGCCTTTCAGCTCGTCCCAGGCCTCTCGCTCGATGGCATCGGCCACCTCGTAGGCCTCTTCGATGGTGTAGGGCGCGATTGATGCGAAGTCCTGTTCGAGATCCCAGGGACAACCCGTTTTCGGATCGCGCAGCGCCCGCATGATCGCCAACAGCCGCGGCATGCCGCCCTTCGGATTGTGGATCAATTCGTCGCTCATGGCATTGCCTCTTCATGCACGTCACCCAAGCCTTGCGACATTGCTGAGCCAAAGTCCAGCGCATCGACTGCTCGACGATTTTTCGGCGCTAAAATTTAAATTAATCAAAACGTTGCAGCCGTTTTTTCGTGCAAAGCTTTCAAATTAACGGATCGTGCCGGATTTCTGAAGGTCCGCCCCCAATCCTCTGCGGCCCATAGGAAAAAATATTAATGGCCAAAACGAAGACCGCCCATGAACGCGAACAGCTTTTCTTTTCCACGTTCCGGGTGCAGTGTGCCTCCAAAAGGACACCCCGCATGCCAGTGCTCAATTCCATCGCCGATATGGCCGACACGCTCAAGACGTGGCGCCGTCATCTTCACCAACATCCAGAGCTTGGGCTGGAGTGCCACGAGACCGCCGCCTTCATTGTGAAGCAATTGGATTCCTTCGGGATTTCCGAGGTCCACACCGGCATCGCCACGTCCGGTGTCGTTGCCATCATCGAAGGCCGCGCGCCGGGCCGAACCATCGGTTTGCGCGCAGATATGGATGCGCTGCCGATGGATGATCTGTCGGGCACCGCCCATGCGTCCAAGGTTCCCGGGGTCGCCCACACCTGCGGCCATGACGGGCATACGACCATGTTGCTCGGGGCGGCCAAGTACCTTGCGGAGACACGGAATTTCGCGGGAAAGGTCGCGCTGATCTTCCAGCCCGCGGAAGAGGGCGAAGGCGGCGGTCGCATCATGGTCGAAGAGGGCGTGATGGAGCGCTTTGGCATCGACGAAGTCTTCGGCATCCACAACATGCCGGGCGGTGAGGAAGGCCACATTCACACCGCGCCGGGGCCGCTCATGGCCGGGGTCGACACCTTCTACATCGACGTGCAGGGCGTCGGTGGCCACGGCGCGATGCCCTATCAGGCGAAGGATCCGGTCATGCCCGCCGTCGCAATCGTACAGGCGCTTCAGACCATCGTCAGCCGCAATATCAATGCCTTGGATCAGCTTGTCATCACGGTGACCCAGATCCACGCCGACGGCGGCACCAACATCATCCCGGACACGGCCCGCATTGTCGGCACGCTGCGTTATTTTGACAAGGATGTGCAGGCGATTGCGCGGGCGCGTATGGCGGAGATCGTTGAGTTTACGCCGAAATCCTTCGGACAAAGCGCGACGTTGACCTATGAAGAGGGCTACCCGCCGACGGTCAATCACCCGTCGCAGGCCGCCTTTGCCGCCGAGGTTGCCCGCACCGTCGTCGGCGCGGAGCGGGTCGATGCGCATTGCGAGCCGATCATGGCAGCGGAGGATTTTTCCTACATGCTGCAGGCCCGTCCCGGCGCGTACCTGTTCCTTGGCCAGGGGGACACGCCGGTCTGTCACCACCCGAAATACGATTTCAACGACGCGATCGCGCCCATTGGCGCTTCGTTCTTTGCCACCCTTATCGAGCGCGCCCTGCCGCTCGACACCGCCAAATGAGGGAGAGAACCAATGGCGCTTGAAGATGCAAAAGCCCAGATAGATCATGCCTTTACCCGCGAGGATCTGAAGGGGCCGTCGTTCGAGAACGTCTTTGCCGGGGCGACATCCTTCCTGCGCCGTCGCTATACGAAGGACCTGACCCATGCCGATCTGGCGGTCACCGGCCTGCCGTTCGATCAGGCGGTGACAAACCGTCCTGGCACGCGCCTCGGGCCACGGGCGATCCGCGAGGCCTCGCTGTTACAGCCCTGCGATGCACCTTATGGTTGGGGTTATGACGTGCTGAGCGAATTCGCGATTGCCGACTATGGCGACATGGCCTTCGACTATGCCATGCCCTCCGAAGTGCCCGAGCGCATCCGGGCGCATGTCGCCGGGATCCTGGCGACGGAAACCGCCTGTATCGCGCTTGGGGGCGATCACTCCGTGACCCTCGGCGTGCTCAGGGCCCATGCGGAAAAATACGGTCCACTCAGCGTGATACAGTTCGATGCTCATACGGATACATGGGCGGATGACGATTTCTCGCGGGTCGATCACGGCACCTTTCTGTACAAGGCCGCGAAAGAAGGCACGGTCGTGCCGGAGCGCTCCGTGCAGATCGGCATTCGCACCGATAACCCGGATACCATCGGCTTTCACATCATTGATGCGCCCGCCTGTCACCGGGGCACGCCAGAGGCGCTGATGGAGGAGGTGCGCGACATCGTCGGGCAAAATCCCTGTTACATCACCTTCGACATTGACGCGCTTGATCCGGCCTTTGCACCCGGCACCGGCACCCCGGTGAGCGGTGGGCTGGCGAGTTGGCAGGCGCTGGCCATGTTGCGGGCGCTCAAGGGTATCAACCTGGTCGGCGGCGACGTGGTCGAGGTCTCTCCGCCCTTCGATCATGCCAGCATCACCGCCACGGCGGCGGCGCATGTCGCGACGGAATTGCTTTGTCTCTGGGGCTGGACCCGGCGTTGATCGTTGCCTGTCAAGTGGACCGATCGGCGGAAAACAGACGTCGAACGGGGCCAGGTCGGCGGGTTTGTGTCAAATTTTCGTAACCCTCTTTCAAATGCCCCCGCGCCCGTGTCATTCGGGGGTGGGGGACGACAACATATCAACAATCGGAGCACTGCCGTGCGCATGGTTTTCTTTGCAATCCTGATACTTGCGGTCGGTGGGCTGGCCTGGATCCGTTTTGCCCCGTCTGATCCGGCGGTGTGGAACGTGGATCCCATGGTGACCGCTGATCAGGACCTGGCCAGCGGTGTGCGTCGGCGCATTGATGCCGAAGAGGGGCGCTTTGTCCGGCTCAATGGCATCATCCTTGCCACGCCGCGCACGGAATTGCTCGCCGGAGGACCGGAGGCGGGCCGGGCCACTTACGTCACGCGCAGCCTGTGGATGGGCTTTCCGGATTATACAACCGTGCAGCAGAGCGAAGATCAGCTGGAGATTTTTGCGCGCCAGCGGTTCGGCACGTCAGATATGGGCGTGAACCGCAAGCGGGTGGACGGCTGGCTGCAGGCGTTGAGGGCCGCAGAGGGTTGACGCTGCGAATATTCCGGGCAATGCACGCGGGATGATCCCGACCGAACGCCTGCACCAGATCAAGGAACGCCTTGAATTCGTCGAGGCCCGCATGAGCGCGGGCGGCGGCGATATTGCCGAGCTTGGCCGCGAATATGCAGAGCTCAGGCCCGTGGTCGCCCAGATCGAGGAATACGAACAATTGCTCGCCGATCTGGCGGAGGCACAGGCGATGCTCAGCGATCCGGAGATGCGGGCGCTGGCCGAAGAGGAACTGCCAACGCTGAAGGCGCGCCTGCCGGAGGCGGAGCATGCGGTGCAGCTTGCGCTTCTGCCGCGCGATGCCGCGGATGCGCGGCCCGCGGTTCTGGAGATCCGCCCCGGCACCGGGGGCGATGAGGCGGCGCTCTTTGCCGGGGATCTTGCGCGCATGTATCAGCGCCATGCGGAGCAGCATGGCTGGCAGTGGGATGTGATCGAGGAACAGCTCAGCGGTCTTGGCGGGCTCAAGGAGCTCGTGGTGCGGATCAAGGGCGAGGGGGTCTTTGCCCGGCTGAAGTTCGAAAGCGGTGTGCACCGGGTGCAGCGCGTGCCGGAGACCGAAAGCGGCGGGCGAATTCACACCTCGGCGGCCACGGTCGCGGTCCTGCCGGAGGCGCAGGAGGTGGATATCGCCATCAATCCCAATGACATCCGCATTGACACCATGCGCAGCTCCGGCGCGGGTGGGCAGCACGTGAATACCACCGATTCCGCCGTGCGGATCACGCATATTCCCTCGGGCATCGTTGTGACGAGCTCGGAAAAGTCGCAGCACCGCAACCGCGAGATCGCCATGCAGGTGCTGCGCGCGCGGCTTTTCGATGCCGAACGGCAGAAAATCGACAGCGCCCGCGCCTCGGACCGGAAGTCTCAGGTCGGCAGTGGCGATCGCTCAGAGCGCATCCGCACCTATAACTTCCCGCAGGGGCGCATGACGGACCATCGCATCGGCCTGACGCTCTACCGGCTCGATCAGATCATGCAAGGCGACATAGACGAGATCATCGACGCGCTGACCGCCGAGCATCAGGCGTCTTTGCTGGCCGAGATGGAGCGCTGAGATGCGCGGGGCCGAGCTTGTTGCCCGTGGCACGGCCACGCTTTCGGCGGCTGGGGTGCCTGACGCCGGGCGCGATGCGCGGCGGCTTCTGGCGCATGTGCTCAAGGTGCCGCCGGGGCGGTTGACGCTGTTTTTGCCCGAACCGGTCGATCCCGACCTGGAGGAGATCTTCAGCGCGATGATCCAGCGCCGGGCCGCGCGTGTGCCGGTCAGTCATCTGACGGGGCGGCGGCAGTTTTATGGTCGGGACTGGCTGGTCACACCCGATGTGCTGGACCCGCGCCCGGAGACCGAGACCCTGATCGAGGCCGCGCTGGCCGAGCCGTTTGCCTCCGTTCTGGACCTTGGGACCGGGTCGGGCTGCATCCTGCTTACACTCTTGTCAGAGCGCGAGGGAGCGGTGGGTGTCGGCATCGATCTGAGTGACGCAGCGCTCAACGTGGCCTTCTGGAATCGCAATGCGCTGAACCTGGAGGGGCGGGCCGATCTGCGGGCGGGCTGCTGGTGCGCGCCGCTCGATGCCGCGGACAGCTTCGATCTCATCGTCTCCAACCCGCCGTATATCGCGCGGTCCGAAATGGCGGGGCTGGCGCCGGAGGTGCGCGAATATGAACCGCGCATGGCCCTGACCGATGAGGCGGACGGGCTGAGTGCCTATCGCGCGATCTGTGCCTGTGCTCCGGGCCACCTTGAGCCGGGCGGGCGGCTGATCGTCGAGATCGGCCCGACCCAGGGCGCGGATGTGGCTGCGCTGATGGCCGGTGCAGGTTTGCGGGGAATCACCGTGATCACCGACCTCGACGGGCGCGATCGTGTGGTTATCGCGACGCAGGAAGCAAAAACCGGCTGAAAACCGCGTCAAATCGACGGAAAAGCCGGATTTCTCCTTGCTCCATACTGTCCATCCGTGTTTAGAAGTGTGCGTCGAGTGGCTTGATCGCATCCGCCGTGGTCGCGCCCGACATCAAGCCAACATTCAGGTGACCCAATTTTTCCTGGTGCAGGATGCGCCGCAAAGGTCACGAAACAGTCGAAAATCAGGCTGGATAGTCAAAAACATGCGATCTTCCAAATCTCGTTCGCGGAACAAGAACAACCGCAACCGAAACAACAACAACTCTCTTGGCAATGTTGTGAACCGTGTGTTCGACAGCAACGGTCCGGAGGGTAAGGTGCGCGGTACGCCGCAGCAAATCATCGACAAGTACAACCAGCTTGCCCGCGATTCCGCGCTTGGCAATGACCGGGTTGCGACGGAGAACTTCCAGCAGCACGCTGAGCATTACATGCGCCTTTTGAGCGAAGCGCAGAAGGAACAGGACGCCAAGCGCGAGGCACAGGAACGCGAGAACCGCGAGCGCCAGGCGCAGCGCGACCGCGAGCGTGCCGAACGGGAAGCCGCCCAAGGCAACACGCGTGACGAAGACAAGAGCGCGCAGCCAGCCGGTGAAAGCGATGAGCCCGAACAGCGGCCCGTGCGCAAGCGGCGCGAGCCGCGTCAGAACCCGGCAGGCAGCGGCGATCAGCCTGATATCTTTGACGTGCAGAGTGACGACGACGGCCCCGGCCTTGTCGAGACGCCCGAGTCCAAGGCCGATCAGCCGCAGGCCGAGACCAGCGAAGAAAAGCCCAAGCCGAAAAAGCCGCGCGCGCCGCGCAAGCCGCGCGCGAAGAAACCGGCAGAGCCCGCACCGACCGCCGATGGCGAAAGCGCCCCGGCCCCTGCGGCGGACACGCCGTCTGACGCCGCCGAATAAGACACTGTCACCTGGCAAAAAGCCCGGATCCTGGATCCGGGCTTTTTGTTGTGGCTGTGTGTTTCAGACCGTGGCGAGGCTACGCGCCAAGGCGCAGAAGCCCTCCAGCGGGATTTGCTCGGCGCGATCCGTCGGCCTGATCCCGGCGGCGGTCAGATGATCCTCGATTGCTGGCGTCAGCCCCTTGAGAGAGGACCGAAGCATCTTGCGCCGTTGGTTGAAAGCCGTGGCCACCACACGCTCCAGCACCTTCAGATCGGCGGGAAAGCGCGGCTCGGGCAGGGCGGTCAGATGGATCACCGCGCTCGACACCTTGGGCGGCGGGGTGAAGGCTTCCGGCGGCAGGTGCAGGGCAATGCGCGCCTCCGCCCGCCATTGGGTCAGGATCGCGAGGCGTCCATAGGCCTTCGATCCGGGCTGCGCCACGATCCGCTCGGCCACCTCTTTCTGAAACATCAGCGTCAGCGATTGCCAGAACGGCGGCCAGACCTCGGGCGTGAGCCAGCGCAACAGCAGTTCAGTGCCAACATTGTAGGGCAGGTTTGCACAGATCGCGATTGGCGGCGTCAAATGCGCCAGCGGGTCGATCTTGAGCGCATCGCCCTCGATCACCTCCAGCCGTCCGGGATAGGCCGCGCCGATCTGCGCCAGCGCCGGCAGGCAGCGCGAATCCTTCTCGATGGCCAGCACCTTGCGCGCGCCTTCGGCCAGCAGCCCACGGGTCAGCCCGCCGGGTCCCGGCCCAACCTCGATCACATCGGTCTGCGACAGATCCCCGGCGACCCGGGCGATCCGGGATGTCAGGTTCAGATCCAGCAGGAAATTCTGTCCGAGATTTTTCTTGGCCCGAAGCTCATGGGTCGCGATCACCTCGCGCAGGGGCGGCAGTCCGTCGATGGCGCTCATGTCTTCTTCTCTTTGATAAATACTCCGGGGGAGCCGGAGGCGGGGGCAGAGCCCCCTTATACAGCGCCGCCCGCCATGGTCCACGCCATCCGCAGCGCGGCGAGCGTCGAGGATGGATTGGCAAGGCCCTGACCGGCAATGTCGAAGGCGGTGCCATGATCGGGCGAGGTCCGGATGAACGGCAGACCCAGCGTCACGTTCACACCCCGGTCGAAATCCAGCGTCTTGATCGGGATCAGCGCCTGATCGTGATACATGCAGACCGCCACGTCATAGCGGGCGCGGGCGGCGGCGTGGAACATGGTATCGCCTGGCAGTGGGCCGATCAGGTCCATGCCCTCACTGCGCAGACGGTCCAGAACCGGGACGATGACCTCGATCTCCTCGCGGCCCATGCGCCCGCCTTCGCCCGCGTGCGGATTGAGACCGGAGACGGCGATGCGTGGGTTGGCAATGCCGAACTGCGTTTTCAGGGCGGCCTCGGTGATCCGCAGCCGCCGCTCCAGCAGCGCCGGGGTCAGGGCTTGTTTCACCTGTGATAGCGGGATGTGGATGGTCACCGGCACGACGCGGAGCTGTTCGGAGGCGAGCATCATCACCACCTCTTCCGCGCCTGCCAGATGCTGCAGAAATTCGGTGTGTCCGGGGTGGATGAACCCGGCCCCCTCGGCCAGCGCCTGCTTGTGGATGGGCAGGGTACAAAGCGCGGAGGCCCGTCCAGCCATCACGTCCGCAACGCCGCGTTCGATTGAGGCGATCACCCCCGCAGCCTGGTGCGGCTGCGCCGTGCCGGCCACGCGCGGCCCGTCAAAGCGCAGCGGCATCACCGGCAGCGCACCCTCCGGCAGCGCGGCAGGGGTGTCGATCACCGCATGGGGCACCGTGCCCGGAAGATGCGCGGGATCACCGATCCAGTAGAACGGCACTGTCCCGCGCGTCTCGCGCCAGCAGGCTTCGATCAGTTCCGGACCGATCCCGGCTGGCTCGCCACAGCTGACGGCGATTGGGGCGGGGCTCATTTTTCGATGATGCGGGCGTCGGCGCGGAGCTGCGCAAGGTAGCCTTCGGCAAGCGAGCCAATCCGGCGATTGCGCAGGCCGATGGTGAATTCCTGACGGTCCACGTCTTCGGTGATCGCATTGGTGCGCCCGCACAGCATCAGGAAAACCAGCGTCTGCCCGTTCGCACGGGTCAGCGCGGTAGACACCTCACCGGGATCGAGCTTGGACAGCTCATAGGCGATATCGGTCGGAATGTCCTTCGGCGGCAGTGTGCCCCGCTCCAGAACCTCCGGCGCCTGACCTTTGGCCACACCATACAGGTCGTCACAGCGATCGACGCGCCCTTCGAGAACGCGGGCGCGGGCCAGCGTGTCCTCGGAGCGTCCACCCGGCATGTAGTAGGCAGCGTAATCCACGGCGGCGATCTCTGGCGCGCTGTAGCCCGTCTCTTCGATATCGCGCAGCTGGAACAGAGCGATGGCGTTGGGCAGCGGCAGAGGTTGAGTGACCTCGCCGGGCTTCAGGTTAAGTACCAGCGGTTGCAGCACCGGCGGCAGTTCCTTGATGTCGCGCCACGGCAGACGGCCACCGCTGCCGCGCGAGGGCGTGGCGGAGTAGCGGCGCGCCTCGGCGGAGAAGGCCGAGGTCGAGGTCAGCTGAGAGATCCGCGCGGCACGGGCGCGCACCGCTTCTTGCTCTGCAGGCTGCATCGGCATGATGATCTCAGAGAGCAGGACCCGCACACTGCTGCTGCCGCCCCCGGCAGCCAGCGCGCGATCCACCTCGGCATCGGAGACAGAGGCACGCCCGGCGAAGCGTGCACCCGCCACCATGCGCCACGCCACACCGGCCCTGACGAAATCGCGGAAGGTCTGGGCGGATACGCCGTTGGATTCCAGCACCTTGATGAATTCATCCCGTGTCAGATCGGCGCGTCCGGCAAATTCGGACATGCCGTCGAGCACATCCTCGGGCGAGGGCACGAGGCCGATTTCCGCCGCCGATTGCAGCCGTAGCCGGTCGTCGATGAGCTGCTCGCGCGCCAGTTTCTGCAGATCGCCGGGCGCATTAAGCAGGCGCAGCATTTCGGCACGCTGCTGCAGCTCGTAGCCGGTCACAACCGCGTCGTTGACGATGATCGCAGGCTGGAACAGCCCCTGCGCCATCCCTTGCCCCGGCGCCAGGGTCAACGGCAGCGCCGCGAGGGTTGCGACAGTGGCCGCGCGGGCGAACAGGCGGGTCAGTACTTGCATGTGCGTCGATACTCCTTGGCGCTGTCGCTGGTGCCAAATCCCGTCAGCGCGACAGTCAAATCGAAATCCGTACTCGGTTCGAGCGTGGTAGAGGATGCATACTTGCGCTGCACCCCGAAATCCACCTGAACGCATTCATTGCGGTATTGCAGGCCGACCCCCACACGGTCAAGGTTCCGTCCTGCCAGATCATAACGCCACTCGGTGGAGCCGGTCCAGTGGCGGCTCATCCGGTAGCTGCCATCGAAACTCCATTCCGATTGGGCGCTGGCGCGGTCTTCTGCCGGGTCGGTCACCAGAAGCAGGTAGGATGCGCCAAGATCCATGCGCTCATTGGTCCAGCCCGCGCGCGCCTCGGCCTTGGAAAAGCGGAACGTGTCGTCCAGCAGGCCGCGCGCCACGAGGCTCAGCCCGGAGGCATTGGCAAAACGGCCCGCGAGCAGCCAGTCGCTTTGCGTTCCCTCGAGCCCGGAGGAGCGGGTGAATTCAGGATCGGCAGTTTCGCGCCAGACCCGGCCAAGCGTGAACGCCGCGGCCCAGCCCGCAGGCGCCTCGTGCATCCAGCGCAGCCCGGCGGCGATTGTGCGGCCATGTTCATGGCGGTCGGCGGCGGGAAAGCGCGAGAGGCTGAGCAGGTTGGCCTCGTCCAATTCCACACGGCTGCTTTCGTCGTTGGGATTGCCCGGACGCGCGCCCCCGACCCAGCCGAATTGCACGATCGGCTCGATCAGAGTCCGGCCCCCGGCGGCGCCCTGCTTCTGAAACGGCCAGCGCAGGTCTATTGCGACGCCGGGTGTTGCCCGGGTGACGTCCGCGGCGGAGGTGATGTCCTGCCGGATGGCATAGCGGTCCAGCCACAGATGGGTGGATACCCCGGCGCGAATGCCTCCGGCCAGCGTCCAACGCCGCAGCCAGTTGGCCTCTGCGTTGAGGCGGAATACGTCGCGCCCGTCCACATCGGTGTCTGCATCCGCACTGTCGAAGGGGATGGAGCTATAGCGGTAATGGCCATGCGCTTCGGCCGAAAGCCGCAACTCACCGCCCAGAACGGGGGGATATTTTCGCTGTTCCATGCGCGCAAAACCGATGATCGTTGGCTGCGTGTCGTTGTCTTCGGAGGTGCGCAGGGATTCGTAATGTACCAGCCCGGCTTCGATGAATTCGTCCCGCCGCACCCGTGTCAGGGTCAGCGTACTGTCGAGACGGTCAGCGCCGCTGATGCCATAATCATTGAGATAGGCCGCGTCCGAGGTGGTCTTGAGATCGAAATTCAGTTTGAAATCGCGCTTCAGATCGAAGTTGCCTTCGGCGAACAGATAACCGCGCGCCTGATCCGGCAGCAGCCTGTCGCCGGTCAGCGCACCGTTGACCAGAAGATCGCCATTGCGGAAGGCACGGCGATACCGGAATTCCAGGGTTCGGGTATCCGGCGACAGATAGGGCGTCAGGGTGATGTCCTGATGATCGCCGATCGGAATGAAATAAGGCAGTTTGATCCCCAGACCGAGCAGCGAGGTGCTGCGCAGGGAGGGGATGAGAAAGCCACGCGCGCGCTTCAGCGTCGGATCGGGCAGGCGCATGCGCGGCAGGTAGAAGATCGGCACGTCCAGAACACGCAATTGGGCATTGTCGAAATAAAGCTGCCGCTCCTGTTGATCGTGGATCACGCGCGTCGCGCGGATTTGCCAGAGGGGGGCGCTGTCATCGCCGCAGACCTGACAGGAGGTCACGGCGACCTTTGACAATTGCGTATACCGGCCCTCGACGCGCCGGGCCTCGACCGAGGCCAGTTGCAGCTGCTGATCCATGATCATGCGCGCGCTGCGCAGCAGCCCGTTGCGCAGGCCCTGATCCATTTCCGCGTAATCCGCGAGCAGGATATTGCCCGCCGCGTCGGTGATGCGGATCGGGCCCTCGATGCTAAGGCTGTCGGAGGTCTTGGAGTAGGTGATGCGCGTGGCGGTCAGGCGCACCCCGTCGTGCAGCGCCTCGACATTGCCGGTGGCGATCAGAAGGTCTTCGTTTTCGACAAAGACCTCATCGGCGATGAGCAGCGCCGGAGGATTGTCGGCGGACTCTGCCTCAGCTTGCTGGGCGAGTGTGGGCAGCGGCAGCGTCAGTCCGAGAAACAGGACCAAGATATGGAGTATGCGAGTCATCCATCCTCCATATGCAGTATCAGACCCAGGGCAAGCAAGACCGATGCCACCGGCGGCACCCAAGCTGCCATCGCCGGTGAGATCTGGCCGTTCTCTCCGAGGATCTGCGCGAAGTTGCGCACGTAATAGAGCCCAAAGCCCAGAAGAACAGCCGAAAGCACCGAAATGCCGGTGCGCCCCAGGCGCGTGGGCCGCATGGTAAAGGCCGCGCCAACGAGCATCATGGCGATCAGGAACACGGGCCGGGCCAGCTCCATGTTGAGCCAGACCACATGGCGCCGGGCGGAAAAACCGGCCTCTTCGAGATCGGAGATAAACGCCGGAAGATCCCAGATCGCGATGGCCGAGGGTTTGCCGAAGCGGTCGCGGATGCTTTCGCGGGTGAGGGTGGAGGGGATACGCAGCGTCTCATGCATCTTTGCGCCGGATTCCGGCGTCAACCCTGCCGCCAGGGGCCAGGCCTTGGCGTTCGTCAGCACCCATTCCGCCTCGCCCAGCTCCGCCTGTTCCGCAACCACGCGCTGCGCCGGGCCGCTGTCTGGCGCGTAGATCACAAAGCTGACGTCATAGAGCACCGTCGCTTCAGCGTTGGCGCTGGCGGCGCGGATCACGGATTGGCCCAGCGGGCCGCCCTGCCGGAGCCATAGCCCCTCCGCGCCGATGGAGAGCGCGGCGGCGCCGCCGTTTTCATAGGTCTCGCGCAGATCGGCATAGCGTTTCGATGTCGCCGCAACCACCGGGTTCAGCATCGCGACAGTCAGCCCGCCGATGATCAGCGCCACGGTCACCGGCGCAAGCAGGGCGGTCAGGCCGGAGCGCCCCGCCGCGCGGGCCACCACCAGTTCCGAAGAGCGCGCAAGCCCAAGAAACAGCGCCACGGTCGACAGGATCATCACCAGCGGCAGGATCTGGTACAGCCCCTCCGGAAGCTTCAGCGCCACCAGTTGCAACAGCTGTCCCAGGCTGGGATCGCCGTCGATGCGGCGCATCTCGTCCATCAGGTCCACGAACCCCTGAAACAACGCGAAGACCGCGAGAATCGACAGGAAGAGCCAGAGAAAGCGGCGCGCAAAGTAGTAATGCAGGGTCATGGCGCCACCTCCTGCGCAGCGCCTCGGCGGGGTCGGTAGGGGCGGCTGGCGCTCCACAGCAGCAGCCAGACGATGATCGCCCCGACGACGCTTGGCAGGTAGACCAGCGGCCAGAGCCGGGGATCGGCCCGCACCGGATCGGTGACGCCGCTCTCCACCAGTTTGACCACAACCAACAGGAAAATCGCCCCGACGATCTGTTTCGTCACGCCAAAGCGCGAATACCCGCCGACCATCAACCCGGCATAGCCGATCAGCGCCGCGACGACACTCAGCAGCGGATTCTGAAAGCGCATATGCGCCGCTTCGAGGACCTCGCCGGGATCCTCGCCCGCCTCCTCGGCGACGGCCTGCGTGCGCGTCAACAACTCCCATGTGGGAATGAAATTGACTTTGCGCCGTCCCACGCCGGATTGGGTGACGAGTGCAGAGACGTCATAGGTCAGATCTGAGAAGTTGGTGGTCGACAGGCGATTGGTCTCAAGGTCCAGCGTCTGGGCCAGACCGGTGAGCATGACCAGCTTCGGCCCTTCGTCATCGCGCAGAATATACGCTTTTTCAGCGGTATAGCTGACATCCCGCCCGGCTTGCCTCCGGTCCGAGAGCAGCACGTCGTTCAGCTCTCCGGTCTCGGTGATTTCGCGGATGAAAAAGGTCACGCCCTTGGAGGGGTGCAGGAAAACGCCCTCGCGCAGCAGCCGCGCAGTCAGAGAGCCGGAAATCTCGCGCTCGCGCAGGCGCAGCTGCTCAAGCGAGGCTGGCACAAGAACATGGGTCAGCATCGCCATCATCGCGGCGATCAGAATGCCAAACACCAGCACCGGCCGCGCCAGTCGCCAGGGCGAAAAGCCCACCGATTGAACGACCGTCAGTTCAGATTCGCTCGACAGCCGGTTGGTCACGTAAACCGCAGCGGCGAAGGCCGCCATAGGCAGCACCAGCGCGATCACAGACGGCAGGGAAAGCGCTGAAAACTCAAGGAAAACCCCGGCAGAATGGCCATCCGCAATGAGCCTGTCGAAAAGCACCACGGCGCGGTTGACCCAATAGACCGAGACAAGCACGAGGGCGAAGAATCCGAAAAGCACCATCAATTGCGACAGCATATAGCGGTCGAATCTTTGCACGTTGCGCCCCCGGACACTTGATCTTGTGGCAGAACCCTAGCGGATCGGCGGTTTGGGGGAAAGCTGACTCTGGCCTTTGGACGCGCGGAGGGCTACCTCTTGGCGGAAAGCCACTCAGGAGAGCACCATGACGCAGCTGCGCAAGATCACCTTTGCCGAAACGAACCTCGATGCCCTCGACGGCGTGCAAGGGGCTGTCGGGGTCTTGATCAACGCGGCTGGCACGCTGAACCCAAGCGCCCGGCGGGTCAACCGTCTGACCAAGGGGGCGGTGGCGCGGGCAATCGAAAGCACCGCGTGGGAAAGTCTGCCCCAGGGTGAGGCCATGGTGCTGTCGATGCCCGTCGGGTTGCAGGCGGAGGCGGTGGTGCTGATCAAGCTGGAGCGCAAACCCGGTGTGGCCGAGGCGCGCAAGGCCGGCGCCTCGCTGGCCAAGGCGGTTGGGTCCAAGGCGGTCACGCTGCTGGCCGAAGGCACGGGCCGTCCGGCCGACATCGCGCTTGGGCTTGCGCTGCGTGGCTACAAGTTCAGCGAATACCTCAGCGACAAGGGCGAGGCGCCCGGCGATGCGGTGGTCTGGGTCAAGGATCCCGGCGCCGAGGCCAAGGCGGTGAGCGATGCGCTGGCCGTGGCGGAGGGGGTTTTCTTTACCCGCGATCTGGTCTCCGAGCCGGCCAATATCCTGGGAACAGTCGAATTTGCCAATCGGCTGCAGGGTTTGCGCGATCTTGGAGTCGAGGTCGATGTCCTCGAAGAGGACAAGCTGGCCGAGCTTGGCATGGGCGCGCTGCTGGCCGTCGGGCAGGGCAGCGTCAGCCCATCGAAGGTGGTGGTCATGCGCTGGAACGGCGGGACCGGCGCGCCGCTGGCGCTTGTCGGGAAGGGCGTCGTGTTTGACACCGGCGGCATCAGCATCAAGCCTGCCGCTGGCATGGAAGACATGACCATGGACATGGGCGGCGCGGGCGTTGTCTCGGGTGTAATGAAGACGCTGGCCCTGCGCGGGGCCAAGGCCAATGTCGTGGGACTTGTCGGGCTGGTGGAGAACATGCCGGATGGCAAGGCGATGCGCCCCGGCGATATCGTCAAATCCATGCGCGGCGTGTCGATCGAGGTGGTCAACACCGACGCGGAGGGGCGGCTGGTTCTGGCCGATGTGCTGTGGCACACGCAGGAGGCGGAAAAGCCCGCCGCGATCATTGATCTGGCAACGTTGACCGGCGCCTGCGTGATTGCCTTGGGCCATGAAAACGCCGGGGTTTTCTCCAATGACGACGGGTTTGCCGGGCAGTTCATGAAGGCAGCCGAGGCCGAGGGCGAAGGCGCGTGGCGCCTGCCGTTGGGCAAGGGATATGACGAGCAGATCAAGACCTTGAAGGCCGACATCAAGAACACCGGCGGGCGTCCGGCCGGGGCGAGCACCGCTGCGGTGTTCCTGCAGCGGTTCATCGCCGAGGACATGCCGTGGATTCACCTCGATATTGCCGGGGTGGCGCAGGTCGGCAAGGAGACGCCATTTGCGCCCAAGGGGGCGACGGGCTGGGGTGTCATGGCGCTCGACCGATTGGTGCGTGACCAGTTCGAGAAGAGCTAAGCCCTTATGGGTGCGGCCTATTTCTATCACCTGACCCGGCGTCCGATGGACGAAACCTTGTCCGTGCTTCTCGAAAAGTCGCTCGGCGCCGGTTGGCGCGTCCTGGTGCGCGGTGTTGAGCCGGATCGGATGGACTGGCTCGATCAAAAGCTCTGGCAGGGGGCGGAGGACAGTTTTCTGCCACATGGGCTTGCCGGTGGGCCGCATGACGCGCTGCAGCCGATTTTGTTGACATATCAAAAGGATATGGCCAACACGCCGCAATGCCTGATGTCCGTCGACGGGGCGCTGGTGGCGCCCGAGGAGGTGCAGGCGCTGGAGCGGGTCTGTGTGCTGTTCGATGGGCACGACACGGAGGCGGTGCACATCGCACGCGAGCAATGGCGGAGCCTGACCGGGGCCGGATGCAAGGCGCAATATTGGTCCGAGGAAAGCGGGCGCTGGGAAAAAAAGGCCGAGGCCTAGCGCTCAAGCACCAGCCTGCCGTTGGCAATTTCGATGCGGGAGAAACGCTGAAGGTAGCTCATACCAAGCAAGGACGTGTCCATTTCTCCAGCGTTCACAAAGGCCTGTACGTTACGGTCCGTGATCGGGCCAAGGGTCATCTGCTCAAGCCGGACCGGCGCGGTGCGCACCGCGCCGTTGGCCGTCATGGCCTGCGAATAAAACGCCAGATCCGCCTCATTGATGCCAACGCGGCGGGCATCGTCTCCTGTCAGGACAATGCCGGACGCGCCGGTGTCGACGACAAAACGGGTGTTCACGCCGTTGATGCCGAGAGTGACATAGTAATGTCCATCGGCCTGCAAGGGCAGTTCGATCCGGTTCTGATCTTCAAAGATCGCCTGACGCGGCTGCACCGTCTGGCGAATGTCGCTCCAAAGGCCAATCGCGGCGATCACGCCGAGGAAGATCAGCACCCATGCCGCCATCTGCTTCATTTTCGTGCCGAGGCTGTCGCGGTTTTCCACAAAGAGCCACAGGAGCAAGGCCCCCGCAAGCAGGGCGAGATAGAGAAAACGGCCGGTTTGCCAGCTGTCCATGTGACTGTCCTTACCAGATCATCTGTCAAGACTTAGGCAATGTGCCGGGCGATTTCACCCCGCGCCCCCCGCAAAACCGAAATCGCGCAGACCGTCGAGCACGAATTGCACCGAGAGCGCGGCCAGCAGCATACCAAGCAAACGCGTGACGACGGTGATGCCGGTCTTGCCCAGGGCGCGTTCGATGACACCTGCAGAGAGAAACAAAACCAAGGCGATAGAGATCACCACGGCCATCACGCCAAGCACCGAAAGCTTGCCCATGACGTCATCCGCCTGTCCGGTGAGCAGGATGATCGTCGCGATGGCTCCGGGCCCGGCGAGCAGGGGGATGGCGATGGGAAAGACGGAAGGGTCGGGGAAATCCTCCGTCTCGGTCTGGTCCTCGCGGCGTTTGGTGCGGCGCTCGAAGAGCATGTCGAGCGCCGTCAGAAACAGCAAAATGCCGCCGGCAATGCGGAAGGCGGGCATGGAAATGCCGATGAAGCCAAGCAGACCCTCGCCAAGAAAAGAGAACAGAGTCAGTAAGATACAGGCAATAACACAGGAACGGATCGCAACGCCGCGCCGGTGCTGTGCATCGGTTCCGGCAGTCAGTGCAATGAACAGCGGGGTCAGACCGATGGGATCGATCACCACGAAAAGGGTCACAAATGACGTGATGAGAAAAGCGCTGTCCATGGGACTTGGCTAGCGGTTAACCCCGGAGCTGTCCAGCCAGTGCGTGCCCCGGCATCGGGACGGGAGCCGAGCATCAGCTGCGCGCGCCGGGTTTTGGATCAATCGCGTGTGCGGCTTGTATCCGGATCCGGGCTCGACGCCTCTTGCGCTGGCAAAGCGGTGTGACGGTCGGTCACTCCCTCAGTTTTGCGAATTCCAGGGATAGTGAAAGCGGTCGAGCACATCGCCGGGCGCGTGACTGCCGTCCGTGCTTGCTCCGACGGTAAAGGCGCCGCGGATCTCGCGCGCATTTGCATCCAGGGTGAGCGTGACAGCGCCATAGACCTTGTTGCTGCCAGCCTGCCACGTGGCGCCATTGCCATATCGGCCAAGGTGCGAGGTCCCGACGCCGCCGGTGCCGATGACAAGCACCGGGTAATCCGGCGCGGTCATGCGCTGATAGGTGTGCGAGTGACCGGCGATCACCAGATCGGGCTTGCGACCCGTCGCCGTGATCGCCTCTTCGAGACAGTCACGGATCGCGCTGTTGTCGGTTCCGTCAAAACAGTAGGGCGCGTAGTGCGTGGCGACGATCAGCGCCTTGTTCGGGTCCGCGGCCTTCATCTGTGCACAGAACCACGCGCGCTGTTGCCAGTCGATGTTGTTGGACACCGTGGCGAGGCCGATGATCGTGGCGACGGGGGTTTGCAATGTGAAGTAGAACCACGGCAGATTCATCGCCGGGCGGGTGCCGGGCGCGATCCTCAATTCGGAGGCATTGAAATTCTCTGCAAAGGAGGCGAGGCGATCGCCGTAGTAGTCGTGATTGCCGGGAATGGCGAGGATGGCGTTGCCGTAGCCCCGGTAAGGCTGGTAGAATTCTTCTTCGTAAAGGTGTTCATTTCCAGAGGGATAGATCACATCCCCAAGATGGAAGCAGAAGCAGGGGTTGTCCGGTTGACCGGCCTTGGCGGTGCACTCGGCCTCCATTTGTTCGGCCACGGACAGGCGGGTGTCGGCATCGCCGTTGTGGTGATCGTCAGTGCCGGAATCGCCGAATGTGTGAAAGGCCATGATGCCGCTGTTGTGGATGCTCTCTATCTGTGCGGCGGTCAGGATCTGGGCGACGTCATAATCCGTGTCCAGATTGCCCGGCGCGGCGGGCACCACGGATCCGGGACGCGGCCCGGCATGAAAAGAGCTTCCATTGAAGGTGTTGAAGCGCGTTGTTGATGTAATGGGTGAAGTCATTGAGAAAAACCCTTGATTCCTAGGTGAAATGCCCGCGCCACAGGGGCGGGTGTGCAATCAGGGCGCGTTCGGAAAAGCCGAATTCACCCGCAGGTTAAAGTGACGCTGCGGGTGCGGTCGGTCAAGGCAAATAGGCCGTTCGGTGCGCGGCTCAGGTCGTCTCGGCGGCGTCGAGTTTCTCCAGCGCGGCCTCCCAGAGCCCCTCGGCGCGGCGCAGACCGTCCATCACCTCGGCGTATTTCTTGTTCCAGGTTTCAAGCTCGTGCTTGCGCGCAGTCTCGTAAAGGGCCGGATCTGCCAGCTTTTTGGCCAGTTTTTCGCGCATATCCTCGATCTTGGTCACGCGCTCTTCGCACTTGCGGGCTTCTGCGCGCAGTTCGAGGATTTGATCGCGGGAGGGGCGCTTGGGCTTGGCAGCCTCGGCTTTTTCCCGGGCCTTCTCGGACTTCGGGGCACTCTCTCGAGCGAGGAGCATGGCGCGATAGGCGTCCAGATCATCCTCATAGGGTTTGACCGTGCTGTTCGACACGAGCCAGAGCCGGTCTGCAACCATGGAGAGCAGGTGCATGTCGTGGCTGACGAGGATGACGGCGCCGGAATACGCCGTAAGCGCCTCCACCAGCGCCTCGCGCGATTCGATGTCGAGGTGGTTGGTCGGCTCGTCGAGAATGAGCATATGCGGCGCGTCGAGCGTGGCGAGCAGCAGCGACAGGCGGGCTTTCTGCCCCCCGGAGAGGCGCCCGACCTCGGTTTCTGCCTGTGCCGCCATGAGGCCGAACCCGGCGAGCTGCGCGCGCAGTTTCGCCGGGGTTTGCCCGGGGCGTTCGCGCTGCAGGTGCTGCAGAGGTGTCTCATCGAGATGCAGCTCATCGACCTGATGCTGGGCGAAATAGCCGATGCGCAGTTTCGACGAGCGGTTCATCTTGCCGGCCATGAGCGGCAGGCGGTCGGAGAGCAATTTCGACAGCGTGGATTTGCCCTGGCCGTTTTTGCCGAGCAGGGCAATGCGGTCGTCCTGATCGATGCGCAGGTTGAGATTGCGCAGAACCACGGTTTCGCCGTAGCCGGTCGAGCCGCCTTCGATATTGATGATCGGCGGCGAAAGTTCGTCCGGCTGGGGGAAGTTGAACACGCGCTTGGCTGCCTCTTCCGGGGCCGTGATCATGTCCATGCGCTCGATCATCTTGAGGCGTGATTGCGCCTGCTTGGCCTTGGAGGCCTTGGCGCGGAAGCGGTCTACAAAGGATTGCAGATGCTGACGGCGCTGGTCCTGCTTCTTGGCCATGGCGGCGGCCTGCGCGCGCTTCTCGGCGCGCTGCTTGGCAAAGCCGTCATAGGGCACACCGTAGTAGGTCAGCTGTTTGTCCTCAAGGTGCAGGATAGAGTTCACGGCCCGGTTCAGCAAGCCACGGTCGTGGCTGATCACGATGACCGTATGGGGGTATTTCTGCAGGTAGGATTCGAGCCAGAGCGCGCCTTCGAGATCGAGATAGTTGGTCGGCTCGTCGAGCAGGAGCAGGTCCGGCTCGGCAAACAGCACACCGGCGAGGGCGACGCGCATGCGCCAGCCCCCGGAAAAGGCGGAGCAGGGCATGAGCTGCTGCTCTGGATCGAAGCCCAAGCCGCGCAGAATGGTGGCGGCGCGCGCCTCTGCGGACCAGGCGTCAATGTCGGCCAGCCGGGTCTGGACCTCGGCGATGCGAGCGCTGTCCGTGGCGGTCTCGGCCTCCGCCATGAGCGCGTGGCGCTCCTTGTCCGCTTCCAGTACGGTGTCGATCAGCGAGGTCTCGGTTCCGGCCACCTCTTGCGCGACACCACCGATGTTGGCACGGCTGGGCAGGGAGATGTCGCCGTTGTCGAGCGTCAGCTCACCCTTGATCAGACGGAAAAGCGTGGTTTTGCCCGCGCCATTGGGACCGACAAGGCCAACCTTGTGGCCATCGGGAATGGTGGCGGAGGCGCCCTCGAACAAAGGGCGGCCTTCGACCGAATAAGAGATATCCTGAATGCGTAACATGGATCAGGCAGGTGGCAGAGCGCCAGAGGCTTGTCAATGTGAGGAAAGCGGGATGCGGACAAAGGGCGCAAGGCTGCGCCAAATTCGCGCCGCGCCAGGCGTCTTTGGTCTCAAAATACCTCGGGGAGTCCGCAGGACGGGGCGGAGCCCCAAGAAAAATTTTGTTCCGGCAAAATTTCCTCGCGCGCGCAGCGCGCGCCGGTCGGATCGCATGGGCCCCGAAGGAGCGCCAATGCGATCCGAAACCCTTAGCCGAGATACACCTCGCCGCGCGGGTAGCGCACACGCGGCATGCTGCGCGTGGCAAGGAAAAAGCCCAGCGTCAGCGGGCCGACCCGGCCGAGGAACATGATCAGGGTGATCACCGCCATGCCCAGGCCGTCGAGATGCTGTGTTGCGCCACGGCTTAGGCCGACAGTGCCAAAAGCGGAGGTTACTTCGAAGGCGAGGTCGAGGAATTCGGAGTCATGCGAAATCGAGATGACGAACATTCCGGTCAGCACGGTCAGCAGGCTGATCGTGGTCAGCGCCATGACCTTCATCACCTCGTCGACGCCAAGGCTGCGCCCGAAAATGTGCAGCTCTTCGCGGCGCCGGAAAAACGCGACGGTTCCGAGCAGAAGCACAATCAGCGTGGTCACCTTGATGCCGCCCGCCGTCGAGGTGCTGCCGCCGCCGACCAGCATCAGCAGCATCGTCATCAGCGCTGTACTGTCGTGCATCGCGCCATAGTCGAGCGTGTTGAATCCCGCGGTGCGCGGCGTGACGGCCTGGAACCAGCTTGCCCAGAGCCTGCTCTGCGCATCGGGCAATGCGCCGAGGGTGTTCGGATTGCTCCATTCCAGCGCCGCGAACATCACGAAGGCGAAGCAGATCAGCGAGAGCGTGCCCGCGATCATCAGTTTGGAGTGCAGCGCCAGCCCTTGCCAGCGCCGGGTCTGGTAGACGTCCCCGACGACGATGAAGCCAAGCCCGCCGAGGATGAACAGCAGCGGGATCGTCACGTTGATGACCGGATCGCCGGCATAGCGCGTCAGGCTGTCAGGATAGAGCGCAAAGCCGGCGTTGTTGAAGGCGGAGATGCTGTGGAAGATAGCGTGCCACAGCCCCTGTACCAATCCGTGTTCCGGCACGAAGACGATGGCCAGAAGCGCCGCGCCAATGCCTTCGCAGACCAGTGCGACCCGCATGATCAGCCGCGCGATGATGGCAAGGCCGGCGGTCGAGGGGTGGCCCATTTCCTCGCGCAGGATCAGCCGTTGCGGCATGCCCACGGGGATGCCGAGGGCGGAGAGCAGCATGACGGCAAAGGTCATGAGCCCCAGCCCGCCCAGCTGGATCAGCAGCGCGATGACGATCTGACCGAAGAGCGTGAAATCCGAGCCGGTGTCCACCACGGCCAGGCCGGTGACCGTGACCGCAGAGACCGAGGTGAAGAATGCGGCGCCTGCGGAGACATTGCCGTGATGGGAAATCGGAAGCCAGAGCAGGCCCGCGCCGACGAGGATGCAGGCGGCATAAAGCAGGGTCAGCACCGCCGGGGGAGGCAATGTGCCGAACCATCGGCGCAGGCGTGCAAGGCGGCTTTTCGGTTTGGCCGCCATTACAGGCTCGATGCGAAATGGCGCAGGTCCGAGCGTTTGCCGAGCAAGATGAGCAGGTCATCGGCGGCGAGGGTGCAGTTGTTCGAGCCATCCCCGATCCACTCCGTGCCACGCATCACGCCGATGCAGCGCAGGTTGTGATCCGTGCCATAAGGCACCTCCTGCAGCGCCTTGCCTTCGAGCGATTCGGGGATCTTGAAATTCACGACGTGATAGCCGTTTCCAAGGCTGACATAATCGCGCACCAGCGGGTTGTGCAGCATCTGGGCGATGTGTTGGCCCATTTCCACCTCCGGGTGGACCACCCGATCGACCTTCAGCTTCGACAGGATGCGGTGGTGGGTCTTGGTCGTGGCCTTGGCCCAGACCACCGGCACGCCGATGGTCTTCAGGTTTATGGCGGCGAGGATGCTGGCTTCGAGGTCGGAGCCCATGGCGACCAGCGCCACATCACATTCCGCGACGCCAGCCTCGCGCAGGGCGGCATCGTCGCGGGCATCGACGATCAGCGCCTGGCTGATCTCCTCGGCGCATTGGCTGACCCGTTCGGGGCGCGTGTCGAGGCCGATGACATGGTTGCCGAAGCGTGTGAGTTCCTGGGCGACGGAGTAGCCGAAATTGCCAAGGCCGATCACGACAAACGTGCTGCGCTTGTCGCTGGATTTCTTCTTCGAACCGAACATGGATGCTCCCGGTCGTTGTCAGGCAGGGCCTTGCGTGGGCGGAATGTTGTTCGCCGCAGCCAGCTTGTCAATGCGGCTGGCGTGCCGAAGGGCGTCTCCGCGCGGTGTCCGATCCCCGGCCATTCGCCGCACATGGGAGGCCGTCGCGGCATCGCGGGGCTTTTCAATCGCTGCGGCCCATGCTACCGCCGCCCGCAATGAATATGCCCCGGACACGGTGTCCGTGGCGCTTTACCGATGGAGCATGACATGGCCCTTGAGCGCACTTTTTCGATCATCAAGCCCGACGCAACCCGCCGCAACCTGACCGGCAAGATCAACGCCAAATTCGAGGACGCGGGTCTGCGCATCGTCGCACAAAAGCGCATCCACCTGACCAAGGCGCAGGCCGGTGAGTTTTATGCCGTCCACAAAGAGCGCCCCTTCTATGATGAGCTGTGCGAGTTCATGGCCTCCGCTCCGATCGTCGCGCAGGTTCTCGAAGGCGAGAACGCGATCACGAAGAACCGCGAAGTGATGGGCGCCACCAACCCGGCCGATGCCGCGGCGGGCACCATCCGCGCCGAGTTTGCCGAATCCGTTGGCGAGAACTCCGTGCACGGCTCCGACGCACCGGAAACCGCCGCTGTCGAGATCGCCTACTTCTTCTCCGGCCTGGAACTGGTTGGCTAAGCCACACGGCTTGCCGAAAACGCGAAAAAGCGCCCTGCGGGGCGCTTTTTTATGACCTGAATGGCGTCTGCCGCGGTCGGGGCAACAGGCCGGGCGTCTTTTATGCCGGCAGCGGTGTGCGCGCGGCAAGGGACGGATCGCTTGCGGGACGCGGCTGCGCGTCCGTGGACAAGGCGTTCTCCACATGCGCGCGCAACAGCGCGGCATTGCGCAGGTTTGCCTTGAACCCGACGTCAAAGAGATCACCGATCAGCGGCACAAGGCCGATAAGCCAGTCCGCGCCGATGTTCACGAGCATGCGCCCCTGCAGATGCCCCGGCACGTCGCAGTCCCGGGCCAGCTTTACGATGTAAAGCGAGGGCGCGACGGCGAGTGCGTCACCAACACCCGGCACGAGGCCGATGATGCTGTCGAGGCCAAAGGTGATGCGGGTGAAGGGCACACGCAGCGCCGAATCCATGCGTTTCGCAATAGACTCGGCGCGGGCCACCCGGTCCAGATGGGGATGCGCAGCCATGGGTCAGACCTTCTCCGGCTCGTAGCCAGTGCGGGCGATGATCCAGATCGCGTGCACGATACCGGGGATGTAGCCCAGAAGGGTCAGCAGAATGTTCAGCCAGAAATGCTTGCCGAGGCCAACCTGAAGGAAGACACCGAGCGGCGGAAGAATGACAGCAAATATGATGCGGATAAGGTCCATGAGAGAACTCCTTTCATCGCGTTCAGTTGAAAGTAGAACGCCGCATTCGGGCAAATGGTTCCCGATGCGGCGTCACTGACCCGGCTGTCTCGCGTCTCTGGCTGCACGCGCTTCGGTCTATTTTTCGAGAAGCAGGGCCTCCAGGGCTGCGAGGCGCGCTTCCATTTTCGCGGTCTTCGAGAGAAGCGCGGCGTCCTGCGCTTCGAGCGCCTTGTTGCGCGCTTCCAGCGCGGCGTTTTTCTCATTGAGCTGGGCGATGAAAAGATGCGCCTTCTCCAGCTCGTTGAGTATGCCGCCGGTCATGGCGGTGAGGTTGAAGGGGCCGTCTTCGGGCGTTGGCCCGACATTGGGCAGGTGCTTGTTCGCCTTCATCATGGCCGCCTGCTCGGCAATGGTCGGCAGGGGATAATCCTCGTCGAACACCCGGTCACACCCGGCGGCGCAGGACCCGGCGGTAAAGAGCTGGCCCGGAATCGTCAGATCGCCATCCGCCGTCAGGGTCATCTCTGGCCCGTCCGCGACCGCATCGGTGATGATGAACCGATTGGGCGCGTTGTTCTCATGCACGAAATACCAGGTCGTGCCTGCATCCGTGTTGTCGAGCGTGAAATAAGAGCCGCCATTGTTGATCATGGTGAGCATGCCGCGCACGCCGGGGGTGCCGCTGTTGTTTACAACCCGGACGCCCTGATTGTCGTCGGTCCCGGCACTGTCGCTGCGGATGTCCAGAGGTGCGAGGGGCGAAGAGGTGCCCATGCCGACCTTGCCATCGTTGTCGATGTCAATCGACGAGCTCGGCGCCCCGGGACGCACCTGGAACGGCAGCGTGCGACCCCCCGTAACGTCATACAAGTAAAAGCCCGAGTTATTGCCCCGCATCTCCCAACTGTAGGGCGTGCCATAGTTGTCCTCGAGCCTGATCCGCGGCTCGCCGTAAAGCCCGTAGTCCCTGATGTGGATACTGGCCTGCGGGATGGTCGTGCCCATCCCGATCGACCCGGTGTCCGAGATGAACATCGCATAATCCGGCGCGTCTTCCTGGATCACGAAGGGGTAGTCGGCATTGGTTTCGTTCTTGATCGAAAAGCCGTTGGACACGCCCGAGGCGGTGTCATCCACCGACAGTGTCCATGTGCTGTCGCCTGACGAGGTGTCGTTGAATTGCACTTCCGGGATGGTGCCTTTGATCTTGATATCCGAGGCGCCAAAGCTTTCTCCATCGGTGCATTCGAAGCCGCCGACGCAGATATTGCCGGTGGTTATGATATCGTCGTTGAATAGCTGATCGGCCAGCGCAGGTGTCCCCAGTATCAAACCTATCGTAGTGGTCAGGGCAAAAGCTCTCATTGGATTGTCTCCTTTGCACGCTTTACGCTTTGCCGCACTTAAGCGCGGTCTCGCCAATCAAGTCAGTCTGCCTGTTCCAGCGCTTCAAGCCGTGCGGCCATTGCGGCAATCTGCGCTGCTTGCGCCTCGTTTTCCCCATGCAGCTCGGCAATATAAAGATGCGCCTTTTCCAGCTCATTGAGCATCCCGCCGGTCATCGCTGTGATGTTGAACGGTCCATCCTCTGGCGTCGGGCCGACATTGGGAAGATGTTTGTTGGCCCTCATCAAGGCTGCTTGTTCTGCGATCGTGGGCAGCGGGTAATCCTCATCGAACACCCGGTCACACCCGGCGGCGCAGGACCCGGCGGTATAAAGCTCGCCCATCAAGGTCATGTCACCGCTCCGTGTCAGGGCCATTTGCAGACCGCCGTCCGAATGGTTCACCATGAACCGCCCTTGCGTGTTGTTTTCGTGGACAAAGTACCATTCGTTGTCGGTGACGGTATTGGCCAGGGTGAAGTAAGAGCCGCCCTCGTTTACCATGCGGAACATCTCGCGCACGCCTTGTCCGGAGGCCTCTGTATTTTCGACTTTTATGGCGGCGGTGCCATCATCACGGGTGACGTGCAGGGCGGTATCCGCAGCTTGAGTGCCCATACCAACGTTGCCAGTGTGATACACTGAGAGAGAATAGCTTGGGGCGTTTTGGTAGATGCTGAAGGGAACTTGGCCAGACGTATAGTCTCTTAAATTGAAGGAGCCGCCGGTCGCGATGACTTCCCAGATCCGACCCCCTGCGCCCCCCGGTTCCATGCGCAAAGCCACGGTGTTTGGATCGGCCATATGTAAATTGGTCTGCGGGATCGCGGTTCCCATACCAATTTTCCCATCCGATGCCATGACGAAGGATGCCGGTGGTGCCCCGCCCATGATCTGGAAAGGAATGGTGTTGGTGCCGCCATCCTCGATCGCAAAGTAATCGAACAGGCCGCCGGGATCGTTGAACTGAAGCGCCCAATCGCGATCGCCCGGGGAGGTTCCCGACGTGTCAGACACGTCAATCCTCGGGGTGTCAGACATGATCAGAAGATTAGTATCCTTTAAATCCGGTATACCTTCGCAAGGGGCGCCAAAACAGCCCGAGCCGAAAACGTAAGCGCTCCCAGTTGTTACACTGTCGTCTTCGATGACCTGTTGGGATTGGGCGGGGTATGCCGAAAGGCCAAACGCAATAAGGCAGATGGTGCGAGGCAGCGGAAATCGGATAGGCATGAGAACCCCTTTTTAAAATACAAAAATTGCCGGTCAAAAAATCAACCGAATTAAGAATGATCCAAGCCAAGCTGTCGCTTGACCTTGGGTGAGTCAATGATTTTCAAGGTTTACGTGGCGAGACGCTCGGCGAGATGGCTCGCGCAGCCGGTCAACGCCGCGTAATCATCATCCACCAGATGCACGGGGAATTGCGTCATGTAAGGGCCGAACCGCCCCTTGTCCGCAAAGGCCTCGGCAAAGCCAAGGCGCAGCAGGTGGGGTCCGAAATGGCGCACGACGCCGCCGACAAGGTAGACCCCGCCGAAAGGCAGTGCAATGAGCGCCTGATCGCCGGCATATCGACCCATGAACCGGACAAAGAGCTTCGCCGTGTGCGTGGCGCGGGGATCGCCGTTTTCAAAGGCCTTCATGATGGCGCTGGCGTCGAGCGCGGGGCTCTCGTCGCCAGCCTCATGGCAGAGAAATGCGTAAATGCGTTCAAAGCCGCGCCCGGAGAGCACGTCTTCGATGCCCGGCGTGCCGTGTTTGGCCGCGACCCAGTCTTTGAGCCGCAGCTCCTCCTCGGTTTGCACCGGCATCGCGATATGGCCTGCTTCCGCGGGGGTGACGATGGTGCGCCCGTCGAGGCGGTACACCGGCGCGACGTTGAGGCCGGTGCCGACATTCACCACAAGCCGCGTTGCCTCCGGATCTGCCGGGCGCCCGGGCAGGACCGGCCGCTGCGAGCCTGCATCGAGATGCGCCACCGCAAAGCCCTGTGCCTGCATGTCGTTGAGCACCGACACCGTATGCGCGCCGGTGGTCTCCGCTATGGCATCGGCAGCAATGGTCCAGCTGAGGTTGGTCATCTGGCCGACGCCGTTCTTGACCGGACCAGCCATGTCGACACAGACCGCCTCCGGGCGGCTGTCGGAACCGGACAGGAAGTCGCGCAGAATCTGTTCGATGCCCTGCTGATCGGCGTTGCGGTAGCGCTTGATGGTATGCATCTGCACCGTTGTGCCGCGGGCAAACGCCACGCGGGTGTTGGTTCCGCCAATATCGGCCACGACCGCAAGGGGGTCAGTCATCGTCAGCGCCTCAAGTTTTGTGCCATCTGGTGGTATGACGCCTTGGGCGTGCGTTCAAGTGTGTCGAAATCCACATGCACAAGGCCGAAGCGCTGTTCGTAGCCGAAGGCCCATTCATAATTGTCCATCAGCGACCAAAGGTAATAGCCGTTTACCGGCACGCCTTCGGAAATGGCCCTGCGCACCGAGGCGAGGTGCGCGGCGATATAGCTGCTGCGCTGGGGGTCGTCGATGCGTCCGTTTTCGATGACATCGGGCGAGGCAAGGCCGTTTTCCGTCACGGTCAGCGGCAGGGTGCCCGTGTATTCGCGCGCGGTTCGGGTGAGAAAGTTATAGAGCCCTTCGGGATAGATTTCCCAGCCCATCAGCGTTTTTTCCAGTGGGCCTTCGACCTCCTTGAGGCCCGGCCATGCGCCGCCGTCGGGGCCAATCAGTTTGCGGGTGTAATAATTCAGCCCGCACCAGTCGACCGGCGCGGTGATGGTGGGGAAGTCGTCCTGCCATTTGTCCGGCATGTGCACGCCAAGCCCGTCGAGCACGTTGGCCGGGTATTCGCCCTTGAAAACGCCTCCGAGGAACCAGCGGTTGTAGATCGCATCGTAGAGCGCGGCCTTTTCCGCCGCTTCCGGGGTGTGATCCGCCGGATCGGCCCATTCGAAATTGAACACCGCGCCGAGGTTGTCCATGCCGAGGCCGCGCATGGTATGGATCGCCTTGCCGTGGGCGAGCAGCACGTGGTGCATGGCGCGGGCGGTGGCGCGGATGTCGCGCAGGCCGGGGGCGTGCGCGCCCATGAAGTGCGAGAGCCACGCGACGCACCACGGCTCGTTGATCGGCGCGACGGAGTGCATCCTGTCGCCGATACGGGCCATGATGGTGTGGGTGTAATCGGCGAACCAATCGGCGATGTCGCGGTTACGCCAGCCGCCCCGGTCCAGAATCGGCACCGGCAGCTCCCAATGGTAGAGCGTGGCGCAGGGTTTGATGCCGCGCGCCAGCATCGCATCGGTCAGTCGGTCATAAAAATCAAGACCGTCCGGGTTCACGGTGAAACCATCCGGCATCACCCGCGCCCAGGAGGTGGAAAAGCGGTAACAGTCGAAATTGCCCTGCGCGACGAGGTCCATATCCGCCTCGTAGCGGTGATAATGGTCGGCTGCGATTGCGCCAGTCTCGGCGTTCTTGACGTTGCCGGGTGTGGCGGCGAAGTCGTCCCACTGGGTGCGGCCAGCGCCGCCAAAGCTGTGGCCTTCGATCTGATAGGAGGAGGTGGCGACCCCGAAGTTGAAGCCTTCGGGGAAATCGGCGCGGGTGAATTGCATGGGGCACTCTCAGCTGGGCGCGGGGCCGGTGGATGAGCCGATGATGAGTTCGGCTTCGAGAAGATGGGTGAGGGGGGGCTGATCGGGATTGTCGATCAGCGAAAGGAGCATGTGGGCCGCCCGCGTTCCGGCCTTCTGGACCGAAGAGCGGGTGGCGGTAAAAATCGGCACGTCGACGCTGTTGCGCAGGTAGCTCAGATCGTCGTCATGGGTGATGACGGACACATCGCGGCCAAGCGTCATGCCACGGTCCTGGATGGCGCGGCGCACACCGATGGCGACAATCATTGACGCGGCGAGAAAGGCGGTGGGCGGCGCGGGGCCGTCCAACATGTCTCTGGCAGAGGCGTAGCCGTATGTTTCGGTCATCTCTTCGCTGCGCATCAGCGCGGGGTCGGGCGCAAGACCGCGTGCGACGAGGGCCTCGGTATAGCCCGCACGGCGGCGATGGGCGAAGTCCATGAATTCGAGGCCGTTCACCAGTCCGATCCGGCGATGCCCGAGATCGAGCAGGAAGTCAGTCGCCCGGCGAAAGGCCCGTTGGTTGTTTGTATCGAGCCAGGAGTAAGGTTCGGTGACGAAGGACGCGCGGCCATGGACAACGAAGGGCAGCTGCAATTCGCGCAGCAGCGCGATGCGCGGATCGTTCATATGCGGGCCGTGGACGATGATGCCATCGACGTTGCCGCGCGCCTTGATGGCGCGGTAGGCGGCCTCTTCGCCGGTGTCGTCAACGAGGCTGATGACGACCTCATAGCCCTTGCGGGCATAGGCGGCCCCCGCGCCGAGAACGAAGTCTCCGAAAATCGGGTTCACCATCTCGTGCTGAGTCGACATTGGCAGCACATGGCCGATGGCCCGCGCCCGGCCCGTGGCGAGGCCCTGCGCGCGCGCATTGGGGCTGTAGCCCTGTTCGGTGGCGGCCTTCTGCACGCGCTGCCGGGTCTTTTCGCTGACCTCCGGATAGCCGTTCAGCGCACGGCTGACGGTCGTCGGGGACAGGCCCAGATGGGCGGAGAGCTCTTTGAGATTCATCTGCCCATAAGAACCAAAGCGGTTTGGGTTTGTAAAGATTTCCAGCGCTGAAACGGGCGAGAAAGTTTTTCTGCGCCGCAGCGTCTAGCTGCGATGCAGCGTAAAAAATAAGGGCCTTACGCCGGGGTTTCATTGACAGAGCACCAGAATCGCGCAATGGATGGCTTGTTCAAAGCGCTTTGGGAAATCTTTGATTTGCCTTGAGCCGCGAAAAGTACAAGTTTTGGAGGAGCGTGCACGCGGAAGGTGTCTGTGCCCCGCGTGCGCTTCGATAGAAAAGACATCGGGAGGTCTTAATCCATGAAACGCAACTATCTTCTCGGCGTGGCCGCGCTGGCCGTGATGGCCGGATCGGCACAGGCTGCTGACCTGACCATCGCAGGCCCCTGGACCGGGCCGGACGAGGCGCAGGTGCAGAAGGTTCTGGATGTATTCCGCGAGCAGTCCGGTCTGGATGTGAGCTACGTCGGCTCCGACAGCTTCGAGCAGCAGATCGTGGTCGACGCCGAGGCGGGCAGTGCGCCGAACATCGCGGTTTTCCCGCAGCCGGGCCTCGCCGCGACGATGGCCAGCCGGGGCTTTCTGACGCCGCTCAAGGATGGCACGGCGGAGTGGATCTCGGAGAATTACGCCGCCGGTCAGAGCTGGGTCGATCTGGGTACTTATGCGGACGCGGATGGCAACGATCAGCTGTACGGCTTTTTCTACAAGGTCGATGTGAAGTCGCTCGTCTGGTACATCCCGGAGAACTTCGAGGATGCCGGGTACGACGTGCCGGAAACCATGGAAGAGCTCAAGGCGCTGACCGATCAGATCGTGGCCGATGGCGAGACACCCTGGTGTATCGGTCTGGGGTCCGGCGGGGCGACCGGTTGGCCGGCGACCGACTGGGTCGAGGACATGATGCTGCGCACGCAATCCCCGGAGGATTATGACGCCTGGGTGAGCAACGAGATGCCGTTCAACGACCCGAAGGTCGTCGCGGCCATCGAGGAATTCGGCTGGTTCATCGAGGATGACCGCGTGGCGGGCGGTCGTGGCGCCGTGGCTTCCACCGACTTCCGCGACAGCCCCAAGGGTCTCTTTGAAGCGCCGCCGCAGTGCTACATGCACCGTCAGGCCTCGTTCATTCCGGCCTTCTTCCCCGAGGGAACCGAGGTGGGCACGGATGTCGACTTCTTCTACTTCCCGGCCTACGCCGAGAAGGACCTGGGTGCGCCGGTTCTGGGTGCGGGCACCCTTTGGGCGATCACCAGCGAGAACGATGCCGCGCATCAGTTCATCGAGTTCCTGAAGACCGTCGAGGCGCATGAAGCCTGGATGGCGCAGAAGGGCTTCCTGACCCCGCACAAGGGGGTGAGCCCGGATGCCTTCGGCGATCCGACCCTGAAGAAGATGAACGAGATTCTGCTGGGTGCGACCACCTTCCGCTTTGACGCCTCTGACCTGATGCCGGGTGGCGTGGGCGCTGGCTCGTTCTGGACCGGTATGGTCGATTATGCGGGCGGCAAGGATGCCGAAGCCGTGGCGACCGAGATCCAGAACAGCTGGGACGCGCTGAAGTAAGCGATCACAGGGCGGTCCCCGGCCTCGGGGGCCGCCTCGAGTTCCTTGCTCGGGAGGCGGGGGGCAGCGGCAAATTCCACCAAGGGGATTTGCGCATATCCTTGAAAAATTTTGGTCGTCTTTGGTGAGGCGGCGGGGGAGGACGCCATGCATCCGGCATTTCAGGGCATTTTGACGATCGTCATCGGGGTCAGTGGATGCCTCGCCTATTTCTACTTTTCCAATCAGTTTCTGGACAAGGTGCTCTATCCGGCCAAAGGGCCGAATGCGGGGCGCAATATCAACCGCGCGAATATGATCCGACCCTGGCTGTTCTTGTTTCCGGCGATGTTCGCGCTGGGCCTTTATCTCGCTTACCCGGTGATCGAGACCTTCCGCCTGAGCCTTACGGACCGTGATCAAGGCGGCGCATATGTCGGCTTTGACAATTATTCCCAGATGTTCGGCGATCCGAAATTCTGGGAGGCCATGCGCAACAACATGCTGTGGCTGATCGTGGTGCCCGCGATGTCGACGGCCTTTGGCCTGCTGGCGGCGCAGCTGACCGACCGGATCAAGTGGGGTAACTTTGCCAAGTCTTTGATTTTCATGCCTATGGCGATCAGTTTCGTCGGCGCGGCGGTGATCTGGAAGCTGGTTTACGACGCGCGTCCGCCGGGCACGGAGCAGATTGGAGTGCTCAATGCGATCTATGTCTTCGTCAGCGGTAACGATCCGCAGCAATGGCTGACGGTTCCGTTCTGGAATAATTTTCTGCTGATGATCGTGCTGATCTGGATTCAAACCGGCTTTGCCATGGTGATCCTGTCCGCTGCGCTGCGCGGCATTCCCGAAGAGACCATCGAGGCGGCAATCGTGGACGGGGCCAATCCGTTCCAGATCTTCTTCAAGATCAAGGTTCCGCAGATCATGTCCACCATCATGGTGGTCTGGACGACGATCACGCTTGTTGTGCTGAAGATCTTCGACATCGTCTTTGCCATGACCAACGGGCAATGGGAGACGCAGGTTCTGGCCAATTACATGTATGACAAGCTGTTCCGCTCTCTGGATTGGGGCGTGGGCAGTGCCTCGGCCATCATCATCATGCTGCTGGTGACGCCGATCCTTGTCTGGAACGTCTACAACGTGCGCAAAGAAATGCGCTGAGGGAGATTTGGGATCATGGATAATATCGCAGGAACCAAATCGACGCTGAGCTGGGCAGTCCAGATTTCCACCCTGCTGCTGGTGGCCTTGTGGCTGTTTCCCACGGTGGGGCTTTTCGTGTCGTCTTTCCGGACGGCGGATCAGATTTCCGGCTCTGGCTGGTGGAAGGCGCTGTTCCCGTCCGAGCAGACCGAGCAATACCGCAGTGCCGATCCCGAAGAGGCCCGCGAGGCGGACGGTGGCGGGTTTGTCGTGCGCGGCAATCTGTTTGTCGAAGGCGGTGCCTTACCCGGTGACAAAAAGATCAGCACCTGGGGTGTGAGCTCGCGTGATGTGTCGGCCTATGAGGCCGGACAAACCGCCGACATGGGCGATGGCGAGAGCATGACCGTGTCCGTCACCGGCGATTATGAATGGCGCGGCAGCGATGAGCAGTTGTCGGGTCGGGGGCAGCGGGTGTTTGCCACCGTGACGGCGCCGCCCGAGTTCACCCTGGAAAACTACGAGCGGGTGTTGTTCTCCGGCAATGCGACCGACGGCATGGCCAAAGCCTTTTTCAACACGCTGACCGTGACCGTTCCGGCGACGATCATTCCTATCGTGATCGCGGCTTTTGCCGCTTATGCCTTGGCGTGGATGGATTTTCCGGGGCGGGCGCTGCTTGTGGCTTTTGTGGTTGGCCTTTTGGTCGTGCCGCTGCAACTGGCGCTGATCCCGCTTCTGAAGCTGCATCTCGGGATCGGCATCGGCAAGGGATATCTTGGCGTTTGGCTGGCGCATACCGGATTTGGTCTGCCGTTGGCGATCTATCTGCTGAGGAACTACATGGTCGGCCTGCCGCGCGACATCATCGAAAACGCGCGGGTCGACGGAGCGACGGATTTCCAGATCTTTACCAAGATCATCCTGCCGCTTTCTTTCCCGGCGCTGGCGAGTTTTGCAATCTTCCAGTTCCTGTGGACATGGAACGATCTGCTGGTGGCCAAGGTCTTCTTGATTGATGCAACCGGGCAGACAACGGTCATGACGAACCAGATTGTCGAACTTCTGGGCACCCGGGGAGGCAATTGGGAAATTCTGGCGACAGCGGCCTTTGTCAGCATCTCGGTGCCGCTCGTCGTGTTCTTTGCCATGCAGAAATACCTGGTGCGCGGGCTGCTGGCCGGATCCGTGAAGTAAACCGGAGCCTGATCCCGGACGGGAACCGGACACGCAGCGCTGCTGCATGAAATCAGGAAAAAGGCCCCGGATCAGGTCCGGGGTGTGACACAAGAAGAGACAATCGAGGCAATTCAATGTTGAGACCCCTGACAGACGATCCGGATTGGTGGCGCGGCGCGGTGATCTACCAGATCTATCCGCGCAGCTATCAGGACAGCAACGGTGACGGGATCGGCGATCTTCTGGGCATCACCAACCGCCTGCCGCATATTGCGAGCCTCGGCGTGGATGCAATCTGGATTTCGCCCTTCTTCAAATCGCCAATGCGCGATTTCGGCTATGACGTCAGCGATTATTGCGACGTCGACCCGATGTTCGGCTCCCTTGCGGATTTTGATGCGCTGATTACCATGGCGCACCAGCTGGGCCTGCGGGTGATGATCGACCTTGTGCTGTCGCATACGTCGATCGACCATCCGTGGTTCGCGGAAAGCCGCGCGTCCAGGGATAATCCGCGCTCCAACTGGTATGTCTGGGCCGATGCCAAGCCGGACGGCAACCCGCCCACGAACTGGCTGTCGATCTTTGGGGGCAGTGCGTGGCAGTGGGATGCGCAGCGGTGCCAGTATTACATGCACAACTTCCTGACCTCGCAGCCGGATCTGAACTTCCACGAGCCAGAGGTGCAGGATGCGCTTTTGAAGGTGGCGGAATTCTGGCTGCATCGGGGGGTCGATGGATTCCGGCTCGATACCATCAATTTCTATGTCCACGATCAGGAGTTGCGCGACAATCCGGCCTTGCCTGAGGGCAAGCGCAACCCGATCAGCGCGCCAGCGGTGAACCCCTACACCTGGCAGGAGCACCTCTACGACAAAAATCGTCCCGAGAACCTCGCTTTCTTGCGCAAGCTGCGCAGCTTGATGAACGGGTACGGCGCGGCGGCGGTGGGCGAAGTCGGCGACGACCAATATGGGCTGGATATCCTTGGAGAATACACGTCCGGCGGGGACAAGGTGCAGATGAGCTATGCCTTCGAGCTGCTGTCGTCGCATCCGCCGACGGCCGATTACGTGGCCGAGGTCATGGGCCTGGTCGATGAGAAGGCGCCGGAGGGCTGGGTCTGCTGGGCGTTTTCGAACCACGATGTGCCGCGTCACATCTCGCGCTGGGATCTGCCGGATGCCGCGGCGCGGGCCTATACGACGCTGATGATGTGCCTGCGCGGCTCTGTCTGTATCTATCAGGGCGAGGAGCTCGGCCTGCCGGAAGCGGAACTGACCTTCGACGATTTGCAGGACCCTTACGGCATCCAGTTCTGGCCCGAATTCAAGGGCCGTGACGGGTGCCGCACGCCGATGGTCTGGGACAACAACAATCAGAACGGCGGCTTTTCCAGCGGTCATCCATGGCTGCCGGTCAGCCACGATCACTTGCCGCGTGCGGTATCGGAGCAGGAAAAGGACCCCGGCGCACTGCTGCATCATTATCGGAAGGCGATCCATTTCCGCCACAGCCACGACGCATTGGTCAAGGGCGCCCATGATACGGTCAAGGCCGATGGCACGGTGGTCCATTTCACCCGCTCGTCGGAGAACGAGGAGATCTTCGTCGCGGTGAACCTGTCGGGCGAGCCGTGGACGATCGATATGCCAGAGGGAGACTGGCACCAGATCGGAATCGAATTGGGCAGCACCGGCCCCGCGCCCGATGGCAAGCTGCATCTCGGGCCGTGGCAACCGGCGCTTGCGCTGAAACACAAGGCGCGAGCCTGAAACTGGTAAGGAAGGGGGGAGGCCATGGCCAATCTGAAACTGACCAACGTCGAAAAGACGTATGGCGGAACGGTCAATGTTCTCAAGGACATCAATCTTGAGATTGATCAGGGCGAGCTGATCGTTTTCGTGGGACCGTCGGGCTGTGGCAAGTCCACGCTGCTGCGCATGATTGCAGGGCTGGAGAAGATCACCGGCGGCGAATTACAGATCGACGGTGTTGTCGTGAACGACGTGCCGCCCGCGCAGCGGGGCATCGCGATGGTATTCCAGAGCTATGCCCTCTACCCGCATATGACCGTTCGGGAAAACATGAGCTTTGCGCTGAAACTGGCGAAGAAGTCCCCCGAAGAGATTGACGCGGCGGTGTCGCGTGCGGCGAAGATGCTGCAACTGGACGACTATCTTGACCGTTTGCCCAAGGCGCTTTCGGGTGGGCAGCGGCAGCGGGTGGCGATCGGTCGCTCGCTTGTGCGGGATCCGAAGGTGTACCTGTTTGATGAGCCGCTGTCGAACCTCGACGCGGCGCTGCGGGTGGCGACACGGATCGAGATCGCGCAGCTCAAGGAGCAGATGCCCGACCGGACGATGATCTACGTCACCCACGATCAGGTGGAGGCGATGACGCTGGCGACGCGGATCGTGGTGCTGGCGAACAAGGGGATTGCGCAGGTCGGCACGCCGCTTGACCTCTATGAGCGGCCAAATGGCGAGTTCGTGGCGCAGTTCATTGGCTCGCCTGCGATGAACCTCATCCCCGGCGAGGTGATCGGCACGGGGGCGCAAACGCGGGTGAAACTGGACGGTGGCGGCGAGGCCTTGTCGGATTATCCGACGAGCGAGAAGGATATGGGCCTGAAGGTGAATGTCGGGGTGCGACCGGAGGATTTCGTGGCGACGGACGGGCCCGCGATTTTCGAAGGCAAGGTGGAGATCACCGAAGCGCTTGGCGAGGTCACGCTGCTTTACTTCGAGCGGCAGGACGGGCGCGATCAAGTCATTGGCAAGCTGCCGGGCATTCACCGCGAAGTGCGCGGGACGGTGGTCCGTTTGACAGCGGTGCCGGAGAAGGTGCACCTGTTCGCGGGCGGGGTTTCTTTGCTTTATCGTTGAAGCGCCAAATTGCTTTAAGCGGTATCGGTGCGGACCTCTCGCAAGGCTTTCGTGCTCCGGGGGGCGAGGGCATGGGGGCGGGGCGCTATCGCCGCTGTCCGGTGCCGATGGCGTCGAGAATGCGTTCGATCCCGGGCGGCGTTTCGGCGATGGTTTCGGATTTCAGCGCGTCGAATTGCGCGCGCAGGGCGTCTTTTTCCTTGCCCTTGCAGTCGTTCCACGGGCGGCCCTGAAGCGCCATGTGCATCACGTAATAGCCGATGAAATGCGGGCGTGTGCCGTTCATCAGGAGGCGGCGGTATGCTTCGTGCGCCCCGAGTTCGCGCAGGGTTTCAGCGTCGGGGATACCAGCGCGGCGGCACTCCTGCTCCACGGCGGGGCCGAGGTTGCGGATGGTGCTGATCGGCGTGCTCATTTGAGCAGCGCGTCGATCTCGCTGCCGGAGATCGATGGCATGAGGCCGGAGAAATCACCATCGGTGAACATCTTTTTCGCCGCGTCGTGAATGACACGGTGGGTGGCGCGGGCGAGCGCGGAGCCGAGGGACAGGCGCGCGACCCCGGCCTTGGCGTACTGCAGGCGCAGGTGAGATGTAAATTTGCCGGCGACGAGGACGTTGACCGGCACGTTCACCGATTGGCAGATCGTGGCGATATCATCAAAGGTGGGCGGCAGCGGGATATAGACGCAATCGGCGCCTGCCTGCTCAAAGGCCTGAATGCGGGCAATGGCCTCGGGCATGTCATAGTGACCGTTCATCACGCCGTCGGCGCGGGCACAGAGGATGAAATCGCGCGGCAAGGCGCGGGCGGCTGAGACGGCGGCGCGGATGCGGTCGGTGGCCAGATCACGGTCGTAGGGGGCATCTGCGGGCAGGGCGGTGTCTTCGATGGAAATGCCCGCCAGACCGGTTTCGGCGGCAAGGCGAACAGTCTCGGCGCAGGTGTCCGGGGCCTCGCCAAAGCCGTTTTCGAAATCCCCTGAGACCGGGATGTTTACAGCGCTGACAAGCGTTTGTGCGTGGGCGAGCGCCTCGTCACGGCTGACGTGACCCATGTCGGGGCGGCCCAGAGTGAAGGCATGCGCGGCGGAGGAGGTTCCGATGGCCTGCGCGCCGAGTGCGGCGAGCATGCGCGCGCTGCCCGCGTCCCAGGCATTGGCCAGAATGAAGGGATCGCCGGGTTTGTGCAGGGCGCGGAAGGCGGCTCCGATATCGGTCATGGGGTAAGATCCCTGGCAAAGGCGCAGAGTTCGCGCAGGGCCTGGGCGAGGAGGCTGTCCTCGACGGTGAGGGCGACGCGCAGGTGCCCGGCGGCGGAGTCGCCGAAGCTTTCTCCGGGCATGACCGCGATGTGCCGCGCGTCGAGCAGCCGTTCGGCGAATTCGCGCCCCGAGAGGCCGGTGGCGCGAATGTCGAGCATCACGTACATGGCGCCCTGCGACGGGATGGCGGTGACGACGTCCTGATCGGCGAGTATGCCAAGCGCCAGCGCACGGCGGCGGCGGAACGGTTCGGCGACCTCGTCTTCCAGCCAGGCGCCTTCGTTCAGAGCAAAGAGCGCGGCATCCTGAATGTAGCCGGGAACGCCGTAATTGGTGTTGGTCGACAGGTCGATCAGGTGGGTGATGGCGTCCTCTGGTCCGAGAATCCAGCCAACGCGGGAGCCGGTCATGGCGTGGCTTTTGGACATGGAGCCGACGACGAGTGTGCGTTCGGCCATGCCGGGCAGGGTGCGCGGGGACATGTGCTGCCCGTCCCATATCTGTGTGTCGTAGACCTCGTCGGAAATCAGCCAGAGGTCGTGTTTGATGCAGACCTCTGCCAGCCCTTCGAGTGTTGCGCGCGGGTAGACTGTTCCGGTGGGGTTGTTGGGGGTGTTGATGAGCAGAGAGCGGGCGCCGGTTTCGCCTGCGATGCGGTCGACCAGCGTCGGATCGGGCAGGAAATCGTCGGTTGCCCTGGTGGGAATGGCGACCGGATCGGCCGAGGCGGAGCGGATCGTTCCGGGATAGGTGGCGTAGTAGGGATCAATGTGCAGTGCGGTCTCGCCGGGCTGGCAGCAGGCGATATGTGCGGCAAGGAGCGCGGCCTGACCGCCGGCCGTGATCACGAGGTTATCGGCGCTGGCCGGGGTTCCCGTGCGTGTGGTGACGCGTTCGGCGATAGCGGTTCGAAGCCCGGCGATTCCCGGCACCGAGGCATAGCCGGTGTGACCGTCCGCCGCGCTTTTGTGCATATGGGTCAGGATCGACGGATGGGTGCGGATGTCATGTTCGCCAATGGTCAGTTCGATCACGCGCGTGCCCGCGGCGATCATTTGCCGGGCGCGGTAGAACACCTCCCAGCCGTCCGAGCCGCCGGAGTTCAGGGTGCGGATGCGGGTGGAAAGCTGTGGCATGAAAGCTCCTGTTATTGTTGGCGATATCAGTGCCAGAGGCGCGGCAGGGGGGCAAGGGCCGACGCCCGCTGTTGTCGTGTTTGTTAACAATTTGGTAATTTGTCTGAATGATTTCAGTTGGTTGAGGCCGGGCGGGGGTTTGACCCAGCGAACGGTCCAAGGTACACATTGTGACATGCTGGACGAGGTGACAGCAAAACGGCCTGCGGGGGAACCCGAGGGCCGTTTTTGTTTGCGCCTTACCCCGGAGGGGGAAACCCATACAGGCAAAAAAGGTGTCGAGCATGAACAGAGCAGTAAAAGACCGGCCCGTCCTGATCACCCTGAAGTCGGACCTGGAGCGTTTGGAAAGAGATCGCGACACCATCGCGGCGACGCTCCTTGAGCTGATCGAGGATCTGGAGGCCCTGAAAAACGAACTTCGCGCCGAGCGGCGCGCGGGTAAATCGGCCGAGGGTGGCAAGTTGCTGGCCGAGGTCCGCTACTGGCTCAAGCAGGCCAGAGAAACGGAGAAGGAAATTGACGCAATCCGACGAAAGGACAGCAGTCTTGCAGGAGACTGGGGACTCGATCTTGACGCGGCAGGCGATGCGATCGGGTGCCGCCTGGATAGCCTCCGCTCCTGTTGCGGTGCAAACGAGGTTTCTTGACAGCCTCGATCGGGGGGAGCGCCTTGCGCTCCCCTTTCTCTTTGATTTCTGGGCGCATCCGCACCAATTGCCCCCCGAAGGCGATTGGCGGACCTGGGTCATCCTGGGCGGTCGCGGCGCAGGCAAGACGCGCGCCGGGGCCGAATGGGTGCGCAGCATGGTTGAAGGGCCGCGCCCCATGGACACGGGCCGGTGCAAACGCGTGGCCTTGGTGGGCGAGACCCTGGATCAGGTGCGCGAGGTCATGATTTTTGGTGACAGCGGTATTCTGAGCTGCTCGCCGCCGGACCGCATGCCGAAATGGGTCAGTGGACGGCAGTGCCTTGTCTGGCCGAACGGGGCGGAGGCAATGGCGTTTTCGGCGTTCAATCCGGAGAGCTTGCGCGGGCCGCAGTTCGATGGTGCCTGGGCGGATGAGCTGGGCAAATGGCCGAAGGGGCGCGAGACCTGGGATCAGTTGCAGTTTGCGCTGCGGCTGGGGGAGGCGCCGCGTGCCTGCGTGACGACAACGCCGCGCAATGTGGAGGTGCTCAAGTCACTTCTGGAGCTGCCATCGACAGTGCGCACCCATGCCCCGACCGAGGCGAACCGGGCGCATCTGGCGAGCAGTTTCCTGGCCGAGGTGCGCGCGCGCTACGCAGGGACGCAGATGGGGATGCAGGAGCTTGACGGGATCCTGGTGGATCAGGTCGACGGCGCGCTGTGGAGCATCGAGATGCTGGATGCGGCGCGGGCTGGACGTATGCCGGAGATGAGCCGCGTGGTTGTGGCGGTGGACCCACCCGCGGGTGATGGCAAGGCGTCGGATGCCTGCGGGATCGTGGTGGCGGGGGTCGTCATGGACGGTGCGCTGGGCACGTGGCGGAGCTATGTCCTGGAAGATGCCAGCGTGCAGGGGCTTGGCCCGACCGGCTGGGCCACGGCGGTGTGCGAGGCGGCGCAGCGATGGAAGGCGGACCGCGTTGTGGCAGAGGTCAACCAGGGCGGGGCGATGGTGTCGACTGTCTTGCACACGGTTGATCCGATGCTGCCGGTTCGGTCGGTTCACGCGACGCGAGGCAAGATCGCGCGGGCGGAGCCGGTGGCGGCGCTCTACGAGCAGGGGCGGGTGAGCCATGCGCGGGGACTGGAGCAGTTGGAGGCGCAGATGTGCCGGATGACAAATGGCGGCTATCAGGGACAGGGCAGCCCAGACCGGGTGGATGCGTTGGTCTGGGCGATCACGGAGCTGATGCTGAACCAGCAAGGTCAGGCCGAGCCGAAGGTGCGGGTGCTGTGAGTGTGCCGTGACGCGGAGGGCTGATGGCCCGGCGGTGATTATTGAAGACGAGAGGCCCCGGACCATGTCCGGGGCTTTTTTCATGCCCGCAGGCGGGCGGGCGCGGCACGTAAAAGCGATTACATTCAATGGGAAAGACCACCGTACGGTGGTGTGAAGCTCTGTTAACTCGCAATTCATAGGTTGTTTTTCGAAGACGACGGGGACCACCCCGGAAGACTGATCCAAAGGTGCGACGGACGGGTCGCCGGGGAGCCGCTGCGGCTTTCCGGGCGGTGACCTGCGCCGGGTTGCAGCGGAGATGACAAAGGAGCGCAAGGCGATGGTATTCGATTTTCTGCGACGCGGCGGCAAGGCGCCCGAAGGCGCGGCACCGGAGGCGAAAGCCTCGGCCACCGGGCCGGTTGTGGCGCATATGACCTCGGGCCGCGTGGCCTGGTCGCCGCGCGATACGGTGTCGCTGACCAAGCAGGCGTTTGCCGGGAACCCGGTTGGCTTTCGTGCGGTGAAGCTGATCGCGGAGGCGGCGGCGGCGCTGCCCCTGGTGCTGCAGGACAGCGGCACCCGCTATGAGCAGCATCCGCTGCTGAGCCTGCTGACCGCGCCGAACCCGGCGCAGGGCCGCGCGGAGCTGTTCGAGGCGCTTTATGGCCAGCTGCTGCTGTCCGGCGATGGCTATGTAGAGGCGGTGATCGGTGAGGCGGCGGTGCCGTTCGAGTTGCATGTGCTGCGCTCTGATCGAATGCGGCTGGTGCCTGGCGCGGATGGCTGGCCGGTGGCGTATGAGTATTCTGTGGGGGCACGCAAGCACCGCTTTGACGTGACCGGGCCGGTTCCGCCGATCTGCCATATCAAGAGCTTCCATCCGCAGGATGATCATTACGGGCTGTCGCCGCTGCAGGCGGCGGCGCAGGCGGTGGATGTGCACAACAGCGCCAGCCGCTGGAGTAAAGGACTGCTCGACAATGCGGCGCGGCCCTCCGGGGCAATTGTCTGGAAAGGCACCGAGGGGCAGGGGCACCTGAGCGCGGAGCAGTTCGAGCGGTTGTCTGCGGAGCTGGAGGCCAACCATCAGGGCGCGCGCAATGCGGGCCGTCCGATGCTGCTTGAGGGCGGGCTTGACTGGCGACCGATGGGGTTCAGCCCGTCGGACATGGAGTTTCAGAAGACCAAGGAGGCGGCAGCGCGGGAGATCGCGATTGCCTTTGGAGTGCCGCCGATGCTGCTTGGCATTCCCGGTGAGGCGACCTTTGCCAATTACGCCGAGGCGCACCGGGCGTTTTATCGCCTGACGGTGCTGCCGCTGGCCACAAGGGTAAGCGCGAGTATCGGGCGCTGGCTTTCTGAGTTCGTGGGCGAGGCGGTGAGCCTCAAGCCCGATCTCGATCAGGTGCCCGCGCTGGCCACCGAGCGCGACGCGCAATGGTCGCGTGTGGCGAAGGCGGATTTCCTTACGGCGGATGAGAAGCGCCGGATGCTGGGTCTGCCGAGCCTGACCGCGGAGAGCGATGGTGACTGACATGCGACGCACGAGCGAACCCTTCGCTTGCGCTCCGGCATTGCGGCTGGAGGCGCATGAACGGATCAGCCGCCTGCAGGTCGAGGCGATGAATGCCCGGTACGACCAGCTGGAAAAGGTGCTGGAGCGGCTGGAGCGGCGGGTCTGGCTGACGGTGTACGGCGTGGCCGGGGTGATTTTGGCGGAAGCCTTTCAGGGGCTGATGCACGCGACGCCCTGAGCGGCGGCGTATCGGGGAAACGAGGAGACAGAGTATGGATCTGGAACACAAGTTCTGCCGGTTCGATGACGAGGTGAAGGTCGTTGAAGGCACGAAGATCGAAGGCTATGCCAGCCTGTTTGGTGCCTGCGATCAGGGCGGTGACGTGGTGAGCAAGGGGGCCTATGCTCGCTCGCTCAAGCGGCTGACTTCCGAGGGGCGCGCGGTGAAGATGCTGTGGCAGCATGATCCGGCACAGCCCATCGGCATCTGGGATACGGTGCGCGAGGATGAGCGCGGCCTTTATGTCAAAGGGCGCCTGTTGGAGAGCGTGGCCAAGGGCCGCGAGGCGGCGGCCTTGATCGAGGCGGGTGCGATCGATGGTTTGTCGATCGGCTACCGCACTCTGAAGGCAAGCAAGAACGACAAGGGCCAGCGGCTCTTGACCGAACTGGAGCTTTGGGAGGTGAGCCTTGTGACTTTCCCGATGCTGCCCAGTGCGCGGGTTGCGTCCAAGAGGGATGACCTCATGGAAGACGCAGCGCTGTGCGAGTTGGCGGACGTCCTGGAGGACATGCGCCGTAACCTGGCGGGCGGCTGACGCGCGCCTCTCTCAAGACACGGGGAAGACCTCATGAACAAACCCGAGACCAAGTCTCGGACCGGGGAAGATTTGTCTCCGGTCACCCGGGTGAGTGCCGCGATGGCGGGGCTGATCGGGGATATCAAGGCCCTCCAGGCCGACATGCAACAGAAGATGAACAAACAGGAAGAGCGACTGACCATGCTTGATCACAAATCTGCCCGTATGGGCCGCCCGGCCCTTTCGTCCGCACAGCCGGTCGAGGCCCCCCATCAGAAGGCGTTTGATGCCTACCTGCGTTCCGGCGATGACGACGGCCTGCGCGGCCTCGAACTGGACAGCAAGTCGATGTCGACGGCGGTGAATTCCGACGGTGGCTATCTCGTCGATCCGCAGACCGCCGATACCATCAAGTCGACCCTGGCATCGACTGCGTCGATCCGGGCGATCTCGAACGTGGTGAACGTTGAGGCGACGTCCTTTGACGTGCTGATCGACCAGAACGACACTGGCGCGGGCTGGGCGGAAGAGACCGCGTCGTCCTCCGAGACCGGCACCCCGACCATCGAGCGCATTTCCATTCCGCTCTATGAGCTGAACGCGATGCCGAAGGTTTCGCAGCGTCTGCTCGATGACAGCGCGTTTGACGTGGAAGGCTGGCTTGCGGGCCGCATTGCCGAGAAGTTTGCCCGTGCCGAGGCTGCTGCATTCGTCAACGGTGACGGCGTCGACAAGCCGCGCGGCTTTCTCGATCACAATCAGGTTGCGAACGCCAACTGGACCTGGGGTTCGATTGGTTATGTGGATGGCTCCATTGCCACCGATTTCACGGGCGGCGACACGCTGATCGAGCTGGTTTATGCGCTGGGCGCGCAGTACCGCGCCGGTGCGACCTTCGTGATGAACTCCAAGACCGCCGGCTCCCTGCGCAAACTCAAGGATGCCGATGGCCGTCACCTGTGGTCCGATGGTTTCGCCGCCGGTGAGCCCGCGCGTCTGCTCGGGTATCCGGTGCTGATCGCCGAGGACATGCCGGACATTGCCGCGGGCGTTGCGCCCATCGCCTTTGGCAATTTCGATGCCGGGTACACCATTGCCGAGCGTCCGGACCTGCGCATTCTGCGCGATCCGTTCAGCGCCAAGCCGCACGTGCTGTTCTATGCGACCAAGCGCGTCGGCGGCGACGTGAGCGACTTTGCAGCCATCAAGCTGCTGCGCTGCACCGCCTGAGGGTGACCGAACTGGGGGGCGGGCCTGACGGTCCGTCCTTCACAGGGCGCGCGTCCCGGCGTTGTCCAGCAGCCCCCTCCGCCTCTGCGACGTGGGCGGCGCGCGCCCGCTTGAGATCGAGCGTGGGGGATGGGCGAGGAGCTTTGGAGAATTGACATGATCTTGGTGGAAGAAACACAAGTGCTTGACGCGGCCTTGCCGGTTGATGCGCTGAAACAGCACTTGCGCCTTGGCACGGGCTTTGCCGAAGACGATGTGCAGGATGCGGTTCTGAGATCGTTTTTGCGAGCGGCTCTTGCTTCGGTGGAGGCGCGGTGCTCGCGGGCGCTGATCACGCGGCGGTTTGTGCTGACGCTGAATGCGTGGCGTGACAGCAATGCCCAGGTTCTGCCGATTGCCCCTGTGGCGTCGATCACGGATGTGACGCTGGTGGATGGCTATGGGGTGACAAAGACGGTCGATCCGGCGCGGTACAGGCTGGAGAAGGATGCCTTTGGTCCGATGCTGAAAGCGCGCGGCAGCAGCCTGCCGGGGATTGCGCGCGATGGTGCCGCCGAGGTCCGCTTTGATGCGGGCTATGGGGCGGCATTCACTGATCTGCCCGCCGATTTGCAGCAGGCGGTCCTGCTGCTGGCGGCACATTACTATGAATATCGCGATGAGACTGCGCTCGGTCAGGGGTGTATGCCCTTTGGCGTGACCAGCCTGATCGCGCGGTATCGTCCGATGCGGTTGGGGCTGGGGGCATGAGCGGGGTTAATCTCAATCGTCGCCTTGTGCTCGAAAGCCCTGAGGCCGTGGCCGATGGCGCGGGGGGCTATTCCCAGAGCTGGCAGGCGCTTGGCGCTCTTTGGGCGCAGATCGTGCCGCGCAGCGGGCGACAGGTCAACGGCGAGACCGGGTCGGTGTCGGTGACCGGATATCAGATCACCGTGCGCGGCGCGCCGGTGGGACATTCGGCGCGTCCAAAGCCCGGTCAGCGGTTCATTGCGCCGGGGCGTGTTTTCAACATTGAGGCGGTGACGGAGGACAAGGCCAGGGGCCTCTACCTTGTGTGTCACTGCGCAGAGGAGGTCTCTCCATGAGTTATGCAGTTTCGGCCCCGTTGCAGGCGGCTGTTTATGCGCGGTTGCAGGGTGATGCAGCGCTGGGCGCGCTGGTCGGCAGCGCCATCTACGACGCGTTGCCCTCGGGCACTTTGCCGTCGCTTTATGTCTCGCTCGGACCCGAGTTCGTGACCGAGGCGTCGGATATGGACGGCGATGGTGCCTGGCACGATCTTACGGTGTCCGTAATCACCGACGCGGCGGGTTTTCAGAGCGCAAAGGAAGTCGCGGGCGCAGTGAGCGATGCGCTCGACGATGCGGCGTTGAGTCTGAGCCGCGGGCGGCTTGTCGGTCTGTGGTTTCGCAAGGCCAAGGCCAAACGCGAGACCGGCGGGCTGCGGCGGATCGACCTGACCTTTCGCGCGCGCGTCGAGGACGACGCCGCAGCCTGAGGGCTGACTTTACCAATACGACCCGCGCGGCTGCGCGGATTTTCTCTCAACCCTAAATCAACTGGAGAAAGATCATGGGTGCACAAAACGGCAAGGACCTTCTGATCAAGGTGGATCTGACCGGCGACGGACAGTTTGAAACGATGGCGGGCCTGCGGGCCACTCGGGTCAGCTTCAATGCGGAGCAGGTCGATGTGACCACGCTCGAAAGCCAGGGCGGCTGGCGCGAGCTTCTGTCCGGTGCGGGCGTCAAGAGCGCGAACATCAGCGGCTCTGGTGTGTTCAAGGATGCGGGCACCGACGAGCGTGCGCGGCAGATCTTCTTCGACGGCGAGACACCTGAGTTTCAGGTCATCATCCCCGATTTCGGCACGGTCGAGGGCGCCTTTCAGGTGACCTCCATTGAATATGCCGGCTCGCACAATGGCGAAGCGACCTATGAGGTCGCCATGGCTTCGGCGGGAGCGCTGAGCTTTATCGCGGCTCCGGTGGCGTAATGGCCAATCCGTGGCGGGGGGAAGTGGCGCTTGTCATTGATGGCGAGCGCCGCGTGATGCGGCTGACGCTGGGTGCGTTGGCCGAACTGGAGGCGAGCCTCGAAAGCGGCTCCCTCGTCGATCTTGTGCAGCGTTTCGAGAAGGGCGGTTTCAGTACGCGCGATGTGCTTGTGCTGATCGTTGCCGGGTTGCGCGGCGGCGGCTGGCAGGGGCGTGCATCGGACCTGTTACAGGCCGAGATCGAAGGTGGGCCGATGGCGGCGGCCAAGGCGTCTGCCGAGCTGCTTGCGCGGGCATTCATGACCCCGGAGAGCGCGGATGCAGGGGTTTGACTGGGCCGCGTTGATGCGGGCGGGGATGCGCGGGTTGGGGCTTCGCCCTGATGACTTCTGGGCGCTGACCCCCGCCGAATTGCAGGTGCTGCTGGGCGAAGGCTCGGCAGCGAGGCCAATGGGACGGTCGCGGCTCGATGAGCTGATGGCGGCCTTCCCTGATCACAAGGAAGGGGCTTTGGAATGAGCGAGTTGGATATGATCGATGACTTGGGCGCCGAGGTCGAAGCGCTGCAGGGATCGCTTGGCGGGGCGGTCAGCATGGCGGCGGAGTTCGATGCAGAGCTGAGGCGCATCCACCAGACGTTTTCCGCCACCGGCGAAGGCGCAGCGAAACTGGAGCGGACGTTGAGTTCCGGCGTCAGCCGGGCAATCGACGGTGTGGTGCTGGACGGCATGAAGCTGACGGATGCGCTGCAAGTGGTGGCGCAGTCGATGATCAATGCTGCCTACAAGGCGGCAGTGCAGCCGGTGGCGAACCACGTGGGCGGTCTGTTGTCGTCGGGGATGTCGGCAATGTTCGGTTCGTTTTCGCCCTTTGCGAACGGCGGCAGCTTTTCGCAGGGCCGGGTGATGCCGTTTGCCAACGGTGGAGTCGTCAGCAGTCCGGTGACCTTCCCGATGCGGGGCGGGACCGGGTTGATGGGCGAGGCCGGCCCGGAGGCAATCATGCCGCTCAGCCGTGGCCCGGATGGCAAGCTGGGAGTGCGCACGCAGGGCGGCGGTCAGCCGGTCACCGTGGTGATGAACATCAACACCCCGGACGTACAGGGTTTCCAACGCAGCCAGAGCCAGGTCGCGGCGCAGATGAGCCGGATGCTGAGCAAGGGCGCACGCAACAGGTAATTGGAGGGAACGATGGCGTTTCATGAGGTGAGATTTCCGGCGGACCTGAGCTTTGGCTCGGTTGGCGGTCCGGAGCGGCGCACGGATATCGTGCAGCTGACCAGCGGGTTCGAAGAGCGCAATACGCCGTGGGCGCATTCGCGCAGGCGGTATGATGCGGGGCTCGGGTTGCGCTCGCTCGACGATGTCGAGTCGTTGATCGCGTTCTTCGAAGCGCGGCAGGGGCAGATCTTTGGCTTTCGCTGGAAAGACTGGGCAGACTACAAGTCCTGCAAGCCATCGCGGCAGCCGGAGATGGGTGATCAGGTCATTGGTACGGGCGACGGTGTTACGAAGACGTTCCAGCTCATCAAGACCTATAGGTCGGGTGTGGGCGCTTATGCCCGGCCGATCACAAAGCCGGTGGCCGGAACGGTGGTTGCGGCGGTCCAGGATGTGGAGGCGCGCGAAGGTGTGCATTTCACACTGGATGTGGATGCCGGGTTGATCACGTTCATCGAGCCGCCGCTTGCCGGTGCCGAGATCAGCGCAGGGTTCGAGTTCGATGTGCCAGTGCGTTTTGACACGGATCGGATCAACGTTAGCGTGGCCAGCTTCCGCGCCGGGCAGGTGCCGGATGTTCCAGTGGTGGAGGTCCGGATCTGATGGGCCATGCAGACTCACTTCATACGCATTTGCAGACAGGGTCGGGCACGGTCGCGCGGGCTTGGGCCGTGACGCGCCGCGATGGCGTCGTGTTCGGCTTCACCGATCATGACCGTGATCTCACGTTCGAGGGGATCACGTTTCGTGCGGACACCGGTCTGAGCGCTCGGGCGTTACAGCAGGCGACAGGGCTCTCGGTGGACAATACCGAGGCCATGGGCGCCCTGAGCGATGCCGCTATCCGTGAGGAAGATATCGCGGCAGGGCGGTTTGACGAGGCCGAGGTTGTCTCGTGGATGGTCAACTGGGCAGACGTGTCGGCGCGGCGTGTCATGTTCCGCGGGCATATCGGCGAGCTGCGCCGGGGCAATGGCGCGTTTCATGCGGAACTGCGCGGGTTGACGGATATGCTCAATCGCCCCTTGGGGCGGGTCTATCAAAAGCCCTGTTCAGCGGTTCTGGGTGACGCGGGCTGCGCCTTTGATACCGCCCGGTCCGGGTATTTCCACGAAGGCGCCGTGCGCGAGGTCGAGGCAACGCGATCGTTCTTTTTCGATGCGCTGACTGACTTTGAGCCCGGCTGGTTTCAGAGGGGGCGACTGACGGTTCAGAACGGCGCCGCCGCCGGCCTCTCGGGGGCGATCAAGCGCGATGTTGTGCTCTATGATGGCACACGCCGGATTGATCTGTGGGAGCCGCTGCGGGGCAAAGTCGTGCCGGGCGATCAGGTGAAGATCATTGCGGGATGTGACAAGCGTTTCGAGACCTGCCGTCTGAAGTTCAACAATGTTGTCAACTTTCAGGGTTTTCCGGACCTGCCGGAAGAGGACTGGATTTTCGTGCATGCATCGCAAGCGAAGAAGACAAGCGGAGGCAGCCGGAGATGAACGCGATCGTTGAGGCCGCCCGCAGCTGGGTCGGCACGCCCTACGTGCATCAGGCGTCCCGCAAAGGCGCCGGGTGTGATTGTCTTGGGCTGCTGCGCGGGGTCTGGCGCGAAGTGATCGGGCCGGAGCCGGTCACGGTGCCAGCCTATACCAGGGATTGGTCCGAGCCTCAGGGCGAGGAACGCCTTTGGCAGGCAGCGCTGGCACATCTGGTGCGCAAGCCCCTGGACGCAGCCGCGCCGGGGGACGTTTTGCTGTTTCGCATGCGCGACGGCTCTGTCGCCAAGCACGTCGGAATCCAGTCCCGTATCGGAGACGATGCGGCATTCATCCATGCCTATAGCGGGCATGGCGTTATCGAAAGTGCGCTCAGCGCACCGTGGGCGCGGCGCGTTGTGGCGCGGTTCGCCTTTCCAGTGGAGGCGCTATAATGGCAACGATCCTTCTTTCTGTCGCGGGTGCGGCAATCGGCAGCTCTGTCGGTGGCTCGCTGCTCGGACTTAGCATGACGGCCGTGGGCCGTTTCATCGGCGCGTCTCTCGGCCGCGCCATTGACCAACGCATCATGGGCCAGGGCTCCGATGCGGTCGAGGTTGGCAAGATCGACCGGTTCCGGGTGACTGGTGCGGGCGAAGGCGCGCCAGTTGCGCAGGTCTTCGGGCGGATGCGGCTTGGCGGCCATGTCATCTGGGCCACCGAATTCGAGGAGCATGTCAAACAGACCGGCGGCGGCGGTAAAGGTGCCCCGTCGCAGCCAAAGGTCAAGAATTACAGCTATTCCGTGAGCCTTGCTCTGGCGCTCTGCGAGGGTGAGATCTCGTCCGTGCAGCGGGTCTGGGCCGATGGAGTCGAGGTGCCACTCAAGGATCTGAACATGCGGATCTATCGCGGCACCCATGATCAGTTGCCCGATCCCAAGATGGAGGCGGTCGAGGGGACCGGCATGGTTCCGGGGTACCGTGGTACGGCCTATGTGGTGATGGAAGATCTGCAGTTGTCGGAGTTTGGCAACCGAATTCCGCAATTCAGCTTCGAGGTCACCCGTCCTGAGTTGGAAGACGACGCGGATGTGCCGAACGCGGTGACGGGCGTTGCAATGATCCCTGGCACCGGTGAATATGCGCTGGCAACGGAGCCGGTGTATATGAACTATGCTGCGGGGCCGGTGACACAGTTTGGCTCCGCCAAGACGGGCAAGCGGGTGATCAACGTCAACTCTCCGTCGGAAGAGCCGGACTTCAATACGTCCTTGATGCAGCTGACGGAGGAAATGCCGGGCTGCAAATCGGTGTCGCTGGTGGTGAGTTGGTTCGGGGACGACCTGCGCTGTGGTGCCTGTTCGATCAAACCCAAAGTCGAAGAGCTCGCGTTCGAGTCCGAGGCGTTCCCATGGTCGGTGAGTGGCCTCACCCGATCGCAGGCCGAGCGTGTTCCGTTGTCGGAGGAGCGTCCTGTCTATGGCGGCACGCCGACGGATGCCTCCGTGGTTCAGTCGATCCGGAAGATGACTGAAGAGGGGCTGGAGGTGATGTATTATCCCTTCATCCTAATGGACCAGATGCTGAACGAGCTGCCGGACCCGTGGAGCGGGAACACGGGTCAGCCAAAGCTACCCTGGCGTGGCAGGATCACGCTGAGCACCGCACCGGGCCGCGAAGGCTCGCCCGATGGTACAGCAGCGGCGGATGCCGAGGTTGCGCAGTTCATCGGGACGGTCACAGCGGCGGACTTCTCGGTTGGCGATGGCGTTGTGACGTACAATGGCCCGGACGAGTGGAGCTATAGCCGTTTCATTCTGCATCAGGCGGCGCTTTGCGCGGCGGCTGGCGGTCTGACGGCGTTCTGTATCGGCTCCGAGATGCGGGGCCTGACGCAGATCCGCGGAGCGGGCGGTTTTCCTGCGGTGCAGGCGCTCAAGACCCTGGCGGCGGAATGCCGGACATTGCTGGGTCCCGACGTTAAGCTGGGCTACGCGGCAGACTGGACCGAATACTTCGGATATCATCCGCAGGATGGCTCGGGCGATCTCTATTTCCATCTCGATCCGCTGTGGAGCGATGACGAGATCGATTTCATCGGAATCGACAATTACATGCCGCTGTCGGATTGGCGGGACGGGGACACGCACGCGGATGCGGATTGGCAATCAATCTACAACCTCGATTATCTCAAGGCGAATATCGCCGGGGGCGAGGGTTATGATTGGTACTACGACAGCGTCGAAGGCCGGGATGCGCAGCGCCGCGAGCCGATCACCGATGGATCGTATGATGAGCCTTGGGTCTGGCGTTACAAGGATATCCGCAATTGGTGGCAAAACGATCACTACGAGCGGCAGGGCGGCGTACGCGCCCTCGATCCGACCGAATGGGAGCCGGGCAGCAAGCCGATCTGGTTTACAGAACTGGGTTGCGCTGCTGTGGACAAGGGCACGAACCAGCCGAACAAGTTCGTCGATCCCAAAAGCTCGGAATCCTCGTTGCCCTACTACTCCAATGGGATGCGCGATGAGCTGATTCAGCGACAGTATATTCGTGCAATGTACGATTTCTGGGGGGATACCGCGAATAACCCGCAGTCCGATATCTATGACGGGGCAATGATCGATATGACGCGGGCCTTTGTCTGGGCTTGGGACGCACGGCCTTATCCGTGGTTTCCCGGCAATGAGGATCTGTGGTCTGATGGGCCGAACTATCGCCGGGGACATTGGCTGAATGGCCGTGTATCGGGGCGGACGCTGGCGTCTGTCGTGCGGGAAATCTGCGAGCGTTCCGGGGTGACGGCCATCGACACGAGCCAGTTGCATGGCTACGTGCGCGGCTATGTTGTGCCGCGCGTTTCGGACGCCCGGCATGCATTGCAGCCGTTGATGCTGACCTATGGGTTCGATGCCATCGAGCGCGACGGTCTGCTGGTGTTTCGTATGCGGACGGGCAAGGCACCGATTGACCTTTCGCTGGCGGACCTCGCGATCAGCGAGGAGGTCGAAGGCGACCTGATGGAAACCCGTGCCGGTGAAGTCGAGATGGTAGGCCGCGTGCGCGTCAGCTTCGTTCAGGCGGATGGCGATCATCGTGTGGCCGCCGAGGAAACGGTTTTGCCCGATGATCGCACCCATGCGGTGGCGGAGACGGACCTGAACCTGTCCCTGACGCGGGCAGAAGGGCGACAAACTGCCGAACGCTGGCTTGCGGAGGCGCGGGTCGCGCGCGACAGCATGCGCTTTGCCCTGCCGCCTTCGAAGCTGGCGCTGGGCGCGGGCGATGTGGTGCGGCTGCCGTCAAAGTCGGGACCGGTGCTGGCGCGGGTCGACCGTGTCGACGTGACGGATCGTCAGATCGTTGATGCGGTCCGGATCGAGCCGGATGTCTTCGTGCCCTCCGAGTTTGCGGATGAGACGGCGCCGTTGCATCGGTTCACCGCCGCGGCTCCGGTCACGCCGATCTTCATGGACCTGCCTTTGATGAACGGGGAGGAAGTGCCTCATGCGCCGCACCTCGCGATCGCAGCGGAACCCTGGCCGGGCAGCGTGGCAGTTTACGACTCGGCTTTGGATGCGGATTATTCGCTCAACGAGATCATCGCCGCGCGCTCCAGTGTTGGCGTGACGGAGACGCCGTTGTTCGCCGCCCCGGTTGGCCGGCTCGACAAGGGGGATGCGCTTCGGATCCGTCTGACCTCCGGCACGCTGCAGTCGATCTCGGACGAAGCGCTTCTGGCCGGCGGCAATCTGATTGCCATCGGTGATGGTTCGCCGGACAAATGGGAGTTGCTGCAATTCCGTGATGCGGATCTTGTCGGGGAAAACACCTGGGAGTTGCGCAATCGTTTGCGGGGGCAGGCGGGCAGTGACGGGGTGATGCCCGACACCTGGCCATCCGGATCGCTGGTGGTGGTCATGAATGGTCTGCCCTTGCAGATTTCCCTTGCGGCGGCGCAGCGGCGGCTCTTGCGGCACTATCGGGTCGGTCCGGCCCGCAGGCCGTACGACGATCCGACCTATGTCTACGAGGCGCACGCCTTCGAGGGCAATGGATTGCGACCATATCGTCCCGGGCATCTGTCGCTCAAGCGTGTTGGCGGTGATCTGTCGGCGCAGTGGATCCGCCGGACCCGGATTGATGGCGACAGCTGGGATCTGGCGGAAGTGCCGCTTGGCGAAGACAGCGAAGCCTATCTGCTGCGGGTCGAAAAGGATGGCACATTGCTGCGGGAGGCACAGCTTTCCACTCCCGCCTGGACCTATGACGCGGCCATGCAGAGCGCCGACGGTGCGGCGGGGCTTGTAACGGTGTCTGTGGCGCAGGTGTCGGGTCGGTTTGGACCTGGTCCCTTTGCCAGCCGGACGGTGAGCTTGTGAGACCGGTCCTGACCGGAGATGTAAGCGCGCGCGGCGGCGCGGGCATTGTTGTCCGTGCCTGCCTGCGCGCGCGACAGCCTTGCCCGGAGGCTGGTTGCCCAGGCGGAAGCTGCGGATCGCTATCGCAAACGCATGGGCAAGGCGCATCCGTTCTGGGGCAACGGCACGTTGATGGCCGCGGCCTTGGGCCGGGGGCAGATTCCGAAGGAGCGGCGTCTGGATGACCCGGAATATGCAGATTGCTTTGTCTGTGTGCTCGATGCGTTGCGAATGCGGCGCTGTGTAGCGGGCTGACAGAGGTCGCCTAGGATGCAAATGGGGTGGCTGGACGCAAGTTTAGCCGCCTTTCCGCGTTGGCCATGCGAGCCTGCGGTGAAGTTTCATAGAGTGCGATGCATTCCATCACATATTTGCGTTTCGTACAGGCCAGACTATCTGCTAAGCTGCGGTGGTCAAAGGAGAGATACGATGGCTGAAACGCGCGCAAAACTTGCCGAAGTCGATCCTGTCTGGGCTCGCGTTGTTCGTGAGGCGGAAGAGGCAGTGAAGGTCGAGCCGCTGCTGGGCGGCATGGTGCATTACTCGATTTTGCACTACCCGACACTGGAAAAAGCCCTGGCCTTCCGGATTTCGTTGAAGCTTGCCAATGGCGAGATGTCAGAGCAGATCCTGCGAGAGATCTGCGACGCGGCATACGAGGCCGACCCGTCGCTCGCACAGGCGGCACGCGCCGATATCGTGGCCGTGCACGATCGTGACCCGGCCTGCCATCGGTACTTGCAGCCGCTCCTTTTCTTCAAGGGCTTTCAGGCAATTCAGGCCTATCGCGTTGGACATTGGCTGTGGAAACAGGGGCGCCGCGACATGGCGTATTTCTTCCAGATGCGCTCCTCCGAGGTCTTTGGCATCGATATCCATCCGGCAGCGCGCATCGGACGCGGCATCATGATCGACCACGCGCATTCCATCGTGATCGGTGAGACGGCGGTTGTCGGCGACAACGTTTCGATGCTGCATTCCGTGACACTCGGCGGCACGGGCAAGGAAGAGGAAGACCGCCATCCCAAGATTGGAAATGGTGTGATGATCGGGGCCGGGGCAAAAGTGCTCGGCAATATCCGGATTGGAGACTGTTCGCGCATCGCTGCAGGCTCGGTTGTGCTCCACGAAGTGCCGGAATGTACGACGGTGGCCGGGGTTCCGGCGAAGATCGTCGGCAAGGCAGGTTGTTCGCAACCATCGATCAGCATGGACCAGTTGCTGCGTGACAGCGAACCGGAGTGAAGAGGGGCAGCAATTGCCCCCTCAGATCAACTGGACAGAAATGGTCCGCTCTGGCGGCCCGTTTCGTCTCGACGGCCGCGCGTTGCTGAACTGCAGCTCACCGAAAACACAAACGACGAACGCTTCAGGCCAACATGGCCATGGGGTTCTCGAGATTGTCCTTGATCGCCGTCAAAAGCTCGGCCCCCAGTGACCCGTCGATGACCCGGTGATCGACGGAGAGCGTGACGGACATGATCGTGGCGACCTCGATCTGGTCGTTCGCGCCGACCACTGGCTTTTTCACCCCCGCACCAACTGCGAGGATGGCGCCATGTGGCGGGTTGATGACTGCGTCGAAATTGTCGATCCCGAACATGCCCAGATTGGAAATCGCAAAGCTGCCGCCCTGATATTCGTGTGGCGCGAGTTTGCGCGTTCTGGCGCGCGCGGCGAGGTCTTTCATCTCTGCCGACAGCGCGGAAAGGCTTTTGCTCTCGGCGTCTTGCAGTACAGGCGTAAAGAGCCCGCCGTCGATGGCGACCGCGACGGCCACGTCCGATGGCTCAAGCTGCAGGATGCGATCTCCGGCCCAGACGGCGTTGGCCTTTGGCACCTGTTGCAGCGCCAGGGCGCAGGCCTTGATTATGAAATCGTTGACCGAGAGTTTGACGCCGCGCTTTGCGAGCTGAGCATTCAGCTCGGCGCGGAAGGCAAGCAGCGCGTCGAGCCGGATGTCGCGGCGCAGGTAGAAGTGCGGAATGCTCTGTTTTGCCTCCGTGAGACGGGCAGCGATGGTCTTGCGCATGCCATCAAGCGGCACCTCGGTGAAGGCACGGTCCTCATAGAGGCGGGTCACCGCACTGGCGTCGAGCGGTTTTGGTGCGGCGGGGCCGTCCATTTGCGGCGCCAGGCTCGCAGCAGCGACAGGCTGAGGCGCGGCGCTTGCGCTGTCGACATCGGCCTTCACGATGCGGCCATGCGGGCCGGATCCGGCGATCTGGCTGAGATCCAGGCCCTTTTGGGCGGCAATGCGACGGGCGAGGGGGGTGGCAAAGACCCGCGCGCCATCCTGTGTCGGAGCGGGGGGAGCGGCCGTCTCGCCGGCCCCCTCCGGGGCCACTTCGGTGGCCGCGGTTGCGTCCGCCTTCGGCTGCGGCGCAACGGGCGCGGCGCCCATGTCACTGGCGGTTTCGCTCTCTTCGAGCAGGACCGCGATGGGCGTGTTCACCTTCACTTCCGCCGTTCCTTCGGCAATCAGGATCTTGCCAATGGTGCCCTCGTCAACCGCTTCGAATTCCATCGTCGCCTTGTCGGTTTCGATCTCGGCGATAACGTCACCGGATTGCACCGCATCGCCTTCCTTGACCAGCCACTTGGCCAGCGTACCTTCTTCCATGGTCGGGGAGAGGGTGGGCATGAGGATTTCGGTGGGCATCGTCGAGCGCCTCCTGGCGGGTTATTGTCTGGCGGCGGGCAGGCGAGGGGCCAACCCCTCGCGCTCCCCGGGATATTTGGACAGAGAAGAAGAAATCAGGGTCAGCGCATCGTAGGGAGGGCGCGGAGTTTGCCCATTCGCACGGGCCGCGACCGCCGCGGCCAGCGCTTTGCGATGTGCCGCGATCCATTCGTAGGCGTCCTGATGGCTGGGCCGGTCGCCGGGACGGAGGCCCCCTATCAGGTATTCGGGCACATAGGCGCGGCCCGCGTCGGTTTCGATGCGATAGGCCTCGCGGGCGGGGTCCCTGCCTTGAACCTCGACGCGCGGGCTCATCGGTAGGTCACCTTTTTCACCGCTTCTATGACGTCGGCGGTTGTGACGAGCGCGTGTTTTTCGAGGTTAGCGGCATAGGGCATTGGTACATCCTTGCCCGTGCAATTGATCACCGGGGCATCCAGCCAGTCGAAGGCTTCCTGCATCAGAACGGCAGAGATATGATTGCCGATGGCACCGACCGGAAAGCCTTCTTCGATGGTGACGCAGCGGTTGGTTTTCTGAACGCTGGCGATGATGGTCCCGGTGTCGATGGGACGCAGGGTGCGAAGGTCGATGACCTCGGCACTGATGCCATCTTCGGCAAGCTTTTCAGCGGCCTCCAGTGCAAAGGTCATGCCGATGCCAAAGCTGACAAGGGTCACGTCGGTGCCCTCGCGCCAGATGCGGGCCTTGCCGAAAGGCACCGTGTAATCGTCCAGCTCGGGCACGTCGAAGCTGCGACCGTAGAGGATTTCGTTTTCAAGGAAAATGACCGGATTTGGATCGCGGATCGCGGATTTGAGCAGGCCCTTGGCGTCGGAGGCAGAGTAGGGCATGGCCACTTTCAGGCCCGGAATATGGGCATACCAGGCGGCATAATCCTGCGAATGCTGCGCCCCGACGCGGGCCGCCGCGCCGTTGGGACCGCGGAAGACGATGGGGCACCCCATCTGGCCGCCGGACATGTACAGGGTCTTCGCTGCGGAATTGATGATCTGATCAATGGCCTGCATGGCGAAATTGAAGGTCATGAACTCGACAATGGGACGCAGGCCGCCGAACGCTGCACCGACGCCGATCCCGGCAAAACCATGCTCGGTGATCGGCGTGTCGATGACACGTTTCGAGCCGAAATCGTCGAGAAGACCTTGGCTGATCTTGTAGGCGCCTTGATACTCGGCGACCTCCTCGCCCATGAGAAAGACATCCTCGTCGCGGCGCATCTCCTCCGCCATGGCGTCGCGGAGCGCCTCGCGGACGGTCTGCTTCTTGGTTTTGGTGCCTTCGGGCCAGGGGGATTGGGCACGGTCCTGGGACGGGGCCGGGTGCGCCTTCGCGGCGGCGGGCTGGTCCTCGGAGGTCAGGGTCTTGTTCGCCGGGACGGGCTGCTGTGCGGGGCCGGTCGGCTTCGCATCCTCGACCGTCTCGCCCTCTTCGACAAGCACCGCGATCGGGGTGTTCACCTTGACGTCGGCGGTGCCCTCCGGGATGAGGATCTTGCCGATGATGCCTTCGTCCACCGCCTCGAACTCCATCGTGACCTTGTCGGTCTCGATTTCCGCGATCACGTCACCGGATTGGACGCTGTCGCCCGTCTTGACCAGCCATTTGGCCAGCGTGCCTTCCTCCATGGTCGGTGAAAGGGCGGGCATGAGAATTTCGGTCGCCATCTGCTCAGGCCTCCGCGTAAATATCGGTCCAGAGCTCGTCCAGCGCCGGTTCCGGGCTTTCCCTGGCGAACTCGGCGCTGTCGCCCACGATCTTCTTGATGTCCTTGTCGATGGCCTTCAGGTCCTCTTCGGACGCATGCTTGCCCTGCAGCAGCATCTCGCGGACATGGGCAATCGGGTCGCGCTCTTCGCGCATCTTCTGAACCTCTTCGCGGGTGCGGTATTTTGCCGGATCGGACATCGAATGGCCGCGATAGCGATAGGTCTTGATTTCGAGAATGTACGGCCCCTTGCCAGCGCGGCAGTGTCTGACGGCCTTGTCGCCGGCGGCCTTCACGGCCAGCACATCCATGCCGTCGACGACCTCTCCGGGGATGCCAAACGCGGCGCCCCGACTGTAAAGCTCGGGCGTGGAGGTCGAACGGGCCTGTGCGGTGCCCATGGCGTATTGATTGTTTTCAATGACGAAAATCGCCGGAAGCTGCCAGAGCGCCGCCATGTTGAACGTCTCGTAGACCTGTCCCTGATTGGCGGCACCATCGCCGAAATAGGTGAAAGTAACGCGGCCGTTGCCCTTGTACTTGTCAGCAAAAGCGAGCCCCGCGCCAAGCGGCACCTGCGCCGCGACGATGCCGTGACCGCCGTAGAAATGCTTCTCGCGGCTGAACATGTGCATGGAGCCGCCCTTACCCTTGGAATAGCCGCCGCTCCGGCCCGTCAGCTCGGCCATCACTCCGTTCGGATCCATGCCGCAGGCCAGCATGTGGCCATGATCGCGGTAGGAGGTGATGCGCTTGTCGCCCTCCTCGGCGGCGGCCTCTAGTCCCACAACCACGGCTTCCTGGCCAATATAGAGGTGACAAAAGCCGCCGATCAGTCCCATGCCGTAGAGCTGGCCGGCCTTTTCCTCGAAGCGGCGGATCAGCAGCATATCGCGGTAATAGGCTAACAGCTCCTCGGCCGATACGTTCGGCCTGGCTGCCGTCTTGCGCGTCGCCATGCGCTCTCCTCCCCAGGAATTTGTTTAGCGTTGAACCATTTCGGAAAGGGTAGCCAAGCCGGGAGGTGGAGTAAAGACTGACGCTGTCTGGGCCAGAGGCTCAGTTTACGACCATTTCATCGGAGCGCACCATGCCAAGAACGTCGCGGGCCTGCTGATCCAGCAAGTCGAGATCGAGATATTCGTCCGACAAGCGGTGTGTGAGATTCTCCATCCGCGCGACCTCTTCGGAGAGGTGATCGAGCTCGCCTTGCAGCTCATGCGCCTCGACACTGATTTCCGCGCGGCGGAACAGACCGAAGTCGCCCTGCACGGCGGCGAAGGTGAAATAGGCCGAAAGGCTGAGCGCGACGGCAAAGAATACCAGCGTACCAAGGTTGGGTCGCGTGCGCCTGTGCGTCATCTGGGGTGTACCTGTAAAAACTGCTGCGACGGGGGCCGTCTCTTGCCGGACGGTATTGGCAGAATGCCATGGTGTCTGGCGTCGGAAAAGACCCGATTCGCGGCGTGGCCACTCGTGTCCAAACCGTTGCATTCCTGCCGATTCGCCCGGCAGTTTGCTTTGGAAACGGCCGCTCCCCAGTCCGTTCAAAGTGTCGCGGCACGGTCAGGTAAGGACCGTGCCGCATCCCTGAGGGTGATCTCTGCCCCAAGCCGGGGACCGGCTCTCACCCCAGCGCGGCGACGCCGGGCAGAACCTTGCCTTCCATCCATTCGAGGAATGCGCCCCCGGCGGTGGAGATATAGGTGAAATCCGCCGCCGCACCGGATTTGTTCAGCGCCGCAACGGTATCGCCGCCCCCGGCCACGGACACCAGGTGGCTGTCGGCGCTCAGCTTTGCGGCATAGCGCGCGGCGGCATTGGTGGCGGCGTCGAAGGGCTCGATCTCGAAGGCACCCAAAGGGCCGTTCCAGATCAGCGTCTTGGCCTTGCCGATGGCCGCCTTGATGGCCGCAACGCTTTCGGGGCCCGCGTCGAGGATCATCGCGTCCTGCGGGCAGGCGTTGGCCGCGACGGTCTCGTTCTCGGCGCCCGCCTTGAATTCACGTGCCACGACAACATCCGTAGGCAACAGGATCTGGCACCCGGCGTTTTCAGCCTTTTCAAGGATTTCTCGTGCTGTCGGGGCCATTTCATGCTCGCAAAGCGATGCGCCAACCGCATGGCCCTGCGCGGCGAGGAAGGTGTTTGCCATCCCGCCGCCGATCACCAGTACGTCGACCTTGTCGACAAGATTGCCCAGCAGATCGAGCTTGGTCGAGACCTTCGCACCGCCGACGACGGCCAGCACCGGATGCTCCGGCGAGCCGAGTGCGCTTTCGAGCGCCGAAAGCTCCGCCTGCATCAGACGGCCCGCGCAGGAGGGCAACAGCCGCGCCAGGCCTTCGGTCGAGGCATGGGCTCGGTGCGCCGCGGAAAACGCGTCGTTACAATAGATGTCGCCCAGCTTGGCCATCTCGGCGGCGAGCTCGGGATCGTTTTGCTCTTCACCCTTGTGAAAACGGGTGTTTTCCAACAGCGCCACCTGGCCCGGCTCCAACGCGTCGACTATGGCCGCTGCCGCCGCGCCAACGCAATCGGCGGCAAAGACCACCGGCGTCCCAAGCACGGCTTCGAGCGCGGGGATCAGCATTTGCAGGCTCATGTCATCGCGGCGCTCGCCCTTCGGCCGGCCAAAATGCGCCAGAAGGACCGGCTTGCCGCCCCGGTTCAGGATGTCCTGAACAGTCGCGCCAATGCGTTCGATCCGGGTGGTGTCGGTAACCTCACCATTTTCGACCGGCACGTTGATGTCGACGCGGGTCAGTACCCGTTTCCCATCCAGGTCCATCTCGTCGAGGGTCTTCCAGGCCATGGTTCTCTCCCACTTCGCTTGTCCCTCGCTGTCTGCCCAATGTTGAGCGGGGCGTCAACGGCGTCTTGGCAAGCGGACCTCGGGGGATTAAGTCCTTTGGCCAAAGCCAATTTGACTGGGAGTGAACCATGGCCGAGATCAAAGACCCCGAAAACACCATCCTGATGGAGCTGAAAGGCGGCACCGTCACCATCGAGCTGCTACCGGATGTGGCGCCCCAACACGTCGCCCGCATGAAAGATCTGGCCCGCGCGGGCAAGTATGACGGCGTGGTGTTTCACCGGGTGATCGACGGCTTCATGGCCCAGACCGGCGACGTCGAGCACGGCAACACCAACGACGGCTTCAACATCCGCCGCGCCGGGACCGGCGGCTCCGACCTTCCGGATCTGCCCGCCGAATTCTCGCGCATCCCCCACGCGCGCGGCACGCTAGGCGCCGCGCGCTCGCAGAACCCGAACTCCGCCAACTCGCAGTTCTTTATCAATTTCAAGGACAACGACTTCCTGAACGGGCAGTATACCGTCTACGGACAGGTCATCGAAGGCATGGAGCACGTGGATGCCATCGTCAAAGGCGAGCCGCCCGCGAACCCGGACACGATGATTTCCGTCAAGGTGGCCGCCGATGTATAAGCTGGCTGCGCTCTTTGCTCTGATGGCCTCGTCCGCGCTGGCGACGGGGCTTGAGATCGAGGTCGCCGGAGAGGGGGCCAACGGCACCATTCAGGTCGATCTCTTCGAGGACGTTGCACCGGGGCATGTGGAGCAGATCACCGCGCTGGCCGAAGCGGGCGAATACGACAATGTCGTGTTTCACCGGGTGATTGACGGCTTCATGGCCCAGACCGGCGACGTCCGCTTTGGCGATATGGAGGCCGAAGGCTTTGACATGCGTATGGCGGGTCGGGGCGGCTCGGACCGTCCGGATCTGAAGGCGGAATTCTCGGAGCTGTCGTTTGATCGCGGCATCGTGGGCATGGCCCGTTCGCAAAGCCCGGACTCCGGAAATTCGCAGTTCTTCATCATGTTCGAGCCGGGCCCGTTCCTTAACGGTCAGTACACCGTTGTCGGCGAAGTGACCGAAGGTATGGAAGTGGTCGACAAGATCAAGCGCGGCGCGGGCCGCAACGGCGAGGTTGCCGGTGCGCCGGACCGCATGGTCAAGGTGACCGTCACGGAGTGATCCGGACCGCAGAAATTCATGCACAAAGGCGGGGCGTTGCTCCCGCCTTTTTTGTCGCGACAGCCCGCCGGATCAGGCCGCGAGCCTGAGCGTCAAGGGCAGCCGCCGGACAATGGCGGCCAATGCGCCCAGATGCAGCCAACTTCCACCCAGCCGGTGGCTGTAGGCGCCGGTGCCGAGTTTGAAATGGGCCAGACCGGGCGCGTCCTCGGTGTTGATCGTTCCAAGGTCGAGCAGCGTATGCCCCTGATCGGCCAGGGCTTTCATCGCGGTGAACAACGCGAGGTTCATGGCGTTCAGTTTGCGACCCTGCGGCGTGACATGGCCCATCTGCCATGTGGCCATAGCCCCGTGCCGCAGCATCAAGACTGCGGCAAGTGGCTCCCCAGCCTGCCGAACTTCCCAAAGCTGCGCCTTGCCCGGATTTGCCTTGGCAAAAGCCAAAGACAGGTTTGTCGGCAGCGCACGGTAGCCCTTCTTACGCGCCTGCCGCTCCTCCGCGGCCAGCAGCCAATGCCCCTTCGAAAGCGGATGTCGCGTCACCTTCAGACCGGACGTTTCCGCACGCACCAGGCGGTTGCGCCATTTCTGGTTCAAAGCGGACCGCATTTGCGCACCATCGCTCAGCGGCAGGAGCGCCAGTGTGGCCGGGGTCAGCAAGGGCCAGAATCCCGCATCGAAGAGCCGCTCCGCCGACAAGCCATCGTTGTTCAGGATCAGGGGGCAACCGTCCTGCCAGCGCTCAAACATGCCGAGCCAGTCAAGTTGGTCCGCCGTATTCCGGGCGACGGGGCCCCGCGAAATCATGTCCACCCGCCCAAGCGGACCGAGCTTGCGCGATTGCACCTGCCAGAGCAATTTCACCGATCCGCCGGATTCGCGCTGCATCCGGCGCACGGGCAAGTTCAGCGCCTCACTGGCGCGGGCAAATTCGGACGATTGGGGCAGGGGACAAATCAAGCCGGTCATTCCGGGAGTTTACCAAAGAGAAACTTTCCGTGTGATTAATGGCCGCATGGAAAAAGCCGTTGCCCCACGCCCCCGTCCCACATCCGGCGCTGCCTTGTTGGTTGCGCTGATGCTCTCCATGCCGTTTGCGCTTCTGGCGCTGGTCGAGGTCGTTCTATGACCTGAGCCGTAAAAACAAACGCCGCCCCAATGGGCGGCGTCCGTGTCCGACGATTTGGACGTTGTCAGCTCAGCTTGATCAACGCGTGGCGCTTTTTTCCCGCACTGAGCTTGATCGGCGAGGCCAGGGCCGCGACGTCCAGCACCAGCCCGGCATCGGTGAGCGGGGCATCGTCCATGCGCGCGCCATTTTCCGCAATCAGCCGTTTGGCCTCCTTGCCGGATTTGGCGAGCCCTGCGCGCACAATCAGCTGAACCACGGAAATTCCGTCACCCACCTCACCGGCGCTCAACTCCAAAGTTGGCAAATCGTCGCCAACCCCCCCCTTTTCAAAGACTTCCCGCGCGGTGGCCTCTGCGGCTGCGGCTGCCTCGGCCCCGTGGCAAAGCGTCGTGACCGCATTGGCCAGCACGATCTTCGCCTCGTTGATCTCGGAGCCGGCCAGTGCACCGAGGCGGGCGCATTCGTCGATGTCGATCTCGGTGTAGAGCTTCAAGAACCGTCCGACATCCGCATCGGTCGTGTTGCGCCAGAACTGCCAGAACTCGTAGGGGCTGCGCATCTCTGCATTGAGCCAGACCGCCCCGTCCTGAGACTTGCCCATTTTCCTGCCGTCCGATGTGGTCAGAAGCGGCGAGGTCAGGCCGTAGATCTCGTGGTCCAGAACCCGGCGAGTCAGGTCGATCCCATTGACGATATTGCCCCACTGATCGCTGCCACCCATTTGCAACAAACACCCGTAGCGGCGATTGATCTCAAGGAAATCATAGGCTTGCAGGATCATGTAGTTGAATTCCAGGAAGCTCAGAGACTGTTCCCGGTCCAGCCGCGATTTCACGCTCTCGAATGACAACATCCGGTTGACGGAGAAATGCCGCCCGATGTCCCGCAGAAAATCGAGGTAATTCAACCCGTCCAGCCATTCGGCATTGTTGAGCATCAAGGCCGGGTTTTCGGCGCGATCATAATCGAGGTACTTGGCAAACACCTGCTTGATCCCGGCGATGTTGTCGTCGATCTGATCGTCGGTCAGCAGCGGCCGCTCGTCCGCGCGAAAGGACGGATCGCCCACCTTGGTAGTGCCGCCGCCCATAAGCGTGATCGGTTGATGCCCGGTCTTTTGCAGCCACCGCAGCATCATGATCTGGATCAGGCTCCCCACGTGCAGGGACTTCGCCGTCGCATCAAAGCCGATGTACGCCGGCACGCATCCCTTGCTCAGCGCCTCGTCAAGGCCCTGATAATCGGTGCAATCGGCAAGGTAGCCGCGTTGCATCATGATCGACATGAAGTCCGATTTGGGATGGTAGGTCATGGTGTGCCTCTCGTATACGTGTACGGGAGGCACCTATAAGAGGCGTGAGGGCGAAGGTGAAGGGCAAGTTGAGCCACGGGCGGCAGAGCGGTCCGGTCTGGGCATTGGGGGCCATGTCGGGCACCTCTCTCGATGGCGTGGACGCGGCGATGCTGCGCACCGATGGCGAGACGATTTTCGAATTCGGTCCATCGCAGTACCGTGCTTATTCGGATGCGGAACGGGCAGCCTTGAAGGCTGCTTTGGGCTGCTGGCCCGGCGATGATCTCGGCGCGGCGCCGCAGGTCTGTTTCGACGCGCACCGCGACGTGCTCGGCCAGTTCGGGGCCGCAGAGGTCATTGGATTTCACGGTCAAACCCTGGCACATGATCCACAGGGGCGGGGCACGCATCAAATGGGTGATGGCGCAGCGCTGGCAGAGGCCTTGCGCACACCCGTGGTCTGGGATTTTCGCTCGACCGATGTGGCCTTGGGTGGCCAGGGCGCGCCGCTTGCCCCCTTCTATCACTTCGCATGCGCCAAATGGATCGGCGCGACAGAGCCGGTTGCCTTCCTCAATCTCGGCGGCGTTGGCAATCTGACGTGGGTAGATCCGGGCAAGGCAAGGCCGCAGGATGAGGGGGCCTTGCTGGCCTTCGACACCGGCCCGGCCAATGCGCCGATCAACGATCTGGTGTCCGAGCGGCTGGGGCTGGACTGTGACCGGGACGGGGCGCTGGCCCGTACCGGGCGTGTTGAAGAGGGCGCGCTGGAGCTTTTTCTGGAGGAAGGCTACTTCCGCAAGATCCCGCCCAAGTCATTGGACAGGGACGATTTTTCCTTGATGCTGGATCTTGTGCGAGAGCTGTCCGATGCGGACGCGGCCGCCACGATGACGGCCATGGCTGCGACAGCCGTGATGCAGGGCATGGAGCATTGCCCAAGCCCGCCGGGCCGTGTGCTGGTCACTGGCGGCGGGCGGCATAACCCTGTCATGATGAGGATGCTTGCGGCGGGTCTCGACTGCCCGGTTGAGCCGGTGGAGGCGGTCGGCCTCGACGGTGACATGCTGGAAGCGCAGGCCTTTGCTTTCCTCGCGGTCCGCGTGATGCGTGGCCTGCCAACCTCCGCGCCCGCCACAACCGGTGTCGCGGCGCCGGTCGGTGGCGGTCAGATCAGCCGTCCGGATGGTGTCTGACAATCGGTAACTCCACCTTGTCTTCTTCTCTTGAAAAATACTCGGGGTTCGGGGCAACGCTCCGAGCGGGGGTCTGGGGGCTTGCCCCCAGAGGAGAGGGCGCCCCTAGGCGCGCCGGTCTGGAAAGCCCTAGCCCCCGGTATGGCTCATGTGGCGGGAGACGCGGCCATCAACGTTCTGGCGTGAATAGTCGAAATCGTGGCCCTTCGGCTTGAGGCGGATCGCGGCGCGGATCGCGTCCTCAAGCGCCTGATCGTCCTTCGGATGATTGCGCAGAGGGGCGCGCAGGTCAGCCATGTCTTCCTGGCCAAGGCACATGAACAGATCGCCGGTGCAGGTCAGCCGCACGCGGTTGCAGCTTTCGCAGAAATTATGGCTCAGCGGGGTGATGAAGCCGATCTTCTGTCCGGTTTCTTCCAGGCGCACGTAGCGCGCCGGCCCGCCGGTGCTCTCAGGCAGGTCGGTCAGGGTATACTGCTCGGCCAGCCGGGCCCGCAGATCGGTGAGCTTCCAGTACTGGTCCAGGCGTTGTTCGTTGCCGATGTCGCCCATCGGCATGACCTCGATCCACGTCAGGTCCATGCCGCGTTCGGCGCACCATTCGGTCATCGGGATCAGCTCGTCCTCGTTGAACCCTTTCAACGCCACGGCGTTGATCTTGATCCGAAGACCGGCTTTTTGCGCCGCATCGATCCCGCGCAGCACCTGCGGCAGGCGGCCCCAGCGCGTGATGTCGGCAAATTTCTTCTCGTCCATCGTATCCATGGACAGATTCACCCGGCGCACTCCCGCCGCGTAGAGATCGTCGGCAAACCGCTCCAGCTGTGAGCCATTGGTGGTCAGCGTCAGCTCCTTGAGCGCCCCCGAATCGAGGTGCCGGGTCATCGAGCGGAAAAACGTCAGAATATCCCGCCGCACCAGCGGCTCTCCGCCGGTGATGCGCAGTTTCTCGACGCCCAGACGCACGAAGGTCGAGCACATGCGGTCCAGTTCTTCCAGCGTCAGAAGCTCTTTCTTGGGCAGAAAGGTCATGTTTTCGGACATGCAGTAGACGCAGCGAAAATCGCAGCGGTCTGTCACCGAAACGCGCAGGTAGGAGATCGGACGGTGGAACGGATCAATCAGAGGGGCTGTCATGCGATTGAACCTAAGGGCCGGCGGATATATGAGCAAGTCTTGCAACGAAATTGTCATGGGGCGACCAAGGTCGTAGGGTGCGGGATATGAGAACAGCAATCACAGTCGTTCTGGCCTTGAGCCTGTCGGCCTGCAGCAGCGCGGGGGAGTTCTTCCGCAAACCGGGCGCCGCCGATCCCGCCACCAATGCCGAGGGGCAAACCCGCCCCGAAGCCCGTCCGGACAGCGCTGTCGCGCCGCCCCCGCCGCAAAACGCCCGCACCGCCGAGGAGTTCGACACCACCTCCGCCGAAGAGCGCGCCGCGGCGGCCGCGCCGAAACCGGCCGGGGAGGTCAGTCTTGGCAGCACAGTTGCCTCGCTTGGCGACGTGGCACGGCCCGGATTTTGGCTGGAGACACCCTTGGTGACCGCGCCTGCAAAGGGCCGCGTACTGAATCCGGCAACCGGAAAATCGGCTCAGGTCGATCTGATCCCGATCGACGGGCCGGCAACCGCCGGCAGCCGCATTTCGCTCGCGGCCATGCGCCTGCTCGAAGCGCCATTGACCGATCTGCCGACAATTCAAGTGTTTTCAGGCGGCTAGGCCGCACCACGCTTGTCTTGAACGCGACCTGCGCTTAGCCTGCGGTCATGCGCGCACGCCTCGTTCACAGCTACAAGAAACAGCCAGTCCTGACACTGCTCTTTGCCGTGGCGCTGTTGGCGAGCGTTTTTTTCGGTGGGCGTCTGATCGTGCACTCGGTGTTCTGGGCCAATCCGGCGCACCGCGATCAGACCATCGCCGGGTGGATGACGCCGGGATACGTCGCGCATTCGTGGCAGGTTCCGAACGAGATTGTCGGTGATGCGCTCGGGCTGACCAAGGACAGCTTTCAGCCGGGCCAGACCCTGGATGAGTTGGCGAAGGCGCGCGGCGTCCCGTTCCAGAGCCTGAGCGTCGATCTCTATAACGCCATCACCGCGTTCCGGACCGCGCCGCATGACTGACATGCTGTTGGCGCTGGTGCCGGAGTATGGCGGATGGATTCTCATGGCAGTGACCTTCTTTTCCTGCCTTGCGCTGCCGGTTCCGTCGTCTTTCCTGATGCTGGCAGGCGGCGCGTTTGCCGCATCCGGGGATCTGACGATGACCACGGTGCTGGCCTCTGCGCTTGGCGGTGCGCTCGTCGGGGATCAAACCGGCTATCTCATTGGCCGGAAAGGCGGCGCGCCGCTGATCGCGCGGCTGCAACACGCCCGCCGCAGCGCCGGTCTTCTGAAACGGGCGCAGCGCATGATTGATCAGCGCGGCGGAGTGGCGGTCTTTCTGACCCGATGGCTGTTCAGCCCGCTCGGGCCGTATGTGAATTTCATCGGCGGCGCGATGGGGCTGGACTGGCGGCGCTTTACATTGGGCAGTCTCAGCGGAGAGAGCCTCTGGGTCAGTCTCTACACCGGCCTGGGCTTTGCCTTTGCCAGTCAGATCGCGGAGGTGGCGCAGATTGCCTCGGACTTGATCGGACTGCTGGCGGCGCTGTTGGTGACGGTCGTGCTCGGACGGTTCCTGTTCCGGGCGTCGCCGCGGAACGGGGCCTGAGTCACAGGTATTTCGCGGCCTCGCGCCGGGCGAAGGCTTTCATCGCGTCGCCGTGGTCGGCCAGAAAGGCTCGTGTCCGGTCCGGATCATGTTTCGACAGATCGCGCAGCCACCAGGCGACGGCTTTCTGAATGAACCAGCGCGGGTCGTGGACATAGTCCGCCGCCCAGCCAAGCACCCGATCCCGGATCTCAAGGTCCTGTTCCGACGGGAAATTCTGTTTTGTCCAGGGCAGGGTGATGACCAGAGCCGCGCGTTTGGTCCACAGGTGATCGGACCCGGTCCAGGGTTCAACCTGTGCAATCCGCGCCGGATCGGCCTGCAGCCTCCGCGCGCCCGCCGAACAGGCGTGATCGGCGATTGCCCAGGCATCGAACTGCGGCACCCATGACTGGATCAGCTGCCAGGCGTCTTCATCCGGGCGCATCCGCGCCTGTGTCAAAACTTTTGCCGCCGCGATCCGCGCTTCGTGAATGTCGGTTTGCCACAGCGCATCGGCCAGAGCGACCCGCTCGGGCACGTCGAGAGCCTGCCGCCAGCCCTGTGTCAGCGTGTTGATCACCGGGTTGGGCACGCCGAGATAGACGCGCTCCGCCTTGTGATAGGCTGCGCTGCCTGCGGCGCGCTCCGCGTCGGCCTCTGCATTCAGGGCGGCAAGCGCGTCATTCAGGTTCATTACAAAGGCCCTTGTTCTTGTGTGGATCGCCTGGCGGCATAGCGGTCATTCCACCGTCACGGACTTGGCAAGGTTGCGCGGCTGATCCACATCGGTGCCCTTTGCGATGGCCGCATGGTAGGCCAGAAGCTGCGCGGGCAGGGCGTAGAGCAGCGGCGTCAACTCTTCGGCCACTTCCGGCAGGATCACCACCTGCCAAACATCCTCGCCAGCGGCCTTGGCCCCTTTGGCATCGGTGATCAGGCAGACCTTGCCGCCGCGCGCGATCACCTCCTGCATGTTGGACACGGTCTTTTCAAAGAGCGAGTCGCAGGGCGCCATGACCACCACGGGCACCGTCTTGTCGATCAATGCGATCGGGCCGTGCTTCAGTTCACCCGACGCATAAGCTTCGGCATGGATATAGCTGATTTCCTTAAGTTTCAGCGCGCCTTCGAGCGCCAGAGGATACATCAGCCCACGGCCGAGGAACAGCACGTCCCGCGCTTCGGCAATCTGGCGCGCGGCCTCGGCGATGCGCCCGTCCTGATCCAGCGCGATGTTGAAGATGCCCGGCAAGGCGCGCAGCGCCTCCAGCATATCATGCAGTCTGGCCTCGTCCATGCGTCCGCGCGCTTGTGCGGCCTTGAGCGCCAGCAGCAACAGGACGTTGAGCTGGCAGGTGAAGGCCTTGGTCGAGGCCACGCCGATTTCCGCACCCGCGTGGATCGGCAGGGCCAGATCGCTTTCGCGGGCGATCGAGGACGTCTCGACATTGACCACCGATACGATCGTGTCGGCCTTGCCGCGGCAATAGCGCAGCGCAGCCAGCGTATCGGCGGTTTCGCCTGACTGGCTGACGAAAAGCGCGACCGTGCGGCCCGTGATCGGTGGTTCGCGATAGCGGAACTCCGACGCGATATCGACTTCAACGGGAATGCCCGCCAGCCGTTCGAACCAGTATTTCGCCGTGAGACAGGCATAATAGGCGGTGCCGCAGGCAACCATGACCAGCCGTTCGACATTGTCGAAATCGAGGCCCGGCTGCGGCAGGGAGATCTCGTCCTGCGCCAGATACGCGCTCAGCGCGCCGGACAAGACGCCGGGCTGTTCGGCGATTTCCTTGGCCATGAAGTGCTTGTACCCGGCCTTGTCCACGCGGGCCGCATCCATCTGGATCGTGCGCACCTCGCGGCTGACCTCGCGGCCGGCGGCGTCCGTAATCACAGCACCCAGCCGTGTGATAATGGCGCGGTCACCTTCCTCCAGATAGGTGATCTGATCGGTCAGCGGGGCCAGCGCGATGGCATCGCTGCCCACGAACATCTCGCCATCGCCATGACCGATGGCCAGCGGCGAGCCCTTGCGGGCCGCTATGAGCAAGTCATCCTCGCCATCGAAGAGGAACACCAGCGCAAAGGCACCGTCCAGCTTGTCGATGGTCCGCATCGCGGCCTCCACCGGCAAAAGGCCCTGCCCAAGCAGGTGCTGCGCCATCAGGGCCACGGTTTCCGTGTCTGTTTCGGTCTGCGGCGTGATCCCGGCTTCGGCCAGCTCGGCGCGGAGGTCTTTGTAATTTTCGATGATGCCATTGTGCACGACGGCCACCGGCCCGGCCTTGTGCGGGTGGGCGTTGGTTTCGGTCGGCGCGCCATGGGTGGCCCAACGGGTGTGGCCAATGCCCGATTTGCCCGGCAGCGGATCATGCACCAGCAGATCCGACAGGTTCACGAGCTTGCCCACCGCGCGGCGCCGGTCAAGATGGCCGTCGTTGATCGTGGCAATGCCCGCGCTGTCATAGCCGCGATACTCCAGACGGCGCAGCGCCTCGACGAGGCTGGGCGAGACTTCATGTTTTCCGAGGATTCCGACAATACCGCACATTTTATGCCCCTTTACCCTGTCTGGCCTTCCGGGCCTTCAACATATCGAACAATTTTTTCGCGAGGCCCGGCTTCACTTCCTGCCGCGCGCGCGCGACGGCGAGCGCCCCTGCGGGCACATCCTCGGTGATCGTGGAGCCGGAGGCTGTCATTGCGCCGTCGCCCACCGTTATCGGCGCGACCAGCATGGTGTCCGAGCCAATGAAAGCGTCTTCGCCGATGGTTGTCTTGTGTTTGAACACGCCATCGTAGTTGCACGTCACGGTGCCCGCGCCGATGTTCGTGCGGGCGCCGATTTCCGCATCGCCAAGATAGGTCAGGTGATTGGCCTTCACCCCTTCGTGCAGGACGGCGTTCTTGACCTCGACGAAATTGCCGATGTGCACGTTCTCCGCCAGTTCCGCGCCGGGACGCAGGCGGGCGAAGGGGCCGATGGTACTGCCGCGGCTGACATGGGCGCCTTCGATATGGCTGAACCCGCGGATGCGAACGTCGTTCTCAACGGTGACATCAGGGCCGAAGATCACGTTCGGTTCGATCTCGCTGTCGCGACCGATGATCGTGTCCCAGGAGAGGAACACGGTATCCGGGGCTTGCAGGCTGACCCCGTCCGCCATCAGCTCCGCGCGGCGCCGGGATTGGAAAAGCCGTTCCGCATCAGCGAGTTCCGCGCGGGAGTTCACCCCCAGCGTTTCACTCTCATCGCAGCGCACAACCGTCGCCGAAAGACCCTGCGACCGGCCGATACCGATGATATCCGTCAGGTAGTATTCGCCGCTGGCATTGTCGTTTCCAACCGCGTCGATCAGCGCAAACAGCGTTGCCGCATCAGCGCAGACAACGCCGGAGTTACAAAGGGTTATGGCGCGTTCTTCTTCGTTCGCGTCCTTGAACTCGACAATCCGCTCCAGGGCTTCCCCTTGCGTGACCAACCGCCCATAGCGACCGGGGTCGGCCGCGTCGAAGCCCAGAACGACCAAGTCATGGGTCTGGCGCGCCTCCAGCATGGCTTCGAGCGTCGCTTCGGAGATGAAGGGCGTGTCGCCGTAGAGCACGATGGCATTGCCGAAAAACCCGTCCAACGCATCTTTCGCCTGGGCCACCGCATGTGCCGTGCCAAGCTGTTCGGCCTGAAGGACGACCTTCGCCTCCGGATCGTAGTCCAGCGCCGAGGCTTCGACCTTGGCTGCTTCGTGACCGGCGACGACGACGGTGGCCTCCGGGTCCAGCGCGCGTCCGGCGCGCATGGCGTGCCAGAGCATCGGGGCGTGGGCGATCGAGTGCAAAACCTTGGGCAGGTCGGATTCCATCCGCGTGCCCTTGCCGGCGGCAAGTATGATGAGGGCGGTGCTCATGGCCTCTTTCCTGTTTGTTTTTCTGTTGGCCCCGTTTTATCCGGATATGGCGGCGGGGCAAGCAGGCGCTTTTCACGCTTGATTTCGGCATGTGACAGCGCGCTGTCACCCCATCTGGCAGGAGACGGCATGCAGCCTTGCGTTATTTTCGACCTCGACGGGACTTTGGCGGACACCAGCCTTGATCTCCTGGCTGCGGCCAACCGCTGTTTCGAGGAGATGGGCGAGGATGTGAGACTGTCCATTGACAGCGATCGTATGGTGGCGCTGCGCGGCGGGCGGATGATGCTTGGGACCGGACTCAAGCGGGCCGGGCGGTTTGACGAGGCGCGCGTGATGGATTGGTATCCGCGTCTGCTGGAGGTCTACGCCGAGACGCTGGATGTGCATACGCAGATGTACCCCGGTGCGGTGGCCTCGGTCGAGCAGCTCAAGGAGGCGGGATATGCCGTCGGGATCTGTACCAACAAACCCGAAGGGCTTGCGCACACGCTGCTCACGCGGCTCGGGGTGCGCGATCTGTTCGGATCGCTGATCGGGGCCGATACCTTGCCGGTGAAAAAGCCCGATCCGGCGCATTTCTGGGCTGCAGTCGATGGCTGCGGCGGGCAGCGCGAGGCGTCCTTGCTGGTCGGGGATAGCGATACCGACCGCAAGACCTCTGCGGCGGCGCGGGTGCCTTCGGTTCTGGTGGCGTTCTCGCCGGCGGGGGAGGCGGTGCGCGATCTGGCGCCGGAGTCCGTCATCACGCATTTCGACCAGCTGCACGGGGAGGTTGCGCGGCTGATCGGTCACCCCTGAGAGGGTTTTCCCAGAGTTTGCCAGTCCGAGAGCCGCTTTCCCGGCTCATCGACGAACAGGCCGGGCAGGGGCGCGAGGCCCTCGATCCGGTCGAGGGCAAAGCGGCTGAAGGCGCCGTCGCGCTCGTCCCAGCAGACGCAGGTCCAGACGCGCCCCCAGTAATCGAGCAAAAGCGGGCGGATGTCATGCGGCTGACCGGCCAGGACCACGCGCAGTTTCTGACGCGCCCGGATGGCGGCGCGGATCGTCGGCATATGGGCAAACCCCCGTGCCGCCCCGGCGAAGGCGTCGGTGGCAAAGCCGAACGGCGCGGCGGGCTGACCGGCTTCCTCTGGCAACACGGCTTCGATCTTGGCGGCGAGGCTGCGCGCGGCGGCGGCGTGTTCTTCGAGATCCGACGCACCGAGGGCCGCGAGCGCGATGTGCAATGCGTCCAGTTCCGCATCGGTGAGGTTCAGCGGAGGCAGGGTCACCGCGGCGCGCGCCGTGTAGCCATAGCCCCTTGCGCCTTCCACCGGCACGCCGGAGGCTGCGAGCACTTCCATGTCGCGATAGATCGTCCGGACAGAGACGCCAAGGTCCTGTGCCATGGCCTCCGCCGTATGTAATTCACCATCGCGCAGACGCTCCATCAGGGCATAGAGGCGGTCCTTGCGATTCATGACGGGGCCGTCAGGGACGCCATTGGCCGCATCCCGTTCCCCGGATCTCGGGGCATTTCACGCGATGTTTTCGCACCTGGGCGCATGACCGATTCTCTCCAATTCGTCGCCCCATACTGACAAAAACCTGACAACTGACAAGAAGGTGACAAAACTAGCCCCGTGCCGCGCGGTTTTGGCGCTTTTCGAGCGGCCGCAGAAGGCTTAGAACGCCCTCACCAGTTTTCGCACAGGCCCGATGTGGCGCCTGCTGACAAAGGAGTGGAGCCATGCTCAACAACATCGGCCTTCCCGGCCTTCTGCTGATCGCCGTCGTGGTCCTCGTGCTTTTCGGCCGCGGCAAGATTTCCAGCCTCATGGGTGAGGTTGGCAAGGGTATCACCGCCTTCAAGAAGGGCGTCGATGACGGCAAGCAAGAGCTTGAGACCTCCAAGGCCGACGAGGCCAAGGACGTCACCCCCGAGGAAGAAAAAGACAAGGCGTAAGGCCCATGTTCGATCTCGGCATGAGCGAGATGTTGGTGATCGGGACGGTCGCGTTGATCGTGGTCGGCCCGAAAGATCTGCCAAAACTGTTCCGCAACGTCGGCCGGTTCGTCGGCAAGGCGCGTGGCATGGCCCGCGAATTCACCACTGCCATGAATCAGGCGGCGGATGATGCGGGCGTGAAGGACATGCAGAAAACCTTCAAATCGGCGACCAACCCGGTCGGCAGCGCGATGGACGGTGTCAAGGATGCCGCCCGGTCGATGACGGACATCAAACCGGACAGCGAGACCGGCAAGCTGTCAAAGGAACGTGAAGAGGCCAAGCGCAAGATCGAAGCCAATGCCGCGCGCATGGCCGCCGATCGCAAGAAGCGCGAAGCCGAGGACGCAGCGCAGAAGGCCGATGCGCTGGAAAAATCGCTCGCTGCCGATCCGCATGATTTGCCGCCGGATGTGCCGGCGGGCAACGACACTGACAAGGGGACCGCATGAGCAGCGCCGACGACGAGCTTCAGGACAGCGCGGCCCCGCTGATCGAGCATCTGGCAGAATTGCGCACGCGGCTCATTCGCTGCGTGCTGGCGTTTGTCGTGGGCATGGTTCTGGCCTTCATCGTGGCCGAGCCGATCCTGCAATTCCTGCTGGGGCCTATCGAGTCCACGCTGCGCGAGTTGGGCGATCCGTCGCCGACGATGCAGTATACCAGCCCACAAGAATACCTCTTTACGCTGTTCCGGATATCCATGGTCTTCGGATTTGCGTTGGCCTTCCCGGTGATCTCCCACCAGTTGTGGCGTTTCGTGGCCCCGGGTTTGTATAAATCCGAGAAGGGCGCCTTTTTGCCCTTCATCATTGCGTCGCCGTTCATGTTCCTGCTCGGGGCGTCCTTTGCGCATTTCGTGGTCACGCCGCTGGCGATGACCTTCTTCCTTGGCTTTGCGGATATTTCCTCGATCTTTGCGGATCTGCTGAATGCCGCCGGGGATGCAACCGGGGCGCAGCTTCCCGCCGATGTGGCCGTGGTGCCTGATACCGCCGACGGCATACGCATCACCTTCTTCGGCAAGGTGAACGAAAGCCTTGATATCACGCTGAAATTCATCATGGCCTTTGGCCTGTGCTTTCAGCTTCCGGTTCTGCTGACCCTGATGGGGAAGGCGGGGTTGGTCAGTGCGGCAGGCCTCGGCTCGGTGCGCAAATACGCCATGGTCGGCATTCTGGTGCTGGCGGCTGTGGTCACTCCGCCGGATGTGACGACACAGATCATCCTCTTCACCGTGGTTTATGGCCTCTACGAGATTTCGATCCTCCTCGTGCGCATGGTCGAGAAGAAGCGCGAAAAGGAACTGCGGGCGCAGGGCCTTTGGTTCGAGGATGACGACGACGACGACGAAGACCCGCTGATGGCGGAGTTCGACAAGGACGACGACAAGTGAGCAAGGATTTCCCGGTGGACCCTATGGAGCGCATCGCAGCGGCATTGGAGCGGATTTCCCCGCCGCCTCTGGGGGCACCGGATTTCTCTGCCGCGCAGGCTTTCGTCTGGCACGTGGAGCCGGATCGGCTTGTCCCGGTGCCAAACGTGAACCGGGTCGAACTGGACCTTCTGGTCGGTATCGAGCGGGCGCGCGACACGCTGATGGCCAACACGCGCCAGTTTGCGCGCGGCCTGCCGGCCAACAATGCGCTGCTTTGGGGCTCGCGCGGGACCGGAAAATCCAGCCTTGTGAAGTCGGCGCATGGCGCGATCTGCGCCGAAGGGCTGGACCTCAAGCTGGTGGAAATCCAGCGCGAGGACCTTGCCTCTGTCGGACGGCTTCTGACCCTGCTGCGCGGGGCAAAGGAGCGGTTTGTGCTGTTCTGCGATGATTTGTCGTTCAGCCATGACGATCAGAACTACAAAAGCCTCAAGGCGGTTCTGGACGGCGGTGTCGAGGGGCGGCCGGACAATGTCGTGCTTTATGCCACCTCCAACCGCCGTCACCTGATGCCGCGTGACATGATCGAAAATGAACGCTCGACGTCGATCAATCCGTCCGAGGCGGTTGAGGAGAAGGTTTCGCTCTCCGACCGGTTCGGGCTTTGGCTCGGCTTCCATCCCTGTTCGCAGGATGACTACCTGTCGATGATTGCGGGCTACTGCGATGCCTACGGCGTGACGGTCGATGCGGAGACGCTGCGCGCGGAAGCCATCGAATGGCAGGCGACGCGCGGGGCCCGGTCGGGCCGTGTGGCGTGGCAGTTCTTTACCGATCTGGCCGGGCGCAACGGTGTTGCGCTGAGCTGACGGGCCTGCGTCCCATTGAGGACGTGATGGACGGAACAGGCCGCTCGCGCGCCGAGCCGGTCCAGCCCGGCGCCAAATCCGCTGCGACGCTCAGGCGTTCAGGCTCTCCAGCAGACGCTTTGCCTCTTCCGAAGGACGGATGAGCGTCTCCCGATCTTCACCGGGAAAGAACCGCGCGCGCGTCGCCGTGGCCAGCGGGCGCGGCTGCAGGATGTGCACTTTCGGGCCGATCTGGGCGCTCTCGGCCTGCCAGCTGTGCGCCAGGGCGATCTGCGCCGCCTTGGTGGTGCCGTAGTGGCCAAAGAACTTCTCACCCGCGTGCGGATCGTCGAAGAACAGCGCCTGACCGTTGGTGCCGAGCAGGGGCGCAACGAAGGGGATCAGGTGCCCCATGGCATCGACGTTGATCGACAGCGACTTCTGCCAATCCTTTTGATCCATGTGATGTGCGGGGGTCAGCGGCGCGGCGTGGATCGCCGTATGCGCCCAGAGGGCGACCGTGCCATCCGCTTCCGTCCCCGGTCCCCAGCGGTCGAACACGGAGCGGCACAGGTGTGCCATGGCATCGCGGTTGCAGATGTCCATGGGCGCCAGCGTGGCCTCGCCGCCCTTGTCCTTGATCCGGTCGTCCAGATCTTCGAGCCCGCCCACGGTGCGGGCGACAGCGATGATGTGAAAGTCGGGGGCCAGCGCCTCAGCGAGGGCAAAGCCAAGGCCGCGTGACGCGCCGGTGATCAGAGCAAGTTTGGTCATGGCCCTCCTTTGCGGCGGAACGCGCCGAAGGTCAAGCGGGGCACTTTGTCCCGTCTTCAGATCGGCATTCGCAGGCGCGTGGAGTTCGTCAAAGTGACCGTATCCGTGGCCACGGCGATCACTTGCTGTGCGCCGATCCGGCTGCCGACCGACACTTTGCTCACCACACCGTTGGGCAGGCGGATCAGCGCGGTTTGGGCGCTTTCCTTGCCAAACACACCGAGCACCATCGGCTCGGTGCCGGGCAGGCTCGTCTCGGTTGTGGCGATTTTCTGAACTTCGGCGGGCGTGTCGCCCTCCGAGACAACGGGATTGTCGGCCAAGGCTTTGGCTTTGGCGGCCAGCGTGTCGGGCCGCGCTTTGGGGCGGAGCGATTTGGTGAGCATTTGGAGCCTCTGTATAGCGGTTGCGGCCAGCCGCACCGGAGCAACGGGGATGGCGGACCGGCTGATAGCGCCCATGCTGCAGGTGCGAAAGAGGGGCACCGATTGCTCGGCGCCCCTTTGCTCGTTTTGCCATGAACCCGGCGGAAACCCGCAGGAGATCTTAACGAAACCTTACTCGGCGGCCTTCATCTGGAAGCCCTTCTGGATCATGTCCGCCGGTTCTACAGGGTATTCGCCGGAGAAGCAGGCGTCGCAGTACTGCGGGCAGCTTGCCTTGCGGCCTTCTGCCTCGCCGACGGCCCGGTAGAGGCCATCAAGCGAGATGAATTTGAGCGAATCGACACCGAGATGCTCGCGCATTTCGTCCTCGGACATGGTCGCGGCCAGCAGTTTTTCGCGCTGCGGTGTGTCGACACCGTAGAAACATGGCCAGGCGGTCGGCGGAGAGGCGATGCGGAAGTGCACTTCCGCTGCGCCCGCATCAAGGATCATTTCCTTGATCTTGCGGGAGGTCGTGCCACGCACCACCGAGTCGTCCACGAGGATCACGCGCTTGCCCTTGATCAGGGCGCGGTTCACGTTCAGCTTCAGGCGTACACCCATGTTACGGATCTGCTCCGTAGGCTCGATGAAGGTCCGGCCCATGTACTGGTTGCGCACGATTCCCATGCCGTAAGGAATACCGCTCTCATGGGCAAAGCCGATGGCCGCCGGGGTGCCGCTGTCCGGCACCGGACAGACAAGGTCCGCGTCCATCGGCGCCTCGCGGGCCAGCTCCACACCGATCTGACGGCGGGTTTCATAGACAGAGCGCCCCCCGATGATGCTGTCGGGGCGCGAGAAATAGACATGTTCGAAGATGCAGAACCGCGACGGGCGCGGGCGGAAGGGCCGCGTGCTTTCGATCTCGCCCTTGTCGGTGATCACGACCATCTCGCCCGGCTCGATCTCGCGCACGAACTCGGCGCCGATGATGTCGAGCGCGCAGGTCTCGGAGGAAAGTGCATAGCCATCTGCGATCTTGCCAAGCACCAGCGGGCGCACCCCCAGCGGGTCGCGCACACCGATCAGCTTGGTGCGGGTCATGGCAACAACGGAAAACGCCCCTTCGACACGGCGCAGCGCATCTTCCATGCGTTCGGGGATGTTGCGCTGCAGGGAGCGGGCCATCAGGTGGATGATGCATTCCGAATCCGACGAGGACTGGAAGATCGAGCCGCGTTCGATCAGCTCCTTGCGCAGGGCATCGGCGTTGGTGATGTTGCCGTTGTGGGCAATTGCCGCGCCGCCCATGGAAAACTCGCCAAAGAACGGCTGAACATCACGGATCGCGGTCTGGCCCTTGGAGCCTGCGGTTGAATAGCGGACGTGGCCGATGGCCACGGGCCCCGGCAGCGTCTCCATCAGCGATTGCTTGGTGAAGCTGTCCCGGACGTAGCCAAAGCGACGTGCGGAGTTGAACCCGTGATCCGGATGATGGCAGACGATCCCGCCAGCCTCCTGTCCGCGATGCTGGAGAGCATGCAGACCAAGGGCGACGAAATTCGCGGCATCGGTGACCCCGACAACGCCGAATACACCGCATTCTTCATGCAGCGTATCGCCGGACATGTCGTCCTGAGCGTAGTCGAAATCAAACGGATGGGCGGGTGGCATATGGCGGTCGGACAAATGGCGCTCCGAATCCTGACTGTGCGGTGTGGCCCTCACATACTGCCTGAAAGCCCGAGTGTCACGAAACGATAACATTTTGTCGGCAGGTTATTCATAACCCCCCCACATGCCTCGCATGTTTTCCGGGCGTTGCGCCGCCTGACGTCGAAAATTGGTTAAAACGTTTGCGGCCGGGCGGATTGCGACTCGGCCATGAGTCCGTCGGTCGGCGGATCTGGCCAATAAAAAAGCGGGCTCGGCCGTGCCGTCCCGCTTTTGTCCTTTGGTATTTTGTCCGCCGCTGTCAGGTATCGCTGGCGCTCGGCGCGTCCGGGGCGGGGGCTGCACACACACCGACGAGCTGTTCGTACTGGCCGGTGATCCAGCCAAGCGCCTGCTCCGGGTTCTGCTCTTCGATGCGGTTCGTAAAGCGCGAGAAAACGGCGGCAGAGCGCGAGTCGTCGATCATCGGAATGTCCTGCGCCGTGATCACGGTCTCGTAGACGAAAAAGCCGACAGCCACGAGCAGCACACCGCGTGCCACACCGAAGAAAAAGCCAAGCGCCTGATCGAGCCCGCCAAGCGCGGACCTCTTGATCAGCGAGGAAAACAACGGTGTGAAGAACGAGGTGATCACCAGAGCGACGGTAAAGACCGCAGCAAAGGCGGCAATGATCGACAATTCGCAGCTGTCCGACAGGAAATCGCCGATGACCGGAATTTCCTTGACCAGCGGCTGCACCTGCGGCGCAAACATGAAGGCGAGGATCGCGGCGACGATCCAGCCCGCAATTGCCATGGTCTCCCGCACGAGGCCGCGCGAATAGGCCAAAAGGGCCGAGAGGACGATGATGACGGCCACCGCCCCGTCGATGATCGTGAAACCTTCCATACGCGCTGCCCGTCCTTTTGTCGTGCTTCAAATATCTGCCCGGCCCGGATCATCCGGCGCCAAAGACCTCACCAACAAAGGACGCGAGATCGCCCATGCGGGACAGTTTCATCGCTTTGTTCGAGGCTGCCTTGCCGCCTTTGGGCAGGATCGCCGTGGAGAAACCAAGTTTTTGGGCTTCTTTCAACCTGTTTTCGGTCTGACCCACCGGCCGAAGCGCACCGGAGAGGCTTATTTCCCCAAAAACAACCGTCTCGGCGGGCAATGCGGTGTCTTCGCGGGCGGAAAGCAGTGCGGCGGCGACCGCAAGGTCCGCTGCGGGCTCACTGATTTTCATGCCGCCAGCGACGTTGAGGTAGACGTCGAGCCCGGTAAATGGAATGCCGCAGCGCGATTCGAGCACCGCGAGAATCATGGCGAGCCGTGAGCCGTCCCAGCCGACGACACTGCGCCGGGGCTGGCTGTGCGGGGAGGGGGCGACGAGGGCCTGAAGCTCGACCAGAACCGGACGCGTTCCCTCGATCCCGGAAAAAACCACGGAGCCGGGCGCCGGCGTGCCGCGTTCCGACAGGAAAAGCGCCGAAGGGTTGAGCACCTCGGCAAGGCCCGCACCGGTCATTTCGAACACGCCGATCTCGTCGGCGGGGCCAAAGCGGTTCTTGACGCTGCGCAGAATGCGGAACTGATGGCCGCGCTCACCTTCGAAATAAAGCACGGTATCGACCATATGTTCGACAACGCGCGGCCCGGCGATCTGGCCGTCCTTGGTCACATGGCCGACCATGATGACCGCACTGCCACGCTTCTTGGCGAAACTGGTCAGCTCATGAGCAGCGGCGCGCACCTGAGAGACCGAGCCGGGGGCGCTGCCGACGGTGTCGGACCACATGGTCTGGATCGAATCAACGATGGCGAGGTCCGGTCGTTCGACATCCAGCGTGGTGAGAATGTCGCGAAGGTTCGTTTCGGCGGCAAGCTTGACCTGCGCATCGGTCAGCCCGAGACGCTGCGCCCGCAGGCGGACCTGGGCGCTGGCTTCCTCGCCGGAGATATAGATCACCTTCAGCCCGGATTTGGCGAAGGCCGCCGCGGCCTGCAGCAGAAGCGTCGATTTGCCGATACCCGGATCGCCGCCGACGAGCACGGCACTGGCCGGGACAAGACCCCCGCCGAGAACGCGGTCGAGTTCAGACAGGGCAGAGGCGGTGCGCGGGGGCGGTGGCTCCTGTGTCGCCAGATCGGTCAGGACCACGGCCCGCCCGCGCCCCGACAAGGCCTGCTTGCCCGGCCCTTCGGAGAGCGGCTTTTCCTCCTGGATCGTGTTCCATTCGCCGCAGCCGTCGCAGCGCCCTGACCATTTGGAAAAGGCCGCGCCGCAGGATTGGCAAACGAAGGTGAGGGTCGGTTTGGCCATGATACGTCCGGTCGTGAGGTGGGATTGCGGGCCTTATGCCGCAATCTGTCGCCGGGGCCAATGGCTGCGCTGATGCTTCGCAGGCCGATATCGCGAGGTCGGTGCCGCGACCGCCACCCTGGAATGCGATTGGCTTGGCGTCGAAGACCGGGATGCGGGCGCTAGACGGTTGGGTCGACCGGTTTCCTGCTCTCCAATGCGCCGAGCGTCACAGAAGCGAGAATACAGGCGGTGAACAGGTAAAGGCCCCAGGCGGTCTCCACCCGTCCGATACCCATGCCCTTGGCGAGGGTGATATAGACCGCGATCAGGAAGACGTCAGCCATGGCAAACTTGCCCAGCAGGTTGACCGCAGGCAGGGCGCGGCGGTCGAGAAAGTGAAACTGGATCAGGGCCAGCCCGAGCGTTTTCAGCAGGGGCGCAAAAAGCGCGAAGACCGTGACCAGCAAGGCGAGAAACACATCCGTTCCCCAAAGGCTCTGCAGGCCGGAAATAACCGAAATTTCGCTCAGGCCAAACAGTGGCAGCAGCCCGGCGCGCAGCAGAGGTGCAATCCATGCGACGGGATAGAAGATCAGCAGGGCGAGGTTCACCCAGCGCATCACGCGGCGTACCATGCAAACCCGAGCAGGGTCAGCACCAGCAGGCCGTGAAGCACGTCGATCCATCGCGCGCGGGCGGTCTTGAGCGCCCCGGACAGGACAAGGAATGCGGACGGTACGAGCAGCGCGATAAGCCCGCCACCGTGGCGCAGCAAGGCCTCCGCCCGGACATAGACCGCCCCATCGTTCAGCCCCGCAGCCGGGGCGAAGACCGTGGCAACCCCGGCAAGCGCGAGGATCAGGGCGATCAGCGCGAGCCAGCGGCTCGGGCCGCGCTCCTGGAGGATTCGGGTGAAGGAGAGGAGCGCAAGCACTTCTAGATACACGAATTTCTTGAAGAACAGAAACCAGAGCAACACCGGATCCGGCTCGAAAAAGCTCATCGGATGGCCTCGATCGGCCCCTCTGCGCGGCCCGCAATGAATTGATCGAGGTAGGGGTCCCCCGATTGGTCCATGTCCGATATCGCGCCGCTCCACTGGATCACCCCGTCGTGCAGCATGGCAACAGTGTCGGCGATGGCCCGCACGGAGGTCATGTCGTGGGTGATGGTCATGGCGGTCACGCCCATTTCGACGACGATTTCGCGGATCAGGTCGTTGATGACACCCGACATGATCGGATCGAGGCCGGTGGTCGGCTCGTCAAAGAAGATGATCTCGGGTTCGGCGGCGATCGCACGGGCAAGGCCGACGCGCTTTTGCATGCCGCCCGACAGCTCCGCCGGAAACAGGTCCGCAACATCGGGTTTCAGCCCGACGCGGCGCAGCTTTTCGATGGCGATCTCGCGGGCCTCGGCTTTTGGCCTTTTCAGAGATCCGCGCAGAAGGCGGAAGGCGACGTTTTGCCAGACCGTCAGGGAATCGAACAGCGCGCCGCCCTGGAACAGCATCCCGAACCGCGCGAGAAAGGCATCGCGGTCGCCCTTCGCCACGTCCTGCCCGTCGAGCGTGATGAGACCGCTGTCCGGCGTCACAAGGCCGAGCACGGACTTGAGCAGCACGGACTTCCCGGTGCCGGAGCCGCCGATGATGACCATGGAAGTGCCGGACGCGATGGTCAGATCGACATTGCGCAGGACGACCTTCTGGCCAAAGGCTTTCTTGACGTTGCGGAGTTCGATCATAGCGAGAAGAACACCCCCGTCAGCAGGAAGTTGGCGGCGAGGATCAGCACGGCGGCAGCCTCGACCGATCCCTTGGTGGCGCGGCCCACGCCCTGCGCGCCGCGCCCCGAGTTCATGCCGTAGTAGCAACCCATAAGGGCCGCGATGCCGCCAAAGACGCAGCCCTTGACCAACGAAGAGATGATGTCGAGCGGTTCGAGGAAATCCACCGTGTTCTTGATATAGGCGGCGGGGTTGAAGCCGAGCGAGCCGGTCGCCACGACATAACCGCCGAACACGCCGATGATATCGCCGACGCCGACCAGAGCCGGAACCACCAACAGCGCCGCCAGAACCCGCGGCGCGGTGAGGTATTTCATTGGATTGGTGGAGAGGGTCACCAGGGCGTCAATCTGTTCGGTGACCTTCATGGTGGCGATTTCCGCCGCGATTGAGGAGGTGACGCGCGCCGCGATCATAAGACCCACCAGAACGGGGCCAAGCTCGCGCACCATGCCGATCGCGACGATCTGCGGCACCACCGCCTCGGCATTGAAGCGCGCGCCGCCGGCGTAGATCTGCAAGGCCAGCGCCGCGCCGGTAAAAATCGCCGTCAGGCCGACAACCGGAAGCGACAGCCACCCGATATTGAAAAGCGCCATCGCGAATTCGCGGCCATAGAAGGGCGGCCGCACGATGTGGCTGACCGCCGAGGCCGCAAACAGCGCGACGCGGCCAATGGCGGCCAGGAACCCGAGCATCGTACGCCCAAGCGCACCCAGGGGCGAGAGCAGGATCATGCGCCGTGGTACGCGCGGGCGTAGCGCTGGCCCAGCGAGGTCAGGATTTCATAGCCGATGGTGCCGGCCCACCCGGCCAGCGTGTCCACCGACTGATGCTTGCCCAGCAATTCCAGCGTTTCAGGCTCGGTGTTCAGCGCGGTCACATCGACCCCGATCAGATCCATGGAGATCCGGCCAAGCACCTTGCAGCGGGTGTCCTCCGCCCAGACATGCGCCTCCGGTCCCATCCCCCGAAGGATCCCATCGGCATAACCGCCGGCGATGGTGGCCACGCGCATGGGTGCGGGAGCGGTGAAGGTATTGCCATAGCCGACGGTTTCCCCAGCGGCGATCTCGCGAACCTGGATCACCGGAATTGCCAGCGTGGCAACGGGCCGGGCATCGACAAAGGGCAGGCCACCATAAAGCCCGATGCCGGGGCGGGTCACGTCGAAATGGTAGTCCGGCCCAAGCAGGATGCCGCCGGTGGCCGAGAGCGAACGCGGCGTGTCGATGCCATCGGTCATATCCCGAAAGCTGCGCAGCTGATGCGCATTCATCGGATGATCCGGCTCATCGGCGCAGGCCAGATGGCTCATGATCAGCGTCGGTTTCTGAGCCAGGGCAATATCGCGCAGCGCGTTCCACTCGGCCGGTTCCATTCCGAGCCGGTTCATGCCGCTGTCGAGCTGAATGCCGAAGGGATGCCCCGGCAGGCTTTCCACGTGGCGCAACATCTGGTCGATGGAATTGATCATCGGGGTCAGCTTTGCTTCGCCGATCATCGCGGCATCGCCTGCCATGTGGCCGGAAAAGACGCAGATCTCCGGTCCGGGACCAAGGATGCGGCGCAGAGTCGCGCCTTCTTCGGCGATGGCCACGAAAAACCGCCGCGCGCCTTCGGCGGCGAGGGCCGGGGCGACCTGCTCGATACCAAGCCCGTAGGCGTTGGCCTTGACCACGGCGCCAGCCTCGGCGCTGGCTTTGCCGGCGAGGGCGCTCCAGTTTGCGCGCAGGGCGCCGAGATCAATCGAAAGACGTGCTTGTGCCATGGGGTCCGTGTTTCGCACGCCGCGCTGTCGCGTCAAGGGGGAAATGCGACGCATGGTGCCTTGTGGGTCGCGTCACCCGGCGCTACTGCTTGGCCATGACAAACTTCGATGATGACCTGCAAGCCAAGATTGATGGCAAAACCAAGCCCTTGGGTGCCTTGGGCCAGATTGAATTGCTCGCGGCCAAGACCGCGCGCCTGCAAGGAACGCTTGAGCCGGTCATGGATCGGGCGCGGCTGGTGATCTTCGCGGGCGACCACGGAATCGCGCGTTCCGGTGTCTCGGCCTATCCCGCCGAGGTCACCCGTCAGATGGTGCTGAATTTCGCGGGCGGTGGCGCGGCCGCGAATGTCTTCACCAGGACAGTCGGCATGGACCTTCAGGTGGTCAATGCCGGGGTCTGCGGCGGACGGTTCAACATCCCTCAGGTGCGCGACGAGCCGTTGGGCGAGGGCACCGGCAACAGCGTGATCGGCCCGGCCATGAGCATGGAGACCTGTAAGAAGGCCATCGCCATCGGTCGCGAAATCGGGGCCGAGGGTGCCTGGAACGCCTGCGCCTTTGGCGAGATGGGGATCGGCAATACGTCTGCGGCGGCGCTGGTGACGCACCGGCTGACGGAGGCGTCGCTGACCACGCTGGTCGGGCGCGGCACCGGGCTCGATGACGACGGGCTGATCCGCAAGCACGAAACCCTGACCAGGGCCAGTGCCCGGGTGTCCGGACAGCTTGGCCCGATCCGGGCGCTGGCGGAGTTCGGCGGGTTTGAAATCGCCATGATGGCGGGCGCCATGCTTGGCGCAGCGGCGGCGCGGCGCATGATCCTGGTCGATGGCTACATCGCTTCCACGGCCGCGCTCGCGGCGGCGCGGATCGAGCCGAAGGCGCGCGAAGCGATGATCTTCTGCCACCTCTCCGGCGAGCCGGGCCACCGTGTGCTGCTCGATACCCTTGGGGCCAAGCCGTTGCTACAGCTCGACATGCGCCTCGGCGAGGGCACCGGCGCGACGCTGGCATGGCCGCTTGTCAAGGCGTCGGTCGCGATGCTCAACGATATGGCGTCTTTTGCCTCTGCGGGCGTTTCGGAGGCGGAATGAAGCGCGATCTGCGGCTGGAATGGACGCTTTTCCTCCTGGCGGTGCAGTTCCTCACACGCCTGCCGGTGCCGCGCGATCTTGAATTTTCCGATGATCTGCTTGCTCGGGCGACGAAATATTATCCGCTGGTCGGCGCGCTGATCGGGCTGATCGGGGCCTTGGTGCTCTGGGTGTTTTCCGCGCTTGTGCCCGTGCCCGTTGCCGTGCTGCTTTCGATGGCCGCGACGATCCTTGCCACGGGTGCCTTCCACGAAGACGGGCTGGCCGATGCCGCCGATGGTCTTGGCGGTGGTCTGACGCGGGACCGGGCTCTGGAGATCATGCGCGACTCCCGCATCGGCACCTACGGGGCGGTGACGCTTGGCATGACTTTGGCGCTAAAGGCGTCGATCCTGATGGCCTTCGAGCCCTGGATGGCGGGCGTTGCCTTGATTGCCGGACATGCGATCAGCCGCATGGCGGTGGTGCATGTCATCGCAACCACCGATTATGCCCGCCACGACGGCGCGAAATTCACCGCGCCCACCGTAACGCCGGAGGGCTATCGTGTGGCGTTGATCTATGCGGGCGTTGTTCTTCTCGGGCTGGTCTTCGCGGCGGGTCTCGGCGTGGCGGCCGTTGCATTTGTCGGGGCGACGACCCTGGGGCAGGTGTTTCGGTCGGTCTATCTGCGCAAGCTCGGCGGCTACACCGGGGATTGCCTCGGCGGTACTCAGCAGATGGCCGAAATCGGCATGCTTCTGGCGGTCTTGATTTGGCTCTGACGCTGCTGCGCCATACGACGCCCGAAGTGGTCAGGGGGACCTGCTACGGCATCACGGACCTGCGCCTCGCCGACAGTTTCGACGATGAGGCAGACCGGGTTCTTGCGGACTTGCCGCCGGTCACGGCAATCGTCTCTTCACCGCTGCTGCGCTGCCGCCAGCTTGCCAGCCATATCGCGGATCATCTGTCACATGAGGTTGTGATTTCAAGCGATTGGCGGGAAATGGATTTCGGCGCTTGGGAGGGGCGTGCCTGGGAGGCGCTGCCGCGGGCTGAACTGGATGCCTGGGCGGCCGATTTTCACGGCTACGACGGCCACGGCGGCGAAAGCGTGGCCCAGCTTCACAGCCGCGTTGCCCGGGCCCTGAACGCGGCGCCAGACGGGGCGCTCGTCGTCACCCATATGGGCTGCATCAAGGCGGCGCTGGTCGAACATGGCGATCCGAAGGGATGGGATGCGCAGGTGCCCTTTGGCGGGGTGGTGATGCTGTAAACCTGTTGATGCCCCATGGTCGGGGCGGCGGATCAGGCCGCTTTGCAGACGCCTGATCCGATTGTCTCCACGTGGTCCGGCGCCTCTCAGAACTCGCCGCCATCCTGCTGCCACGGTTTGGCAAGGTTGCCAAACCGGGTGAACTGGCTCTCGAAGGACAGCTCGACCGTGCCGATGGGGCCGTGACGCTGCTTGCCGATGATCACCTCTGCCTTGCCGTGCAGGCGGCTCATGCGCTCCTGCCAATCCGCCATCTTGTCCAGCTCGTGATCGCCGGGCTTTTCCCGCTCCACGTAGTATTCTTCGCGGAACACGAACATGACCACGTCGGCGTCCTGCTCGATCGAGCCGGATTCGCGAAGGTCAGAAAGCTGAGGCCGCTTGTCTTCGCGGTTTTCCACCTGACGCGACAGCTGCGACAGCGCGATCACCGGGATATTCAACTCCTTGGCGATGGCCTTGAGACCCATGGAAATCTCGCCGATTTCCTGCACGCGGTTCTCTGCGGTGCCGCGCAGCAGCTGAAGGTAGTCGACGATCACAAGGTCCAGCCCATGGGTCCGTTTCAGGCGGCGCGCCCGTGCGGCGACCTGGCTGATCGGCAGGGCAGGCGTGTCGTCGATATAGAGCGGGCAGGCTTCCAGTTCCTTGGCGGCCTCGACGAAGCGGCGGAACTCGCCTTCGTCCATGTCCCCCTGGCGGATCTTGTGGCTGGAAATCTCGGAGGCCTCGGCGAGGATCCGGCTGGCCAGCTGCTCTGCGCTCATTTCAAGGCTGAAAAAGCCGACGACCCCGCCCTCGACCGATCCGGTCGTGCCATCGGGCCGTGCGCCTTTTTTATAGGCTTTGGCGATGTTGAACGCGAGGTTGGTCGCCAGCGAGGTCTTCCCCATCGACGGACGACCCGCGAGAATCAGCAAGTCAGAGGGGTGCAGACCGCCGAGTTTCTTGTCCATATCGACAAGGCCGGTGGAAATGCCCGCCATGCCGCCATCACGCTGATAGGCCGCATTGGCCACGTTCACCGCTTCGGTCACCGCCTTGAGGAAGGATTGAAAACCGCTTTCGGTCTGGCCCTGTTCGGCGAGTTTGTAGAGCTTTTGCTCGGCCTCGACGATCTGCTCGCGCGGCTCGGAGGCGACATCGACCTTGGCGGCCTTTTCGCTGATCTCGCGGCCAAGCCCGATCAGATCGCGGCGAATGGCGAGGTCATAAATCATCTGCGCATAGTCGCGCACGGCAAAGCTGCTGACCGCACTGGCAGCGAGCCGGGCGAGGTAGGCAGGCCCGCCAAGCTCCTTCAGGCCCTCGTCATCTTCCATGAAGGCCTTGAGCGTCACCGGGGAGGCGAGGTTGTTCTTGGCGATGCGTGCTGCCGCGACTTCGTAGATCCGGGTGTGCACCGGATCGTAGAAATGCTTGGCGTTGATGACCGACGCGACGCGGTCATAAATGTCGTTGTTGGTCAGGATCGCGCCCAGCAATTGCTGCTCGGCCTCGATGGAATGCGGCATGGTTTCCGCCGCTTCGACCTGCAAACCTGTCGGGTTGATTGTTGTTATCTCGTTCATATCCACTCCCCCAAGTGCTCGGAGCCCGTCTCCTATCTCAGGCCGCGGGCGCGGGGCAATCTGTATATCTCTGGGGATAAGCTGTGGGCCCATCCAGCATACCGTATATTGGCATTCGAGCGTGGCTGCGGTCAACATCTGGTTGCCGGATGAGCGGGTCGTGGCTTGTTCGCCACGACGAAACTTTCTGTTCTATCAGCTCTGGGACTGCGCGGCGCGCCAGGCGTGCGGGTCCTTGAGGAACGACTCGACCTCGCCCAGAACACCGGCGTGTTTCTCCGGCGCCTCGGCCAGAACCTCCCACCAGGTGCACAGGTGATGCAGCGATACGCCGTGATCGCCGAGGGTTTTGATCGTCTCGGGGAAGATGCCGTAATAGAAGATCACCGCCGTATGCGCACAGCTTGCGCCGGTCTCGCGGATCGCGTCGACGAAGGAAAGCTTCGAGCCGCCGTCAGTGGTCAGGTCTTCCACCAGCAAAACGCGCTCGCCCTCGCTCATTGCGCCTTCGATGCGGGCGTTGCGGCCATAGCCCTTGGGCTTTTTGCGCACATAGGTCATCGGCAGTGCCATCCGCTCCGCCACCAGCGCGGCAAAGGGAATGCCTGCCGTCTCGCCACCGGCGATATTGTCGAAGGCCTCGAAACCGGCATTGCGCATCACGGTGACCGTGAGGAAATCCATCAGGGTCGAGCGAATGCGCGGAAAGGAAATCAGCTTGCGGCAGTCGATGTAGACCGGTGAAAGCTGCCCGGAAGCGAGCTTGAACGGTTCATCGCGCATGAAGTTCACCGCTTCGATTTCCCACAGCATGCGGGCGGTCAGACGGGCCATTTCTTCGGCGGAGGGATAGGTCGAGGGGATCATCACGGGGTCCTTTCGGCGTTCGTGTCTTTGGTCTTCTTTATTGTCCATGTCCCTTCGGGAGCCTCCCGAAGGGCCCGGGGCGGCGCCGCCTGCGTCCTCAGCTCACGCGCCAGTGCAGCGGCATCATCGGATCGAATACAGTGACCGGCCCGTCGCCGGTCTCGATCTTGGTCGGATAGGCGACCGGATCCCCCTTGGTCAGGGTGATCGTCGTGCCGTTGGGCTCCAGCCCGTAAAACGCAGGGCCGTTGAGCGAGGCAAAGGCTTCCAGGTTTTCAAGTGCTTCGTCCTGTTCAAAGACTTCCGCAAGGATTGACATGGTGTTCGTCGCGGTAAAGCACCCGGCACAGCCGCAGCCATTTTCCTTCAGCGGATCAATGTGCGGCGCGCTGTCGGTGCCAAGGAAGAACGTCGCATCGCCCGATGTGGCGGCCTCGCGCAGGGCAAGGCGGTGCTCTTCGCGCTTGGCCACGGGCAGGCAGTAGTAATGCGGCTTGATGCCCCCGACCAAAATGGCATTGCGATTGATCACGAGGTGATGCGTGGTGATCGTCGCGCCCAAGGTTTCGCCGCCGGAGCGCGCATAATCCACGCCCTGTTTGGTGGTGATGTGCTCCATGATCACCCGCAGGCCCGGCGTCGCCTTGCGGATCGGATCGAGGACGCGGTCGATGAACACGGCTTCGCGGTCGAATATGTCGATGTCGGGGTCCACCACCTCGCCATGCACACAGAGCGGCACGCCGGCCTCGGCCATGGCGTCGAGCACGCCGCGCACCTTGTCGAAGTCCGTCACGCCGGAGGCCGAGTTCGTCGTGGCACCCGCCGGATAGAGTTTGACCGCCGAGATGATGCCGTCCTTGTGCGCCTGAACGACATCGGCGGCGTCGGTCTGTTCGGTGAGGTAGAGAGTCATCAGCGGCGTGAAGTCCGCCCCCAGCGGCAGCGCATCGTGGATGCGGGCGCGGTAGGCTGCGGCCTGCTCGGATGTCACGACGGGCGGGACAAGATTCGGCATGATGATGGCGCGGCCGAAGTGGCGGGCGCTTTCGGGGGCAATACCGGCTAGCATGGCGCCGTCGCGCAGATGCAGGTGCCAGTCGTCGGGGCGGCGGATCGTGAGCTGTGTCATGCGCTGCCCGTTAGCATGGGCGAGGGGTTATCGCCAGAGGGTTTGGCGGGCCTCCGTCCGGTGCGGGCCCCCGCCGCGCCGCTTTGCGTCACCGGGGTATGCGGCAGAATGGCAAATGCCGGATTGCAGCTCAGACTGCGTCTTCTGTGCCGTCAAGCTGCGCGAGGCGGCGGCGGAAGCGCGGGGCATGCATGCGCCCGACCACATTGGCACAGAGCATCCGCGCCAGGGCGGGGCGCTCTTCGGCGTCGAGCTTGGACAACAGTTTGCGCAAGTAGGGCGGGTAATCGCGCCGCGCCCGCATCATTGCGGCGAAGCGGGCGGTATCCAGCGTGCCCGTGGCGACAGCTTCAAGCAGGGGCCGCAGAAGATCGAGCGCGATCAGATCGCTTTGCAAGGCACCGCCCATGAACGGCATGCGCAGCCGCGTGACGTTCTTCTTTTCGAACAGCGCTGAATGCATGGCGTCGAGCCGCTCGCGCGGATCATACAGCACGTAGGCACCGCTGGCCGCGTCGATCATGTCCGGCGCATAGCCATAGCGAGACGTGAAGTTCAGCCGCCGCAGTTCGGTAAACCGGTCGTCCCATTCGGTAACGCGCGGATCGAGCGTGGCCTGCGGCTGCAGCATCAGCACGCGCGAGCCGGGATGGGCCACTGAAAAGGCCCCCGCCGCATAACCGCACGGACCGGCACCGTAGAAGATGACGGTTTCGAAATCATCAAAAAAGCCATCATCGGTGAGCTGATCGAAAAAGGTAAAGACGCGCGGGTCGCGAAACCATGTATCGCGATGCGCCAGCACCGAAAGCGAGGACCATCCCAGCGCGCCGGTCATCTCGAAACCGAGCGGCGTGCGGGTCTTCGACAGCGCCTGAATCCCCAGCGTCGTCTCGAACGTCACCAGCAGCGTATCGCCATCCTCGACGAAAATGCCCGCATGGTGGCTGCCCAGAGGTTCGGCAAAGCCGGTGTCCTGACCGATCTTGCGCAGGGCACCAAACCAGTCGCTCCGGGACAAGCCAGTCAAATCCGGCGGAAATTTGCTTTGAGACTCTGACATTGTACGCTGCACGATCCTTGGTTCCGTCCCTGTATCGGCACGGTTTACAGGAAACAATGCCCCGAGTTTCGGGCCAAATTGTGCAAAATGCGCGAAATATTGCGGGCGATAAGGTTAACGGCGCGTGTCTGCCGCGGGCCGGTTCTGCGGATCGCGCAGCGCATGCCCGGTCAGAACCTGCGCCGTGCCGCGCGTGATCGGGCGGGACGGCGGGGTCATGCAAAGCCGGGCAAAGAGCGCGCGCATGGGCTCTTCCGTCATTAACGTTTCAAAGCGCTGTTTGCGCCATGCGACCGCGGCGCGATGCAGCTCCGCCAGGGCCGGATCGCGGCCAAGCGTCTCGCGTTCGGCGCGTGTTTGCTCGGCCAGGGCCAGAATGCTGCGATCCTCCACCGTGCACCAGTTCCGCTCGACCCAGTAATCCATTCCCAGCCGATCCTTCGCGTGCACCGCGCGGCCCCGGTCGGACTTGAGAACATAGCTTTCCATCGCTCCGAGCGCATAGTGGTTGAGCTGGGCAAGCCCATACATCGGGCGGCCATAGTCGGAAAAAATGCGCTTTGTGCGAAAGCCATCGGACAGGGGACTGCCGTTGCCATCGACCCACCTCGCCTGATCGAGCCGCGCCCTGTCCGGGCTGCGCGGGCGGTGCACGCCGAGTTTGCCGTAGGTTCCGTCGTTGCGATACAGCGTCTTGAACATCGCTGCCCGCCACGGCCAGAACATGACCTCGGGTGCCGCCATGGTAAAGACCTCCGGGACCGGCCTGTCTTCGTAATGGGTGACGCCCGCATTGCCAAAGAGCCGCCATGTCAGGGTGATCGCCGTCGCATCCGGCACGGCGTTGATCAGGTCCGGCAGGCTGCGCCCGCCAACGTGCACGTTGACAAATTCGTCGATATCCAGCGCCAGCAGCCAATCGGCCTCCTGTACCGCCGGGACGCTGTCCGCCAGCTTCAGCCCGGTGAACTGGATGCCGCCTTTGTCATAGGGGCCGTCGTTGCGAACATGCGTCACGGGCGCGATCACGGACAGGCGGTCGAGCATGGCATCGGTGCCGTCCTGACAGTCATTCGACAGAACGACAACATGGCTGACACCGCAGGCGAAATGATGCGCCAGCCAATCGAGCAGAAAAGCGCCCTCGTTTCGCAGGCACAGGACGGCGGTGATCTTCATCGCGCTACCAATCGCGCCGGAAGCAGACGACCTTGCCTTCGGACGCCTTGGCAAAATAGGTCAGACCACCCGCGTGCATGGCGTCGAACACCGCACGAACGCCCTCCGGGCCGATCCACTGCGGATGCAGCTCGATGATGGCACAGCGCAGCTTGGACCAATCCCCGGCGGGCAGCAGCGTCGCCTCCGCGCCCTCGATATCGCAGACAAGAACCGAAGGTTGCTCGGTCTCCAGCACTGCGCCTATGCCATGCTGCTCGATCTGTTCCGTGGCGGTGATCTCCGCGCTGTCGACGCCGCCATCCATGGACGAGGCAAGGAAGTTGCGCCGGATGTAGAAGGGCACCTTCGGCCCGGCCTGCGGCATCAGCAGCGCGTTGCGCAGGTCGACATTGGTGACGTCATTGGCCGCATGGACCGAGCGGATATAGGGGATCAGCGCCGGGTTGGCCTCGTAGCTGACCACGCGCTGGACTTTCTTGATGGCGGCAAGCAGCGTCGACATGTAGCCGATCCCGCCGCCAAGTTCGAGCACGATGTCGGTCGGGCGAACCACCCGCATGACCGCGTCGCACTCCTTGCGCTCGTATTCGTCCGCTTTGATCGCGCCACGCACCCGGCCGGTGGTCAGCTGCGGATGTTTGGGGATCTTCATGCCGCGAGACATCAGGTAGGGGTCGCGCGGGGGCTCCTGTGTTCCATCCATGGCTCAGCTCTCCATATCGAGCGACAGCGCATAGGCGACCCGCTCGGTTTCGGTCAGACGCAGCGCCATCGCCTGCGCATAGAGGTCGGCAAATTCCGGCATGGCGTGCAATTCGGCGGCCTTGGCCCGGTGCCAGTCAAAACCTGCGTCGTGCAGACGCGCCACCTCCGGATCGGCCATCAACCGGGCCATTTCGGCGCGCACACGGGGAATGTTGCGCTTGATCGTCACGTCGCGTGCCCCGGACCAGTCCATGCGGACCCAGTAATTCAGCCCGATGGCGCGATCGACATGAAGCGCCCGGCCGCGCTGCCGTTTGATCAGGAAACTCTCGGCGCTGCGCAGGGCATAATGGTTGAGTTGCAGCAGGTCATAGCCAATGGAGCGCTTGGAGCTGCGCCAGCCGTTTCGGATCGCCTCCGCCGTCATGTCCTCGCCGCTGCCATTGACCCATTTCACTTGGCTTTCCATGCCTTTGGTCAGCTTGTTCGGGCGATGGCACGACAGCTTTTGATAAGCGCCGATGTTGCGGAACATCGTCTTGAAGCCCCAGACCGTATGCGGCTTGGGGCAATAGGCCGGGGCGCAGGTGTCGAATTGGTCGATCACCAGATCGTCGCGGAGCGCCGTCACGCCGTTGTGGCCAAACAGCCGCCATGTCATGGCAATATTGGTGGCGTCCGGAACCCGTTCGAAAAACGCATCCAGCGTGCCATCGCCACAGCGCACATTGATGAATTCGTCCACGTCGATATGGATCAGCCAGTCGGCATTCTGCACCAACGGCTCTTGCTGTGCGGCGTCGAGCGCGAATTGCTGCGGAGATTTGCCGGTCCACTGCGCGTTATCGCGATGCTCAAGGAAGCCAAGAGCCTGAAGCCGGTCCAGCAACGCGTCGGTGCCGTCCTCGCAATCGTTGGTGTAGATGATGAACTGATCGACGCCGATGGCGCGGTGATAGGCGATCCACTCAAGGATATAAGGCGCCTCGTTCTTCATGCAGCCGACGATCACGCGTCCGCTCGATCCCTGCGGCGCTGCGCGTGGCACCTCGGGGAACGCAGCGGCAAGCTGTTCTTCATCGACGGAGCCGAGCCGATTGTGCGGGGCGAACACAGAGCGGCTGATATGGGCATAGGCCTGCTTTGCACGAGGCGGCAGCAGGCTGCGGGCGGCGGGGCTGAGCTGATCGTCGATCTTGCCCAGAGCGTCGGCGTCGGGCGTGGCCTCCGCGCGGGCCTCCTTGTCGCCTTGCTTGATCCGCCATTCCCAGGCCGCCAGATATTGCGTCGCGCGAAAACCGGATTGCGGATCGGCCTCTTGATAGGGGGCAGCCGGCGCGTCCGGCTGCATCTGGGCCATGACGAGCCCGGGGTGCTCCTTGCTCAGAGCCTGAATATCCGCAGCGAAGCGCGCGGAGACGGCGGCGAGGCTGCCGGGGGTCACGGCGGGGCCATGCTGCTTCAATTCGCTCATGAACTTGCGCCAGAGCGGGCGCGGGACGATCAGGTCGCGCCTTGCGATCAACTGCTGCAACACATCGTTGAACATCCGGCATCGGGTCAGCCACGCGGCGGCGGGCAGGGACGGGACCGGCTCGGCCTCCGCCTTGCCGATGCGCGGCGCGATCTCAAAGCTTTCGCGGATTTCCTCGGTACCGCGCTCGGAGTACAGTCGCGCGATGTCGAGGCTGCGAAATCGAACCGATCCTTCGCCGAAAATCGCCTCCCATGCGGTCTGCAACCCCTTGAAATCAAGCCAGAAGGCCGGACCCTGCACCTCCGGAAACAGCGCCGCATCCGGGTCCGGATCAGGCTGTGCCGCCAGCGCCGCGGCGCGAAAATCCGGCGCTCCGAGCAGATCCAGCTCCTGTTCAAGCCCGCTGCCGCGCCCGTCGAAAACCTGTCCGGCATAGCGCCGCAGCAGCATCCGCGCCGGATCATCGAGATGGGCAAGAACGGTGATCTCGGTTGAAAACTCGGACAAAAGCTCGCGCAGCCGCGTCAATTCGGATTGCGTCACCAGACCGGTGCCAAGCTGATGACAGGAGAGCACCATCGCCTCCGCTTCGCTGCCCGCCACCTCGCCGCGCAGCCCGCGCAGCACATCCTCGCGCAGCGCGTCCTGCCGTTCCGGATCGGCAAAACCACGATTGAAGCGCAGCGTGTCGACGCGCTCCGGATCGCTGACCGCCATGAACAGCCGGGTGTGGTTGCGCCCGCCGGGTGTGCGTGGATAGAGCACGCCCTTTCGGGCAAGTTGTCCGCGCTTGCCATCCATGATGCGCTGCATGCGGTCGGTCAACGGACCGTCGGGGCCGATGTGCAGGACTATCCGCATCAGCCCGCGCCCTCCGCCGGATTGTCCGCATTCACATTGGCGCGGCCCCACCACGGCAGTTCAAGCCCGGTATGGGCGGCCAGCCGCTCCCGCGCATCCTCTGCCGCGACCGGAAGTTCGAGATAGCGCGGATCATCGCCAAAAATGTCCCGCAGCATGGCGTAATGCCCCTCGATCCAGCGAATGCGCTCCGCATCCGTCTCGCCATAGCCGCGCGGCAGGCCAGGCAGGGCACCGGAGGGCAGCCGATCCTTTCCGAGGTTGTTCCAGCGCCGCATGCTGTCCGAAAGCTCCGCCGCAGGCCGCCATGTGGCGACGAACAGCATTTCGGGCCGAGCCATCCGCATCGCCTTGATCATCGGATAATCGCATTGCGGCCAGAGCGAGACATCCGCCTTCAAAACGCTGATTTCCGTCAGCGCATCATAAAGATCGAGGAATTCAAACGGATTGCCAGAGTTGAAATATCCGTTGTAGAGCTGCCGCGCGATGAAGGTCCCGCCAAGCCCATGTTTGCGCGAATGGATGCGGCGCACCTTGTGATCGGCGGCGCGCCAGCCGCCTTGTGTCAAAGCCTCGGCCAGCGTGGTGGTGCCGGACTTCGGCAGCCCGAGGTTGACCAGTTTGACCCGCCTCATCCCTCCAATTCCAATTCGTCGATCAGCGCCTGCTCCGCTGGCGGATACGTTGGCAAGGCGCGCAAATGCGCGTACATGGCCGCATAGTCCGGGTTTGCCATCAGGGCGTCCCGTCTGGCAATATGCGCGTCAACGCAGGCCCGATGCAAGGCGCTGATCTCCGGATCGTCCAGCAATTCATCCATCGCCGCGCGCAGCGCAGGCCTATAGCGCCCGATGCTCCGATCCTCCCAGGCGGGATCATTGCGCTCGCGCCAATAGACGTCGTCGAAATCGCGGTTCTCCCGGTTCACATCCCCCCGATCATTCTTGACCAGATAACTGTCGAGCGAGCGCAAGGCGTAGTGGTTCAGCGTCGCGAACCGCCGGGCGCCATGGGCAGGAAACTTGCGGATGCGGCGCGGCGTCGCGGCAGTCAGGAACTTCGGCGGCACAGGGCGCCCGGACCCATCGCGCCAGTCGGGCCAGCGCGCGCGGGGCAGATCATTGCGAAAAAACGGACGATGCGCGCCGTAGTATTGCAGCGGGAAATCGGCCCGGACGAGCGATTTGACCTCGATCGCACTCTGATCGCACCACAGGTCGGGATTGTGGCTGCGGGTGAACTGCTCGATCACCGGCCGGTCGGCAAAAGCCTCGACCCAGCAATTGGCAAAGAACTGGAAGGTCACGCTGATCGCCTGCGGATCGCCACAGGCCGCGATCAGTGCCGGAATGGTGTGATCGCCGACATGGATATTGAGAAACTCGTCCACATCCGCGATCCAGACCCAATCCGCCGACTTCACCAAGGGCTGCCGCGCCGCATCCTTCAGCGCCTCCATCTGGTAGTTGCGCCCCTCGGCGGGGTTGGGCAGGTGCCGCACACCGCCGCGCGCCGCCAGAGCGTCCAGCAGTGCATCCGTCCCGTCCGTGCAGTCGTTTGAATAAAAGAGAAAATCCGTCACGCCCAGCAGACGGTTGAAGGCGATCCACTCCAACAGGAACGGGCCTTCGTTCTTGACACAGGTCACGGCGGTTATGCGCATGGCGGCACTCCCGCGTCTGAAAAGGACATTCTGCTCGTCCGGACACATGATTTGGCTGCGGGGTGATCCCCGGCTGATTATTGCCACCAAACATCGCACCAAGGGGTCTACGCGTCAATAATAGCGCGCCTTGTTCAATGGCGACTGCGACCTTGGCGCTATTGACCGCCACGCGCAGGCCGGGCACTCCGTAACGGCAAGGAGGCCCAAGATGCAGCAAATTCCCCAATCGATTGACGAGGTTCAGAGCACCCTGAGCGAGACCGGCTATGTCTGCGGGCGGGCGCTGGCCACGGTTGTGTTCCTGTCGCTGAAGCTGGGCCGTCCCCTGTTTCTCGAAGGCGAAGCGGGCGTCGGCAAGACCGAGATCGCCAAGGCTCTGGCCAAATGCCTCGGTCGGCGTCTGATCCGGCTACAGTGTTACGAAGGGCTGGATGCCTCCTCGGCTGTCTACGAATGGAACTTCCCGGCGCAGATGATCGCCATCCGCACCGCAGAGGCGCAGGGAAGTGCCGACCGCGACATCCTCAACCATGAACTCTTCGGGCCGGACTTCCTGATCGAGCGGCCGCTGCTGCAGGCCATGCGGCCGGATGCAAATGGTGCGCCGATCCTCCTCATCGACGAGCTCGACCGCACCGACGAGCCCTTCGAAGCCTTCCTGCTGGAGGCCCTGAGCGACTTTCAGGTGACGATCCCGGAGATCGGCACCATCGAAGCGCCGGAGCCGCCCATCGTCATTCTCACATCGAACCGCACACGCGAGGTGCACGACGCCCTCAAACGCCGCTGCCTCTACCACTGGGTCGATTATCCGCAGTTCGACCGGGAGGTGGAAATCCTCAACGCCCGCGCCCCCGAAGTGGCCGAGAACCTCAGCCGCGAGATCGTCGCCTTCGTCCAATCCCTGCGCACCGAGGACATTTTCAAGAAACCGGGCGTCGCCGAAACCATCGACTGGGCCAAATGCCTTCTGGCGCTTGACGTTGTAAACCTCTCGCCGGAGGTCATCAGCGACACGCTCGGCGCGATCCTGAAATATCAGGACGACATTCAGAAGATCCAGGGCGGCGAAGCGAAGCGCATTCTCGACGAGGTCAAGAAGTCTCTGGATGCAGCCTGATGTTTCTCGTCTGCGCAAATATCCCGGGGAGCGCCACAGGCGCGGGGCAGAGCCCCAAAATGGCCTGAACCATGGCTGAATACATCCCCATAGACATTCCCGAGCACCCGCGGCTCGCGCAGAACATCATTCATTTCGCCCGCGCGCTGCGCCGGGCCGGGCTTCCGGTTGGTCCTGGCAGGGTGATCGACGCGGTGCGCGCGGTCGAAGCGGCGGGCTTCACCGACCGCATGGATTTCTACTGGACGCTGCATGCCTGCTTCGTGAACCGCCCCGAGCACCGGGTGGTCTTTGCCCAGATCTTCCGCCTTTACTGGCGCGATCCGCGTTACCTCGAACACATGATGAGCATGATGCTGCCTGCGGTGCGCGGGGTTCAGGAGGAAAAGCTGGCCGCCGCAGCCGAGAAACGCGCGGCCCAGGCGCTTTTGGGCGATCACATGCCCGAGGTGCCGGCTGCCGAGGAGCAGGAACAGGGTGAGCAGATCGAGATCGACGCCTCACAGACCATGTCCGCCGAAGAAAAGCTGCGCACGCTCGATTTCGAACAGATGTCCACCGAGGAAATCGCCCAGGCGAAGCGCATGATTGCGCGGCTGACGCTGCCGGTGAAACCGATCAAGTCGCGCCGCTCCATGGCCGCGCCGCGCGGCGCGCGTCTGGATTACCGGCGCACGCTGCGCGATGCGCTGCGCCGGGGCGGTGAGTTGCAGGCGATCCGGCGGGCCAAGCCGCGTCCGCGCTGGCCCAACCTCGTTGTGCTGTGCGACATTTCCGGCTCGATGAGCCAGTACAGCCGCATGGTGCTGCATTTCCTGCATGCGGTGGCCAATGAAAAGGGCGCGGGCTGGGCAAAAGTGCACGCCTTCACCTTCGGCACGCAGCTCACCAACATCACCCGCCATCTCGCCACCCGCGACGTCGATGCGGCGTTGAAGGCTGCAGGCGCGGAAGCGCAGGATTGGGCGGGCGGCACGCGCATCGGACAGTGTCTGCATCAATTCAATCGCGACTGGTCGCGCCGGGTCATGGGGCAGGGCGCGGTGGTCTTGCTCATCACCGACGGGCTGGACCGCGACGACGCCGGGGCGCTGGAGAAGGAAATGGAGCGGTTGCACCTGTCCGCCCGTCGCCTGATATGGCTGAATCCGCTGCTGCGGTGGGATGGGTTTGCGCCAAAGGCGACCGGCATTCGTGCGATGCTGCCGCACGTACACAGCTTTCGCGCGGGCCACTCGATCGCTTCTCTGGAAGACCTCGCGGAGGCCATTTCGCGGCCCGATGACATGGGCGAGAAAGCCCGCCTGATGCAGCTGCTCTAGGCGGTTCCTCGCCTGAGGATCGGCGGTATGGCGCCGGGGCAGGGCACGCCCATGCAACCGGACCGCGCCGTGATGCGTTTCTTCCTCAAGCCCCTCCTGCGGGCATCGAAAAGAGGAAACGCTATGAAACAAACGCTGCTTGCAACCGCATCCGCCGTCGCCCTGGTCCTGTCCGGTGCCGCACCGGCGCAGGCCCAGAGTGCCCAGCCCGGCGGTCTTCTGGATTCTCTGACCAGCCTCGACCAGATGAGCGATGAGCAATTGGATCAGCTGGTTCGTCTTTGCGAAGAAAAGGGTCAGCTGCCGGGACAGTTGAGCTGCGACGCCGTCACCGATGCAATGAGCACGCGCGGCGCTGCCCAGTCCGGGCAGGCCGAGGCCGCCCAATCGCCTGAAACGCCTGCTGCCGATCCTTCCGCTGAAACCGCTTCGGAAAACCCACCGACCCCGGAGGCACCGGTTGCAGAGGCCCCGGCCGAGCAGACCGAGCCGGAAACGCCGGTTGCAGAGGCTCCCGCTGAGCAGCCTGAACCGGAAACCCCTGCGGCTGAGGCTCCGACTGCCGAGGTCGAGCCTGAAACACCCGTCGTCGATGCTCCGGCTGCAGAGGTTGAGCCGGAAGCGCCCGTTGCCGAGGCTCCGGCTGACCCCGCACCGGAGGCACCCGCCGTCACGGAGTCCGTGAGACCGCCGGTCAAGGAGCCCGCCGAGAGCGCGGCAGACACAGCCGCACCCGCACCGGATCAGTCCATTGCCGATGCGCCTGACGCGGTGCAGCCGAACACGACCCCGGAGGATGTCGAGGCGATTGTGCGCGAATTGAGCGGACAGGAGCAGGCCGATGCCGTATCCCGCGATTCCGATCGTCCAGCGGCCGCGGCGGCCTCGGGTGATGGCGCTTCGGATGCGGCCGAGCCTGAGATGACCGAGGAGCAGGTGAGCGAGGACGACGTGCGCCGCTCGACCGAGGATTTCGTCACCAATGTTCTGACAGGCAAGCTCACCCCCGAAGCGGGCGAACGTGATGATGACAGCGGCAATGATACCGCGCGCACCATTGCCGGTGCTGCGCTGCTTGGACTCGGAGCGGCGGCTCTGGCGGATATTCTGAACGATGGGGACCGCGTCGTGTCCAACAGCGGCGACCGGGTGGTCGTCGAGAGCGATGGGCAACTGCGGGTTCTGCGTAACGACGATGCGCTGCTGCGCCGTCCGGGCGCCGATGTGCAGACCTATCGCTATGACGATGGCTCCACGCGCAATGTCGTGACCTATGAGGACGGCACCGTGGTCGAAACCATCCGCGCCGCTGATGGCCGGGTGCTGCGCCGTGCGAGAACGCTGGCCGATGGCACGGAGGTCGTGCTGTTCGACGACACCCTCGAAAGCGAACAGGTTGTGGTGAACGAGCTGCCGCAGGTGGGTGAGCGCAATACCGTCAACTTCCGCGAGGTCGCAGCCGACGAACTGGCTGCCGCGCTTGCCGCGCAGGAGCCCGAAACTGTCGGTCGCCGTTTCTCACTGAACCAGGTTCGGAACATCGACGCGGTGCGTCGTCTTGTGCCGGAAATCAGTGTTGATACGATCAATTTCCAGACCAATTCCGCCGCGATCCGGGCCGAGGAAGCCGAGGAACTGGCCGAGCTCGGCAATGCCATGCGCCGGTTGATCGAGCGCAACCCCGGTGAGGTATTCCTGGTCGAGGGCCACACGGATGCGGTCGGCCAATACAGCTACAACCTTGCCCTGTCGGATCGGCGGGCGGAGAGCGTGGCACTGGCCTTGACGGAGTATTTCCAGGTTCCGCCGGAAAACATGGTCCTGCAGGGCTATGGCGAGACCGATCTGCTCGTCGAGACAGAGGATGCGGAACGGGTGAACCGCCGCGCGGCGGTACGCCGGATCACGCCCTTGCTGAACTGAGTTCCAACGGCCTTCTGCCGTCTTCGTGAAAAGGGAATGACCGGCGCCCGTCCTGTGGCGCCGGTTTTTCCGTGTCCCTGCGTTTGGGAGCGCGCGGCGTGGCGCATGACCATCGCGCGCCACAATCCCGTGCAAGCTGAAAACGGCCGCCCGATTGGGGCGGCCGTTGCGGTTTTGCATTTGGCTCAGGCTTTGCGGCGGCGGGCGGCGGCGAGGCCGCCAAGACCGACGATGAGCATCCAGCCTGCGGCGGGCAGGGGCACCTCGGGTGCAGCGGCGGCGCCTGCGGTGAAATAGCCGACCCCGGTATTGCTCTCGAAAGCGCCGATGATGCTCGATGCCGTGGCTATGCCCTGGAAACCGAAGAAGTTGGCAATTGACCCGCCGGACCCGAGCGAGCCGTCTTCGGCATAGAAATAGTTGAAGACGGTGTCCGTGCCTGCCACCGACGCGAAACTGCCGAATACCTCTTGAAAGGTTGCCTCTCCGTAGCTGGTCTCGACGGTTTCCGTGGCCCAATTCGCAGCGGTGATTGCCATCGTGTTGTAGCAGATCTGGCTATAGTCCGGGTTGGTGGTCGCGTTCGCGCAGGATCCGCCGAACCCACCATTCAGAGTCGGAATGGTGTCGATGTTGGACACACCAAAGCCTAGCAAGTCTGCACGTCCGGCGCCGGTGATGCCGTTGCTGACATTGTAGGTGCCGGTGGAACCCACGACGCTTTCAGCGACGTTTACGCTGCCGCCGACCCCGACCAGGGTGTTGCCCGCCGCGTCAAAGGCGGTGATTGTGGCCGCAGAAGACGCACCCGCCATGAAAACGGCAGTGGTGGCAGCTGTCGTAATTGCCCAGTATTTCAAAGTCATGAATAGCTCCTGTAAAAGTTAATTCCGGAAGACTACACAATCTTGACGCGTTTGGGAATGCGGACTTTCTCTCTATCTGATCCGGACCGTGCACCCGGTGGGATTTGACCGCGCCTCGCCTGTCCAATCCCGAAACAAGCGGTTTGCCTATTGCAGCATCTCTTTGGTCGCCGTCAGGGTCACATCCGGATAATCCCGTTCGATCCGGTCGATGTCCCATTGCAGTCGCGTCAGGTAAACCACGTCGCCGTCATGGTCATAGCTGATGTGCTGTTTGTTGGCGTTGATAAATTTGTCCACGGCCAGTTTGTCGCCATTGACCCAGCGCGCGGAGGTGAACTGCGAGGCGTCAAAGCGCACCGGCAGGCCATATTCCAGCTCGATCCGGCTGCCCAGCACTTCGAATTGCAGCGCTCCGACGACGCCGACGATGAAGCCGGAGCCGATCATCGGTTTGAAGACCTTGGCCGCGCCTTCCTCGGCGAATTGCATCAGCGCCTTTTCAAGGTGCTTGGCCTTCATCGGGTCCCCTGCGCGGACCGTTTGCAGCAGTTCCGGCGCGAAGGAGGGGATGCCCGTGGCCTTCAGCGCTTCGCCCTCGGTCAGCGTGTCGCCAATGCGCAGCTGGCCGTGGTTGGGGATGCCGATGATGTCACCGGCCCAGGCCTCTTCGGCCAGTTCGCGGTCGGAGGCGAGGAAGAGCACCGGGTTGGAGATCGCCATGGGCTTTTTCGTGCGCACATGGGTCAGCTTCATGCCGCGTTTGAAATGCCCGGAGGCAAGGCGCACAAAGGCGACGCGGTCGCGGTGCTTGGGGTCCATATTGGCCTGCACCTTGAAGACGAAGCCCGCGACCTTGGTTTCCTCGGGTGCGATTTCGCGTGGGCTGGCCTTCTGCGGCTGCGGCTCGGGGCCATAGGTGCCGATGCCCTTCATCAGCTCCTGCACGCCAAAGCTGTTGATCGCGGAGCCAAACCAGATCGGCGTCATGTGCCCTTCGAGCACCGATTGCGGATCGAGCGTGGGCAACAGTTCGCGGGCCATTTCGACCTCTTCGCGCAGCTGCTCCAGCATCGCCGCCGGGATGTGATCGGCAAGGCGCGGATCATCCAGACCGTCAAGCTTGATCGATTCCGCCACCACGTTGCGGTCGGCCCGGTCCATCAGTTCGAGCCGGTCGTTCAGCATGTCATAGGTGCCGAGGAAATCACGGCCCATGCCGATCGGCCAGGATGCCGGGGTCACGTCGATGGCGAGGTTTTCCTGAATCTCGTCGATGATCTCGAAGGTGTCGCGAGCCTCGCGGTCCATCTTGTTGCAGAAGGTCAGGATCGGCAGATCGCGCAGGCGGCAAACCTCGAAAAGCTTCTGGGTCTGGCTTTCCACGCCTTTCGCGCCGTCGATCACCATCACCGCCGCGTCCACCGCCGTCAGGGTGCGGTAGGTGTCTTCGGAGAAGTCCGAGTGGCCGGGGGTGTCGACGAGGTTGAAGCGGAAATCCTTGTCGCCGGTCTTGAAATCGAACGACATGGCGGAGGCAGATACAGAAATGCCCCGGTCCTTCTCCATTTGCATGAAGTCCGAGCGCGTGCGCCGCGCCTCGCCCTTGGCACGCACCTGTCCGGCCATCTGGATGGCACCCCCATAAAGGAGGAACTTTTCCGTCAGCGTGGTCTTGCCGGCGTCCGGGTGCGAGATGATCGCAAAAGTCCGGCGGCGGGCGATTTCGGCGGGAAGGGCGGGACGGTTGTCAAGCATGGCGCTCCCGTTACAGCGAAACGAAGAAGGGGGCAATGTGTCTCGGCGGCATCGTTGATCAGCGGGCGCGGAAGACGCGGGAAAACGGTCTCAATTGTATGGACAGGAAGGGCGGTTTTTTGCAGCATGGCTGACAACACAGACATATCGGATAAGCATTTGAAGGAGTTTTCCAATTATGGCCAAGGTGGTTCGCGCCAAACAGGATTTCGACGTCGACAAACGGGATGATCGCATCACGGTGACCTATCATTCGGTCAACAGGTTGCGTTTTACCCTCATGACCATGGCTTTGTTCGTTCTGTTCTTCGCCGCCGCTATCAGCGGCGTTATGGCGCTTATTTCCGGTCTCGACAGTGGGCGTGATGCTGAGGAAGTCTTTCAAGTGACCATTACGGTTTTCGTTATTTCGATTGTTGCTTCGTGGTTGGCCTATCGCTGGGGGAACAAGAAGCTGCCCCGAAGGATCGTTGTCGATCGTGATGGCGTGACCAAGGATAACAAAACCTACATCTTCGGCGATATCGACGATATTGGCTGGCAATTCGGAAACGAAGGGACGACCCTGATCACAAGCCAGGCGCAGGCCGCCGGGATGGACATGCAACGGACGATATCCGGCATTGTGTATCTGACCTACGGAAACAAGAAGGTCACGCTCTTGTCCGGCCTTGGCGAGCGCGAGACGGAACGCGCCTTCGAAGTCTTGCGGGGAGCAATGAACGACATGGGCGCCAGTTTCGGCGAAACAAAGACGACGGCCTGAGGTTTGCGCTGCCAAGAGCGGCATGAAACCGAATGAGGCTTGGACGGGCATGCCGGAGTTCGGGTGGTGGCGCGGCTCCGACCCAAGGCCGCCGCCGCGGGATTGAAAACTGCGCCGGGGGATGCCCTCGCAGCGGGGTTGACGATGCGGCAACCTGTGGTTCCGGCGCATCTGCTGCGGACAAAGCGGCGCGGGCTACTGTACTTTTCGATGTATTACAGCGTTAACTTCTGCCCGATTGCCCGCAACACGGGGTACCGGAGGCCAACTTCGGACCTGTAACGCGTCGCGGCCACGTGAGGCAGAGTAGAGGAGTATCCCATGATGATCGGGCGCGCCCGGGATCGCATCGCGGTTCTGTTCGGATCAAGATTGCCGTGGAAAGCCGGCATCGAAGCGGCGCTTGCGGGCAGCCGGTTCATCCCCACCATGGCCGACTTGAGTACGGTCGATCCACGCGACGCGGATCTGGTGGTTCCGCTGACGTTTGCGGATCATGATGTGCTCCGGGTTCTCGGACCAGACGCGGTGACGGCGCTTTTGCCCGACCTTGCCGCGCGCGATCTGTGCCGCGACAAGCTGGCTTTGAACCAATGGCTGGAGAATATGGGCTATGGCTATCTGGTGCCGCGGCTGCACACGTCCTTGCCGAAACAGGCGTCGGACTATCCGCTGCTGTGCAAGGTGCGTTGCGGTGAATGGGGGCAGGGGATCAGTGTTCTGAGCTGTCCCGACGACGCGCAGGGCTTCGATCCCCGGCATATGTTCCTGCAGAGCATCGTCTCCACCGGCGTCGAATGGGCGGCGCATCTGAGCTTTCACGAGGGGCGGCTGATCCATGCGCTTTCGGTGCGATACGAGATGGGCCGGGCCGGGCTGATCAAGGGACATGCGCACCAACCGCTCACCAGCGTGGCACACCAGCAGACGCCGTATCTGGCGCTGTGGCTGGAGATCGCCGAACGGATGGGCCTGCGGAACGGAACTGTCTGTATCGACTTTGCCGAGGCAGACGGTTGCCCGGTGCTCTACGAGATCAATCCCAGGGTCGGGGCGACGTTGGTGATGGACTTGCCGCGCTACCTTGAGGCCTGCCTCACGGCACTGGCGCGCGAGAGGCCGTCGCCGCGTCTGGTTGCGGCGACGGACCGGTTCGATCAGGCCGTGGTTTCTTCGACCGCAATCGCATAGGCGAAGCTGTCCGCGTCAAGCTCGTCGCGGCGGATGCCGTCGACCTCGGCTTGCGGGTACATCAGGAACGGCACGGGCGTGGGGTCCGCGCTGCCCGGCAGGTGCACGTCATGGGCTGTGCTCAGCGCGATCCAGTTGCCCTCAGCGTGGCCAAAGAGGCCCGCGCGGGCGTCCTGCACACGCGGATCCGTGAGGCCCGCCTCGGGCGCTTCTTGCAAGATCACCTTGCGCACATCGGCAGGGTCGACCGGGGTCCAGCCGCTTTGCGGCAGGAAGACCTCGGCGCGGCAGTGCTGGGCCTTGGTGACATCGGCCGATCCGGCGCCGAGACTCTTGTAGCCGAAGGCGGAGGGCGCGACGCGCAGGCCATAGAGATCGCGCGCGGGCAGGCCGGCGGCCCGGGCGAGGCCGACATAAAGCGCGTTCAGATCGGCGCATTTCCCGGTCAGATCGCCCATGTGCAGCATCGAGGCGATATCGCCAAGGCCGCAGCCGCGGGTCTCCGGGTTGCGCTCGGTCTGCTCGACCACCCAGTCATAGATGCGGATGGCTTTTTCGCGCTCGGAGGTGGCCCCGGCGACGATGTCCTGCGCGGTTTCCAGCACGATGCCGTCCGTGGGGATCAGGCGCGTCGGGGCGGTGTGCTGGGCGAATTCGGCATCCGAGAGCGTGGCGGGCGCGGCCTGCTCCGGGCTGCGATCGCGGGTGCGCACGGTGGAAATCACGGTCAGCTCGGCCGGTTCATCCCCGGCGTTCCAGCGGGCGTGCATCAGCGCATAGCCCTCTTCCGGGTTCTGAACGATTTCGAGCGCGTCCATATTGCCGCTCGCGCGGTTGTCCTGCGGCAGGGTCCATTGGGCATCGCTATGCGCGGGCAGCGGAATCCAGGCCTGCGCGGTCTTGCCGTTTCGGGGCAGGGTGACGCGGGTGGTCAGCGTGTAGCTGCGCCATGTCTGAGAGGCGGGCTGATAGGCGGCACTGAGCAGGCTCGGCGCAAAGGAGAAGGCGGCGGTGGTGGCAAGAAAGGCGCGGCGGTCGAGTGTCATGGACAGGGTATCCTGTAAGAAATGCTGCGGGATTTTCCGAAGCTTTATGCAACCGGGCGATTGAGTGCAAGGTGGTGGAACCGGCGTCGAGTGCGCGGGTTGATCCGGTGAAGTGCGGTTTCGCACGGCAGTCAAGGAGAGTTCAGATGGCCAATCCGTCGATCAAGGATGAAGAGACCTACGAGGCGCTGCGCGACAAGGGCATGTCCAAGGAAAAGGCGGCCCGGATCAGCAATGCCCAAGCCAACGATGAGATATCGCCGTCACGCAAGGGCGGCAAGGCAGACCCGTATGAGGACTGGACCAAGGCCGACCTCTACGCGCGGGCACAGGAGATCGGCATCGAGGGGCGCTCGGACATGGACAAGGACGCTCTGATCAAGGCGCTGCGGGAGCATTGAGCCCCTCAGCCTTCTGAGGATTTCCTCAGGCGTTCGGCGATGTCGGGCCGGGCGAGCAAATGTTCGCCAATCTCGAAGTCGGAAATGTCGGTGCGGCGGTGTCCCGGGATCAGCGTTGCCAGATCGTCGTGCAGCGCGTCCGGCAGCACACCGGAGGTGCGGTCGTTGACAAGCATGCTCTCGGCGGCGATGCCCTCGGCGTAGATGATCTGATGATCGTCGAAGAGCATCTGGTAGTAGTCGACAAACCCTCCCTCGACGCAGGTGATCGAGGTACCATTGACGAGATGTCGCGCCCGCACGAGCACCTCCGAACGGCCCGCGCCCAGAGTGTCGCGGCGCTGGTAGATGAACAGGCGGAAATCCGGCGAGACGATCAGGTCACGTGTGTTGTTGAGTGTTCCGGCGGCAATGCGGATGGGCGCGAGCGCCCCGATGGCGCGGACGGTCTGATGCCCGATCCAGCGGATTTCCTGCACGCCCGCGTCGCGCGTCAGCACCCGGTCGCCGGCCTTGATGTCTTCGACCGGTTTTTGCGCGCCGGTGGCCATGGTGATCGCGGTGCCCCTGGCAAAGGAGACGCAGGCGATCTGGGCAAAGCGTTGCAGGGCGCCGTCCTGATCCGCGCGCACCAGGACGTAATCGGTCCTGGCATTCATCGGCGCGAGCGGGTGGGCGAAGACCTGCGCGACATTGCCCTCGGCATCGGTTTCGACCAGCACGAGGCATTCGGTGGTGCTGCCATCGCCGCTCATGAAGGTCAGGCAGCAATCGAGATGCAGATCGGCACCGGGGGTGCCGCTCTCGCTGTGCCCGGCGATGGTGAAGGGCGAGCGCGCAAGACGCGACAGGGCCAGCGGCGCGGGATTGGCCAGCGGCGAGAGGCGGTAGATGTCCTCCATCACCAGCTCATCCGCAAAGCTCAGAGGATCGCCGAGGTTGGCGCCATTGATCACGCGCAGATGCTCACCGCGCAGCACGGTCAGGCTCTGGCTGGGACGAAAGGCGGGGTCACTCATGCTTGGCACCGGATCGGACGGGATGCCCGGAAATTCAATGGAACACCCCATTGTGTATAGGGGGAATGTGTCATCATATGGCCCCGTATTCGGCCATTTACCGACGCTGGGCGCAAGCGGTTTGCGCGTGGCATCAGGCATTTGGAGGCAAGATAAATCAGGGAGAGATCCATGGATCTGGGAATTCGCGGTAAACGGGCGCTCGTGTGTGCATCGAGCAAGGGTCTGGGGCGCGGCTGTGCCGAGGCTCTGGCCGAGGCTGGTGTCGATCTGGTGATGAACGCGCGCGGCGCCGACGCGCTTGAGGCCACGGCGCAGGAGATTCGCGACCGCTTCGGAGTGAACGTGACGACCGTGGCGGCGGATATCGTCAGCGAAGAGGGGCGCGCGCGGGTGCTGGAGGCGGCCGGCGATGTGGACATCCTCGTGACCAATGCGGGCGGGCCGCCGCCGGGCATGTGGTCCGACTGGCAGCGCGAGGATTTCCTCAAGGCGCTGGATGGCAACATGCTCACGCCCATCGCGCTGATGAGCACGTTGATGCCGAAGATGATCGACAAGGGCTGGGGCCGGGTGGTCAACATCACCTCGCAATCGGTCAAGGCGCCGATCGCGGTTCTGGGCCTGTCGAACGCGGCGCGCACGGGCCTCACGGGCTATGTGGCGGGCACCGCGCGTCAGGTCGCTCCGCACGGCGTGATCGTGAACAACCTGCTGCCGGGCATTCATGCCACGGACCGCGCCGTTTCGCTCGACACCGGTGTGTCCGAGAGCCAGGGCATTTCGATGGACGAGGCCAAGGCTCAGCGCGCGGCAACGATCCCGGCGCGGCGTTATGGGACGCCGGAAGAATTCGGCCAGATGTGCGCCTACCTGTGCTCGCAGCACGCAGGCTTTATCGTCGGGCAGAACATCCTGCTCGACGGCGGCGCGACACTCGCCACCATCTGACGTGGCGCGCGGACCGGACGGCAAGGGCGGCGGCGCGGGGTTTTCGCTGGCCGGTCAGCTGTTCAATGAGGGCAGCCTGACGGATCTGGCGACAGAGTTCTCCGTGCTGCCGGGATTTGACGCAGAGGCGTTTCTGGCGGTCTGCGTGCCCGGTCTGGCCGGGCGCGGACTGCTGGAGCGGCTCGACTGGATTGCCGATTGCCTTGAGCCACAGCTGCCTGCAGGGTTCGGGGCCATGGCTGAAGTGCTGGAGGCCGCCATGCCCCCGGCGCTCGATCCGTCCCTGAACGACAATGACTTCGGGCGATTCATCCATGCGGTGCCCGGCGTGCTTGCGGTGCGCCACGGGATGGCGGCGCCACAGCGCGCGCTCGATCTGCTGCATGCCGCAACCCGGCGCTTTTCGATGGAGTTTTATATCCGTCCGTTCCTCAACGCCTGGCCGGAGCAGACGCTGCGGCGGCTGGATGGTTGGGCGGAGGATGACAACTACCACGTGCGGCGGCTGGTCAGCGAAGGCACACGCCCCAAGCTGCCCTGGGCGCGGAACATCACGCTCGACCCCGGTGTGCCGCTGCGGTTTCTCGACCGGCTCCACGCGGATGACACGCGCTACGTGACACGCTCGGTGGCCAATCACATGAACGATCTGTCAAAGATCATGCCGGACCGGGTGGTGAGCCATCTATCGGCATGGCGGGCGGAGGGCCGGCAGGCGCCAAAGGAAATGGACTGGCTCACCCGCCACGCCCTGCGCACGGCCGTCAAGCGTGGGGAACGCCGGGCGCTCGATCTGCTCGGCTTCACGCCCGCTCCGGTCGAAGCGGCGCTGAGCATCACAACCCCTGAGCCGCAGATCGGCACGGCGCTGGAATTCTCGGTGACGCTGCGGTCGGACGTCGCGCGGCCGGTGCTGGTCGATTACCGCCTGCGCTTTCATCGCCCGAAGGGCACGGCGGAGAAGGTCTTCAAACTCAAGACGGCCACCCTGCAGGCAGGCAAGCCTCTGACCCTGAGCAAACGCCATGGTCTGAAGGGCGACGCGACGACCTTCCGCCTCTACCCGGGGCCGCATGCGGTGATCGTGCAGGTCAACGGACAGGACGTGGCCGAAGCCGCCTTTGACGTCCGCGCAGCGGCATAAACACAGGCGCTGCGCGTGCCCCGTCTTTGGTCTTCAAATACCTCGGGGGTCCGGGGGCAGAGCCCCCGCAGCCGCGCGCGAAGCGCGCGGCGGTCGTCGCGCGTCAGCGCGGCGAAACCCGTCCGGAGCGTTTCAGGCCTTGGCCCATTTCGCTTCCAGCTTTTCCAGCGCGGCGATGCGTTCCTCGGTTTTGGGGTGCGACATGAGCCAGGCCGGGACCGCGCCGCCGCGCGCGTTGGTCAGCGTTTCGAGTTTGCGGAACAGCGATTTCTGAGGCTCCACGCCGATCCCCGATTTTACCAACAGGGCAGCAGCATATTCATCCGCCTCGTATTCGTCCGAGCGCGACAGCCGGGCGGCCAGCAGGGAAGTGAGGGCATTGGCGATATAGACGCCGATCCCGGGCAAAAAGCGCGACAGGATCATCGCCATTGCTGTGCGCAGGGCGTTCTGGCCGGAGAAGTCGATCATCCGGCGGCGCGAGTGTCCCAACGCCACGTGGCCCAGTTCGTGGGCGATGACGCTGGCCATTTCTTCAGCGGTCACTTCACCCGCGCGGTAGCGGCCGTAGAAGCCGCGCGTGATGAAGATGCGCCCGTCCGGCGCGGCGAGGCCGTTGACCGGTTCAATCTCGTAGATGTTCACGCGGATGCGCGGCAGATCGAGCGCGGCGGCCATGCGGTCGGTCAGGTCCTTGAGTTTGGCATCCGCCAGTTCGGTGGATTTCGCGTCAAGCTCCTTGCCGGTGCGCCACGCCGAGAAGTGGTACATGACGAAGGCATAGCCGATGGCGAGCAGGATGGGTGTGAACTTCAGCATGCTGTGAATATGGGTCTTCGGGGCGGCCAAGGAAAGGGCTTGCAGTCACTCTGCCGTGTCCTTCCGGATCCAGACCATGCGGTCGAGCAGCCAGAGTTTGCCCAACATGGCGACCGCCAGTCCCGCAAGGGTAAGCGCCGGGCTGAGAAAGATCAGCCCGAGCATCAGGACCAGCGCGCCGGCGCCGGTCAGCGCGGTGAGGGTGTGGATCACCGGGCGGTGGTGGGCGAGGGCGGGGTTGCCACTTTGGGCGATCCATGTGCGCTCGCCCAGCACCCCCTGGCTCATCCAGTTGTCGGTGTTTTGCGGCATGGCAAACAGGCGCGGGTTGAGCCATGTCCACAGCAGAACCAGCGTCAGCGGGACAAGCGCGTACCAGCCTAGCCAGATCCGCGACCATGCGGCGAGCGCGAGCAGGGGCAGGATGCTCAGCCGGGACCATCCACTCCAAGGGTTGGTGTGGCGCTGCCATGTGGCGTCGCTCATGCGAAGCAGGGATTCGGTGCGCGCGAAGGCGGATTTTCCGGACATGGCACTCTCAGCGGTGGTCCATTCGTACAGCAACCTACGGGCTTTGCACCGGTCCGGGAAGGGGCCGCGTGGCGCCACGTGCTGCGCGGCAGGCACGAAAAAACCCGCAGGGCGCTTTGGCCTGCGGGTTTTCCTCCGTCTGGAACGGCTCAGCCGAAGGTCTTGCCAAAGGCCTCGCGGTGGATCGCGGAAAGCTCTGACAGCGGCGCTTCGCTGCTGCCGTACTTAACGATCTCGCCGGTGAATTTGCCCACGGTCGTGATCGGCACACCGGCCGATCCGGCGGCGGTCATCAGCGCCTCCGCCTGGTCGAAGTTGCAGGCGATGAGATAGCGGGCCTGATCCTCGCCAAAGAGGGTCGGGGTGTCCCCGCTATCGAGGTGCACGCCGACGCCGGAGGCTGCGGCCATCTCGAAGGCGGCCAGCGCGAGGCCACCATCGCTGAGGTCGGTGCAGCATTTGATGTGGTCCCGGTTGGCGCGGATGAAATCCCCTGCGGCTTTCTCGGCGGCAAGGTCCACATGCGGCGCGTCACCCTCTTCGCGGCCAAAGACCTCGGCGAGCAGCGCAGATTGTCCAAGGTGCCCGCCAGTGTCCCCGACCAGCAGCGCTACATGACCGTCGCGGGCATAGCCCAGGATCGGCTCTTCGTCCGCCGCGATCAGGCCCACGGCGCCAATCGTGGGGGTCGGCAGGATACCGACGCCATCGGTTTCGTTATAAAGCGAGACGTTACCCGAAACGATCGGCATGTCGAGCGCGAGGCAGGCCTGTCCGATGCCATCCAGCGCGCCGACGAACTGGCCCATGATGGCCGGTTTCTCGGGGTTGCCGAAATTCAGGTTGTCGGTGGTCGCCAGCGGCAGCGCGCCGACGGCGGTGAGGTTGCGATAGGCTTCGGCCACCGCCTGCTTGCCGCCTTCGACCGGGTTCGCCTTGACGTAGCGGGGTGTGACGTCGGAGGTGAAGGCGAGCTTCTTGTCGGTGCCCGCAACGCGGATCACGCCCGCGCCAAAGCCCGGAATGCGCACGGTGTCGGCCATGACCTGGCTGTCGTATTGCTCGTAGACCCATGCCCGCGAGCAGTAATTCGGCGCGCAGAGCAGCGCCTTCAGCCCGTCGATGGGATCAATCTGCGGCACGTCGCCAAGCGGCGCGGCCTCGGGCGTCGGCTCCCACGGGCGGTCGTATTCGGGGGCGGAAGAGGACAGGCGCGAGAGCGGCATGTCCGCCTTGACCTCGCCATTGTGCACGATCAGGAAACGGTCCTCGTCGATGGTTTCGCCGACGATGGCGAAATCGAGGTCCCATTTGTCAAAGACGGCCTTGGCCTCGGCTTCCTTGGCCGGGTCCAGAACCATGAGCATCCGCTCCTGGCTCTCGGAGAGCATCATCTCGTAGGCGGTCATGCCGGTTTCGCGCTGCGGCACCTTTTCGAGGTCGAGGCGGATGCCAAGCTTGCCCTTGTCGCCCATTTCCACCGCAGAGCAGGTCAGGCCCGCCGCGCCCATGTCCTGAATGGAGATCACCGCGCCGGTCTGCATCAGCTCCAGCGTTGCCTCCATCAGGCGCTTTTCGGTGAAGGGATCGCCGACCTGAACGGTGGGGCGTTTCTCTTCGATGGTTTCATCGAACTCTGCGGAGGCCATGGTCGCGCCGCCGACGCCGTCGCGGCCGGTTTTCGCGCCGAGGTAGACCACGGGACGACCGACGCCGCTGGCCGCCGAGTAGAAGATCTTGTCCGTATCCGCGAGGCCCGCCGCGAAGGCATTGACCAGGCAGTTGCCGTTGTAGGCCGGATGGAAGCGCACTTCGCCGCCCACGGTCGGTACGCCGAAGCAGTTGCCGTAACCGCCGACACCCTCGACCACGCCATGAACCAGCTGCCGGGTCTTGGGGTGATCCTTTTCACCGAAGGAGAGCGAGTTCATCGCCGCGATCGGCCGGGCGCCCATGGTGAACACGTCGCGCAGGATGCCGCCGACGCCGGTGGCCGCGCCCTGATAGGGTTCGATATAAGAGGGGTGATTGTGGCTTTCCATCTTGAACACCACCGCCTGACCGTCGCCGATGTCGACCACACCGGCGTTTTCGCCGGGGCCGCAGATAACCTGCGGGCCGGTAGTGGGCAGGTTCTTCAGATGGATTTTCGAAGACTTGTAGGAGCAATGCTCGTTCCACATGGCCGAAAAGATGCCCAATTCGGTGAATGTGGGTTCGCGGTTCATGATACGCAGGATTTCGGCATATTCATCGGGCTTGATCCCGTGCGCTTCGATCAGCTCTTCGGTGATGGCAGGTTCTTGCATGTGGTCCCCCAAAATCGTCCCACGAGTGGCGTCCGGCGCTCTTTACGACAAGGCAAGGCGATGGGGAAGGGTTTGAGGTGCGAAAAGGCTGCGCAGCATTGACCGGGTGTGGGAATTCGGGCTGTGATGCGAATGGTTACGCGGGGGCGCTATGCAGATCATCGACAATCCATACCGGGGGCAGGGCCTGGAGATCGCGGATATTCCGCTGCCCAGTGTCGCCGCCGACGCCCCCTTGGCGCTGTTGCAGCGTTGTCCGGCCCATGCCGCGACCCCCATGACCGAGGCGACATCCTTGGCCGAGGCGATGGGCGTGGCCCGGGTTTTTGTCAAGGACGAGCGGGGCCGCATGGGGCTGGGCAGTTTCAAGGCACTTGGCGCGGCCTATGTCATCGCCCATGCGGCGGCGTCGCAGAGCGGCGATCCGCGCAGCGCGCTTGCCGGGGAATGCTATGTCACCGCGAGCGCGGGCAACCACGGCCTGTCCGTTGCGGCGGGGGCGGCAATTTTCGGCGCGCGGTCGGTGATCTACCTGTCTGAGACCGTGCCGCAGGAGTTTGCCATGCGGCTGCGCGAAAAGGGCGCGGAGGTGATCCGCTCCGGTCAAGACTACGAAGAGAGCATGCAGGCGGCCTTTGACGCGGCGGCGTCGCAGGGCTGGACCTTGCTCAGCGATTCGTCGTGGGAGAGCTATACCGATTTGCCGCACCTGCTGATGGAGGGTTACCTGGCCATGGCGGCGGAATGCGTGGTCCAGATGGACGTGGCGCCGACCCACATCCTGCTGCAGGCCGGGGTTGGCGGGATGGCCGGGGCCTGCGCCGCGCTGTTTCGCGATCAATGGGGCGAGGAGCCGCGGATCGTGGTGGTGGAGCCGGAAGCCGCGCCTGCGCTATATGAGAGCATTCGCGCGGGCGAGGCGGTGGAGACCGCCGGGCCGGTGTCGTCGATGGGGCGGCTCGATTGCAAGGCGCCGTCGTTGATCGCGCTGCGCGGATTGGCGCGGGATACCGATGAATTCGTGCTGATTTCCGACGCCGAGGCGATGGCGGTCTTGCCGCTGCTTGCGGGGGCGGGGCTGGAAAGCACGCCGTCCGGCGCGGCGGGACTGGCGGCGGCTCTGGCCGATCCGCAGCTTTTGGGGCTGACGCCCTCGTCGCGGGTGCTGGCCATTCTGAGCGAGGCGGCATGAGCGTTTTCCCGGTCGGGGAGTACCAAGCCCGCGTGCGCCGGGCGCAGGCGGGATTGGCCGAACGCGGGCTTGGGGCACTGCTGCTCACGACCGAGGCGGAGGTGCGCTATTTCACCGGGTTCCTGACGCGGTTCTGGGAAAGCCCGACGCGGCCGTGGTTTCTGGTCATTCCTGCATGGGGCAATCCGGTGGCGGTGATCCCCTCGATTGGCGCGGCGCTGATGGCGAAGACATGGATCACCGACATCCGCACATGGTCTTCGCCCGATCCGGTGGATGATGGCGTAAGCCTTCTGGCCGATTGCCTGCGCGAGCACGCGGGGTCCGGAAAGATTGGCATGCCCATGGGGCGTGAGAGCGTGCTGCGGATGCCGCTCAGGGATTACGATCTGCTGAAGGCAGAGCTGGGGGCGCTGGCGATTGTCAGCGACGGCGGATTGATGGCGGAGCTGCGAGCGATCAAATCCGAAGCGGAAATCGCCTGCATCCGCGAGGCCTGTGCCATTGCGGGCCGTGCCTTTGACCGGGTGGGCGAGATTGCCCGGCCTGGCGTGCCGATTGCGCATGTTTTTCGGCGTTTTCAGGCGATTTGCCTCGAAGAGGGGGCGGATTGTGTGCCATATCTGGCCGGTGGCGCCGGACCGCTTGGCTATGACGACGTGATTTCACCCGCGTCAGAGACGCCGTTGCAGACCGGCGATGTCCTGATGCTGGACACCGGGCTCATGCGGAATGGCTACTTTTCCGACTTTGACCGGAATTGGGCGATTGGCCGGGCTGCGCCAGAAGCGGTCTCGGCCTGGGCGCGCCTGTTGGAGGCGACGGAGGCGGCGCGTCAGATCGCGCGCCCCGGCACCACTGCAGCGGCCTTGTACCATGCCATGCACAGGATCGTCGGCGGCAGCGAGGCCGGGCGGCTGGGTCATGGGCTGGGCATGCAGCTGACCGAAGGCCTGTCGCTCATTCCCGGGGATCACACGGTGTTGCAGCCGGGGATGGTGATCACGCTGGAGCCGGGGATCACGCTGCCGGGGAGCGGGATCATGGTGCATGAGGATGTCTTTGCCATCACCGCAACAGGCTGCGAGCAGCTTTCTCCGGATGCGCCGCGTGATCTGCCGGTGCTGACGTGAGCCGGGTTTTCGAGTTTACACTTGGCCCAAACCTTGGCCGGCGAGCCAACCTTGGATTGATTGTTTTGCAGTCGGATGAGACTTTGGAGCATGATTTTCGGCGTTTGCTGCCGGAAACCGGCGTTGCCCTCTATGTTTCGCGCATTCTTTCCGGCGTCGAGGTCACAACCGACAGCCTGAATGAAATGGCGGCGCGGCTGCCGGACGCGGCGGAACGGTTGCCGCGTCCCATCGGGTTTGACGTGGTCTGTTATGGCTGCACCTCCGGCACGTCGGTAATCGGGGCGGCCAGGGTCGCCGACCTTGTGCGCGGCGGCGTGGCGACCCGCGCGGTGACAGAGCCGCTTTCGGCGCTTGTGGCGGCCTGTACGGCGCTTAAGGTCACACGGCTGGCTCTGCTCTCGCCTTATGTGGCGGAGGTTTCAGACGGGCTGCGCCGGGTGCTCTCGGACGCGGGCGTGCAAACGCCGGTCTTCGGCAGTTTCGACGAGGCGGAGGAAAGCCGCGTGGCGCGGATCGACGAAGCGTCCTTGATGGCGGCGGGCACGGCGTTGATGGAGGACACGCAGGCCGAGGTGCTGTTCATGTCCTGCACCAATCTGCGCACGCTGGACGTGATTGCGCCGCTGGAAGCGGCGGTCGGTCGGCCGGTGCTGTCCTCCAACCAGGTGCTTGGCTGGCATATGCTGCGTCAGGCCGGGATCATGGACCGGGTGCCTGGGCGCGGGCGATTGTTGGAACAGGCGTGAGGGCGCGTGCGCGGCGCGCAGTCAGGGGTGCATCTCCGATACGATGACCGGTGCGACCACCGGCGCGCCCGCAGCGTCGAAGAAGGGGCTGCTCTTGCCGCCGTCGCGCAGTTTGGCCATCAGAGCCCGGCTGAGCAGGCCAAGCCCCATCCGGACCTTTCCATGTGCGCGCACCGGGGTCTTGGCTGCAGTTGTCTGGACTTCGGCCACGAGCGGGCCGAAGCCCTGCGCGCCCACCGGAAGCACCATGCCGACAAAGGGAAAGCCGGGGGTGTTGAGCGTGTTGGCGATGGGCGTGTTGCAACAGCCCGCGTACCACCGCAGCAAGCCGGTCGGCGTGAGCCGAAGACTGCGCAATTGATCTGCCCCTGCGAGGATTCGGATTTTGGATGGCACGGTCTGCACCAACTCTGTCCCACCATTGTCGTTCAGAAAGCGCGCCGCCTGATCAAGGTGATTGACATAGGTCTGGCAATCTTTGCAGTAACACGCCAAATGTGTGCCGGCCTCTGCACGCTCAACCTGCCACTGCATTTGACCGCAATTGCACTGCAATTTTCGTGATTTCGACATGCTCGTTCCTCAGATCACTCTGATCGGCACCCTAGCGAGGTGCCGCGATGCAATGAAGCAAAAAAAAGGCCGAGCAAAAAGCTCGGCCATAGTCCAACAGGGAGGTATGAAGATGATGCGCTAATCAGCGCTTCATCGTCCATGTGCCAAATATTGCATCGAGAATGATTCAATCAAGAGATAACCCGCAGCCGAAGCAGCATTCCCGCTATGCGTGGTGCGCATACAACACCCGTATTGAGGGAGTTCAGTCCGCGCCCATCGCTCTTCGCGAGCGGCGATGCGCGATGATTTCTTCCTGAACGAAGTCCCGGAACGCCGAGACCCGCTTGGAGGTGCGCAGCTCCTCCGGATAGGCGAGGAACACCGGCACCTCGTTGGATTCGACCTCCGGCAGGACCCGCACAACGTGGGGAAAGTCCTCGATGATGTAATCGGGCAGAACGCCAACCCCGAGGTTGGACAGAACCGCCTGCAACACGCCGAAGTAGTTGTTCACCGTCAATGTTGCCTCGATGTCCTGGGTCATCAACTCCTGAACAAGTTGCATGCCCGCGCTCACCTGAGCCGATTTCACGTTCTGCGAGATCAACCGGTGGGTGCGCATGTCTTCCATCTTCTCCGGCGTGCCATGCGCGGCAAGGTACTCGGGCGATGCGTAGAGACGCATCTTGATCGACATCAGCCGTTTGCGTACCAGATCGGCCTGGCTCGGTTCTTTCATGCGGATCGCCACGTCGGCCTCGCGCATGGGCAGGTCCAGTACGCGCTCTTCCAGCATAAGGTCGATGTTGAGATCTGGGTATTTTTCGTAGAGCTTGGTGAGACGCGGCGCCAGCCAGAGCGCGCCAAAGCCATGAGTCGTGGTGACCTTCAATTCGCCAAAGACTTCTTCCTCGCTGTCGCGGATGCGCGCCGTGGCGGTGTCGATCCGGCGCAGCATGGATTGCGTGGCGTCAAAGAGCAGTTCACCCTGTTCCGTGAGAATGAGACCCCGGGCGTGACGGTGAAAAAGAGTGGTGTTCAGCGATTCCTCAAGCGCCCGGATCTGCCGCGACACCGCCGACTGTGACAGGTGCAGCGAGTCCCCGGCATGGGTCAGGCTGCCCGCGTCGGCAACTGCGTGAAATATTCTAAGCTTGTCCCAATCCATCCTGGTGCCATCTTTCCCGATATGCGGCGCATTTTGAAATGAATGCATAGTTGCATCGTATAGTTAATGTAACCTGATAAAGTAACCGAATTGCCCTTGTTAAGGTCAGCATTTGTGACCTATTATCATGGTAACATGCATGCATAATCAGCGATGGGAGGCGTCGATGGGCACCGCGAAGATTTCCTTGAATGACCGGTTCGATCTTACGAAGGACATGGTTTTGCTGAACGGCACGCAGGCGCTTGTGCGGTTGATGCTGATGCAGAAGGCGCGCGACGCCGCTGCGGGGGTAAACACGGCCGGCTATGTCACCGGGTATCGCGGCTCGCCGCTTGGGGCCGTGGACTTGCAGATGCGCAAAGCCGAGAAAGTCCTGACGGAGGCGGACGTTCTCTTTCGTGAAGGGCTGAACGAAGACCTGGCGGCCACTGCGCTCTGGGGCAGCCAACAGGCCGAGCTGCGCGGCGAAGGCAAGTTCGATGGCGTTTTCGGCCTGTGGTACGGCAAGGGTCCGGGGGTTGACCGCAGCGGCGATGTCATGCGGCACGCCAATATGGCCGGGACCTCGCCTCATGGCGGTGTCATCATGGCGATGGGCGACGACCACACGGGCGAATCCTCCACGGTTCTGCATCAAAGCGAATGGGCGATGGTCGATGCCTACATGCCGGTGGTTTCCCCGGCGGGTGTGCAGGAAATCCTGGACTACGGGATCTATGCTTGGGCTTTGTCGCGGTTTTCCGGCCTTTGGGTCGGGCTGAAAACGATGAAGGACACCATCGAGGCGACCGCGGTGGTGGATGGCCGTCCGGATCGGGTGTCGCTGGTGGAGCCGGAATTCGTGATGCCCGAAGGCGGCCTGAACATCCGGTTGGTCGATACGCCCCATGCGCAGGAAACGCGGATGATCGACTTCAAACGCTTCGCTGCAGAGGCGTTCTCCCGCGCCAACGGCATGGACAAACGGATGTGGGGTAAGCCGGGTGCCAAGATCGGGTTTGTCTCGGCGGGCAAGAACTGGCTCGATCTGATTCATGCTCTGAGCTTGCTCGGGATTGATGAGGCAGAGGCTGAACATCTCGGTATAACCACTTATAAAGTCGGACAAACCTTCCCTCTTGACATGCAAGGTTTCCACGATTGGGCGGAGGGCCTCGACCTCATCGTGATTGTTGAGGAAAAGCGCAAGCTGATCGAAGTCCAAGTGAAGGAAGCGATCTTTGACGACCGGCGCGGGCGGCGGGTTTATGGATGGTACAAGGGCGGCTCAGGCGCGATGCACCGGGAGGAGCTGTTTCCGACGCGCGGCGCGCTTGATCCGATCTGGATCGCGCGCAAGCTGGGCGAGATCCTGATCGAGGAAGGGCGCGGAACGGATCGCGTGAAGGCCGGTCTGCAAGCCATTGAGGACGCTACGAAAGCGGATAGCGCCGAGGAGATCGCGGCGCGCACGCCCTACTTCTGCTCCGGCTGTCCGCACAACTCCAGCACCAAGGTGCCGGAGGGCAGCAGAGCTTATGCCGGGATCGGCTGTCACTATATGGCGCAATGGATGGACCGCGAAACCATCGGATTCACCCATATGGGCGGCGAAGGAGCCAACTGGATCGGCGAGGCACCGTTTTCCAAAAGAAGTCATGTTTTTCAAAATCTTGGCGATGGAACTTATAACCACTCCGGGGTGCAGGCGATCCGCGCGGCGCTGATGAACGACACGAAAATTACCTACAAGATCCTCTACAACGACGCGGTCGCCATGACCGGCGGTCAGCCCAACGAGGGTGGTCTGTCTCCACAGCGCATTGCCGAGGAAGTGACGGCGATGGGTGTGAAGAAGCTGGCAGTTGTCTATGATGAGAAAGAAGAAATTGATCTGAAGTCTTTCCCGTCGGGGGCGGAGATTTCAGAGCGCGCCGATCTCGACAAGGTGCAGAAAGACCTTGCCGGGTTCGAGGGCGTCTCTGTCCTGCTCTATATCCAGACCTGTGCGGCCGAAAAACGGCGGCGGCGCAAGCGTGGCAAGTTCCCGGATCCGGACAAGCGGGTCTTTATCAACACGGACGTCTGCGAGGGCTGCGGCGATTGCGGGGTTCAGTCGAACTGTGTGTCGATCGTGCCGGTGGAGACGGAACTGGGCCGGAAACGGGCCATTGACCAATCGAGCTGCAACAAGGATTTCTCTTGTTTGAAAGGGTTTTGCCCGTCTTTCCTCACGTTGTCTGGCGCCACTCCGAAAAAGTCCGCAACGACCTCTCTGGAGCTGCCCGAGATGCCCTTGCCCCAGCTTCCGACGATCGACGGGACGCATAATGTCGTGGTCACCGGGGTCGGCGGCACGGGGGTTGTGACCATTGGCGCTGTGCTCGCCCAGGCGGCGCAGATCGACGGCAAGGGCGCCGCCATGATGGAAATGGCCGGTCTCGCACAGAAGGGGGGCGCAGTGCATATTCACCTGCGCCTCGCCGAAAAGCCAGGCGATATCAGTGCAGTGCGTGTGGCCACAGGCGAGGCTGACTGTCTGATCGGCGGCGATCTGGTGGTTTCTGCCGGGGCGAAGACCTTGGGCCTGATGACCACGGGACGCACCGGCGCGGTGGTCAACAGCCATGAAATTATCACCGGAGACTTTACGCGGAACACAGAATTTTCCTTGCCATCCGATAGGTTGCAGCTCGCTCTTCAAGCAAGACTTCAAGATCGTCTGAGCCTGTTCGATGCGTCTGAATTGGCCCGTGTGGTGCTTGGGGACTCGATCTTCTCCAACATGATGATCCTGGGCGCGGCATGGCAGAACGGCCTTGTTCCGCTGAGCCATGAGGCCATCGCCGAGGCGATCCGGCTCAATGGAGCAGCGGTGGATCGGAACCTGCGGGCCTTTGAGGTGGGTCGCTGGGCGGCGCTCTTCCCTGAGGAGGCCGCAACGCTTGCTGCGCCGAATATCACGAAACTGCCCAAGTCTTTGGCGGAAAAGGTAGATTTCCGGGCCGATCATTTGATCAAGTATCAGGGTAAGCGGCTGGCCAAGCGCTATCGCAAGTTGGTCGATAGCGCATCGGAGGATCGGCTGAAAGACGCGGTGGCCAAGGGCTATCACAAACTGCTGTCCTATAAGGACGAATACGAGGTGGCGCGACTGCATCTGGAGAGCCACGCCAAGGCGAAAGAGGCGTTTGATGGCGATTTCGAGATGACCTTCCACCTCGCGCCGCCGATCTTCTCCAAGGAGGGTTCGGACGGGCGGCCAGTGAAAAAAGCATACGGGTCCAGCATGTTGAAGGGCTTTGCAGTGCTGGCAAAGTTGAAAGGGCTGCGCGGCACGCCGCTTGATCCCTTCGGTCGGACCGAAGAGCGCAAGATGGAACGCGCGCTGATCCGGCAGTACGAGGCGGATATGGCCGAATGGCTGCCCAAAGCCAATGCGGACACCATGGATGCGCTGATCGCGCTCGCGGAATTGCCCTTGCAGATCAGGGGTTTCGGTCCGGTGAAACAGGCAAATGAAGCAAAGGCGGCGAAGCGCCGCGAAGAGCTCCTTTCTGTTTTGAAATCGGGCGGTGCGCCGCTCAAGCAGGCGGCGGAGTAGCGCGGCCAGTGAGAGAAAAGGCGGGCGGCCCGTATCAGGCCGCCCGCAGTCGGGTCACTCTCCGGAGCCCGTGGCGCGGATCACCGTGGGCGCGTCGGGATAGCTGTCGCATTGACCATGCGAGCCTGCAGGACTCTGGCAGGCGGCGTTCAAAATGCCCCAGACAAAGTCGATTTGCGTCGCGGCCATGCCCGGCCCGCCGTCAACCAGCCCCGTTTGATAGAACCAATCCATGCTGGGCGTGCCCATGGCGACCTGGGCATAGCCAAGCAGGTTGGGCCGCCATGTGGCGCCGACGCCGACCTTTGTCGTGGTGCCGTTCATGTCGGCGGCGGCCTGCGAATGGCAGGTTGTGCAGGACGCAGAGTTCACGAAACCACCCTCTGTCACGGTCGCGCCCATGCCAGTCGGAACGCCGCCCACGGTGGTGAAACTGCTCTGCGTGCCTTTCAAATAGTAATTTTTCCACGCCGGATCATCGGCGGAAATCACGCGTGGATCGGGGTCCTGGGGGGCGGCGCCGACGCCGGTCCCCTCGAAGAGCATGGCCAACGCTTCGGTCATCTGCTCGCCGGTGTCCGCGGGCAGATAGGTGCCGCCCGTGGCGAAGAGCGGGTCATTGTCCTCTGTCTTGTCGTTGTTGAGCATGATCGCGGGGGGCACGTAGTGATCGCCGAAATTCGCACCGGCCTGCGCGGCACCATTGGCGGTATAGCCGAAGCTGTCATTGCAGCCGATGTAGTCGCAGCGCCCGGCGTTGGCCACGTGCTCCATGGCGTACCAATGCCAGGTTGGCAGGTCCTTGGAAGCGTTGGTCATGGCGACTACGTAGTAAAAGCCCGGCACCTGATCGGCGTCGCCATCGCCGTCGAGATAGACCGTGAGATAGGGGTATTCGGGATTGTTTGGGACGGGGCCGCCGGTGTCCATGATCAACTCACGGGCGAGCATGATGTCCTGGTGCAGGAAATCGACCTTGACCATGGTCGCGTCGAGCGGGAAACGCACTTCGAGGCTGTGGGCCGCGCCGACATTGCCGTCCTTGAGCGCGGCATTCTGCGCGCGATTGCGCGAACCAAGGCCCTCGCGGGAATAGAGATCGTTGCGGTAGATATAATCGGTCATGGCGCGGTTGCGGAAGACCAGCTCCAGTTCTAGATCGCGCAGAAGGCGGCCCGGGTCGATATTATCGTCTTCGTTCAGGCCGTTATGGCTGACCACTTCGCCGGACGGCGTGCCATTGGGCGTGGCCGGCAGCGGACTGATGGGATCGTAATCGGCGCGGTAGACGGGACAGTTCGCCGGTTGGGCGGCGGGGTCGACGGCGGCGTTGGGATCGCAGCAATTTGCGGTGATCTCGGCGGTGCAGAGCGGCCAGGGCTCCTCTGGCCAGATCGTCTGATCAATCCCCCAAGTCCAAAATTCGTCGGAGACCGCATTGACGAACTGCGCCCAGGCGAAGGCGTCGGGGCAGGCGGCGGCGCCGGACGTGGCATTGGCGCCCGTGATCATCGCCCGCCCATCGACCACGGCGGTTTCGCACAGGGCGTCGTCCTGAATGAAGCTGCGGAACAGCATCATCTGTTGCAGGCCGTTGATCTGGGTGTCGGCGGCGGCGGGCGCGGTGAGCGCCATGACGGCGGCCCCCGCGCGCAGGCCGGTGCGGATTTTCATGAAATGTCCCCTTTCTTGTCTGATCCCGCCTGGGTTGGCCAGACGGCGATCACAATACTATTGGTTGTATACTGTGGGGACGACTCGCCAGTGTGATCTGCGTCACAAATCTGCAATCTTTCTGTTACAGGTTTGGTGGATGCGGTAATCAGGGAAAACAAGGAACGGGAGAGCGGCAGATGCGGGACCGGGGGCAGATTGCCCGTGATATTTCCTACAGTTACTCGGCCAGCACGCGGGGCGGGCGGGCCATGATCCGGCTGATGGAGAATGCCACGGGCCGGATCGGGCTGATCCGCCGGGCCAGTGGATACGAGACGGAAATCGCCGCAGGGCGGAATTTCTGGCAGGTGATGGTGGAGCGTTATGGCCTCGGGCTTGAGGTGATGGGCGGCTCTCTGGACGATATTCCCAAAGAGGGGCCGCTGGTGGTGATTGCCAATCATCCTTACGGCATTCTCGATGGGCTGATCATGGGGCACATCCTGTCGGTGGTCCGGGGCGATTTCCGGATTTTGGCGAACAGCGTCTTTCGCAAGGCCGAAGAGCTGGACAGCGTTGTGCTGCCGGTGGATTTCGATGGCTCGAAGGACGCGCTGAAGCAGAATGTCGAAACCCGGCGGGCGGCGCTGGAGTATCTCGGGCAGGGCGGCTGTATCGGGATTTTCCCGGGTGGCACGGTGGCCACCTCCGCGACGCCGTTTTCAACGCCCATGGACCCCGGATGGCGCAGTTTTACCGCCAAGATGATTGCCAAAAGCGGGGCGCAGGTGGTGCCGATCTATTTTGACGGCCACACCTCCCGGCTGTTCCAGCTGGCCAGCCATTTGCATGTGACGTTGCGCATGGGCCTGCTGCTCAAGGAGTTTCGCAAGCGGGTGGATACGCCGGTGCGCGTGGTCGTCGGCGCGCCGATTGCGCCGGAGCGGATTGCGGAACATCGCAGCGACCCGCGCGCGCTTATGGATTTCCTCAGAAAAGCCACGTATGAGCTATCGCCAATCCCGCTCAAATCCTATGCCTACGGGTTCGAGTTCGAGGAAAAGCACCGCACCGGCGCCGCACCGTCGAAACGGTTTTATTGAGGCGCCCGAACCGGGCGCGTTGCAGGAGTGACAGACATGGCAGTGGGCGTTTTCGATTCGGGGCTTGGTGGGCTCACGGTGCTGGATGCGGTGTCAAATCGCCTGCCGGATGTGCCTTTTGCCTATTTTGCGGACAGCGCCCATGCGCCCTATGGCGTGCGCGATTCCGACGATATCTACAACCTGACCTGCGGCGCGGTGGAGCGGCTTTGGGACGAGGGCTGCGACCTGGTGATTCTGGCGTGCAATACGGCCAGCGCGGCGGCGCTGCGGCGGATGCAGGAACGCTGGATTCCGCGTGAGAAGCGGGTGCTCGGCGTCTTTGTTCCGCTGATCGAGGCGCTGACCGAGCGGCAGTGGGGCGACAACTCGCCCCCGCGTGAGGTGGCGGTCAAGCACGTGGCGCTGTTCGCCACGCCCGCGACCGTCAGCAGCCGTGCCTTTCAGCGTGAACTGGCGTTCCGCGCGATCGGTGTGGACGTGGAGGCGCAGGCCTGTGGCGGGCTGGTCGATGCCATCGAAGAGGGCGACATGATCCTTGCGGAGGCCCTTGTGCGCAGCCATGTGGACGCGCTCAAGCGCAAGATGCCAGCGCCGGAGGCCGCCATTCTGGGCTGTACCCATTACCCGCTGATGCAGGAGATTTTTCAGGATGCGCTGGGGCCCGATGTGGCGGTCTATTCGCAGGCGCGGCTGGTGGCGGAGTCATTGGCTGATTATCTCGTACGGCACCCGGCGATGCTTGGCTCCGGCGAGAAGAGCTGTTTTCTGACCACGGGCGATCCTGCGAAAGTGTCGCGTCACGCCACGCAGTTCCTCAAACGGAAAATCGATTTTACCAAGGCCTGACCGGCGGTGATGCCGGGTTTCGTTGCGGAAACCGGGCCGGGAAAAAGGCAAGTCTTGGGCGGCGGGCACTGGCGATGCTGCGCTTGCGCCCTACTTCCTTGGCCAATATGGTTAAGAACGGCCCGCTGCGGGCCGGTTTTGTTGAACGGATCCGTCATGCCGCAAGGCAATCGGCCAGACACTCTGGCCCAGTATATCGCTTGCCCGAATTGTGATGCGCTCTACACCGCCCGGCTTCCGGGCGAGGGCGCGCGCGCGATCTGTGGGCGCTGCCACACGGTGCTCATCTCGACGCGGCAGAGCGCCGGGGTGCGGGTGCTGGCGCTCTCGACTGCGGTGCTGATCCTTGTGATTGCGGCGGTGTTCTTTCCGTTTCTCGAAATCCACGCGGCGGGCCTGGGCAATCGGGTGTCGCTGCTCGATGTCGCGACCAGTTTCCGATCCGGCACTCTGGTCCTGGTGTCCGTGGCCTCGGTCATGGTGATCGTGCTGGTGCCGCTGATGCGCACGGCGCTGTTGATCTATGTGATTGCGCCGATCGAGCTGAACCGCCCGCCATTGCGCCATGCCAAGGGCGCCTTTCACCTGGCCGAGGAAATGAAACCCTGGGCCATGACGGAGGTTTTCTCCATCGGGTGCGCGGTGGCGCTGGTCAAGGTGTCGGATCTGGCGCGGCTGGACTTTGGTCCGGCCTTCTGGATGTTTACCGCCCTGTCGATCTTTGTGATCATCAACGATCGGTATTTGTGCACATGGTCGATCTGGAACGCCATCGAGGAGACGGAATGAGCGCGGCGTCGGACACCCGCGCGGAAGCGATGACAGCGGCGACAACGGCGCGTGAGGCGGGCCTTGTCGCCTGCCGGGCGTGTTCGCGGGTCTGGCCAATGGGCACCGAACGATGCGCGCGCTGTGGCAGCGCCCTGTCGTCGCGCGACGAAACAAGCCTGCAGCGGGTCATGGGATGGTGGCTGGCGGGGCTGATCTGCTATGTTCCGGCCAACCTCTATCCGATGCTGGTCACCGAAACGCTGGTGTCCAAACAGCAGGGCACGATTGTCGGCGGCGCCATCGAGATCGCGCAGCATGGCGAATGGGTGATCGCGGCCATCGTGTTGATTGCATCCGTGCTTATCCCGGTGTCCAAATTCGCCGCCATTGCCTATCTGAGCTATTCCGCATGGCGGCAAAGCCCGCGCAACAGCCTGCAGCGTCTGCATCTTTACGAAGCGGTCGAATTCATCGGCCGTTGGTCGATGATCGACGTTTTCGTCGTCGCCATCCTCAGCGCGCTGGTGCAGTTGTCGGTGGTGGCGAATATCCATCCCGGTCCGGCGGCGCTGACTTTCGCGTTGTCCGTCATCTTTACCATGTTGTCCGCCAAGAGCTTTGATCCAAGGCTGATCTGGGACGGCAAGACCATTGAAAGCCAAGGCACGCCATGACGTCTGACAATCACGCCCACGGCGCTCCCGCCGACGTTCCGATCGAGCCTCCGAAGACCGGTCCGCGGTTTTCCCTGGTCTGGCTGATCCCGATCCTTGCCCTTGTCGTGGCGCTCGGGGTTGCGCTGCAGAACTGGAACGAACGCGGCCCGTTGATCGAGGTGCGGTTTGTCAACGCAGATGGCGTGCACGCCGGCGAGACCGAGCTGCGCTACCGCGACATTGCCGTGGGGCTGGTCGAGGCGGTGGGCTTTTCCGACAACCTCGAAGAGGTGATCGTCTCGATCCGGCTCGACAAATCCGTGGCCCCCTATGTCGATGCGGCGTCCCGCTTCTGGGTGGTCCGTCCCGAGGTGACCGCACAGGGGGTCTCGGGTCTCGATACTGTGCTGTCCGGTGTTTATATCGAAGGCGCGTGGGACGGCACGGCGGGGCAGGCGCAGGATCGTTTCGAAGGCTCGCCGAAGGCGCCGATGCTGGCGCTTGGCGAAAAGGGCACGACCTTCACCCTGCGTTCGGACGAGCGTCTGCCCTCGGAGAATACGCCGATCCTCTATCGTGGGGTTCAGGTTGGCCGGCTTGGCGCGACGGAGGTTTCGCCGGATGGGCTGGCGGTGGAGGCGCAGGTCGTCATCCTTGAGCCCTATGACGCGCTGGTGACGGAAAACACCCGGTTCTGGGACATCTCCGGCTTCAGCTTTTCGCTCGATGCGGGCGGGGCCCGGCTTCAGTTCAACTCTCTGGCTTCGCTGATCAGCGGCGGCGTGACCTTTGCAACACTTGGCTCTGGCGGAACGCAAATCGCCGATGGAGCCGAATTCGAGCTGCATCCCGACGAAGAGACCGCGCGCGAGGATTACTTCCTTGAAGGCGACGGCGGCAGTGTCGATCTGATGATGGTGTTCGACGAGAACCTCGCCGGGCTGAGTGCCGGGGCGCCGGTGCAGCTTGGCGGGTTGCGCATGGGCGAGGTGATCACGATTTCCGGTCTCGTCGATGCGGCGCGGTTCGGGGATGACAAGGTGCGGCTTGTGGCGACGGTGCGGCTCAATCCGGGGCGGATCGGGCTGGAGGATTCCACCGAAGAGGGCTTTCTCGACTATCTTGAGACCCGCGTGCGGCGCGGACTGCGGGCGCAGCTGACCAATGCCTCCTTGCTGACCGGCGGCCTCAAGATCGACCTTGTCGATTTGCCCGATGCGCCGGATGCGGAACTGATGCGCGATGCGGAGCCTTATCCGCTGATCCCGACCACGGAGTCGAAGGTGGCGAACGTGGCGGCCTCGGCGCAGGGGCTTTTGAGCCGCGTGGATGCACTGCCGGTGGAAGAGCTGCTTGATAATGCGGTCAATTTCCTCGCCGATGCGCGGGGGCTGCTGAACAGCGACGGCATTCAGGAGGCCCCGGAGGAGCTGCGTGCGACCCTCGCGGCGATCCGTTCCGTGGCCGAAAGCGACGAGGTTGCGTCCCTTCCGGCACAGATCGGGCAGGTGGCAACCGGGCTCGAAGAGGCCTCGGCGACGCTCAACACCCTGCTCGGGGACGTGCAGGACCGTGCCATCGTGGCGGCGGTGTCGGACCTGATCGCCAACATCGACGAGACAGCACAGACCCTGCCGGGGCTGAGCGAGCAGACCAGCGCGGTGCTTGGCAAGGCCGAGGCCCTGCCGTTGTCGGATTTGTCTGCGCAGCTTTCGGAGATGCTCGGCAGTGCCGATGCGTTGGTGTCGAACCCGGATCTGAACGCCATGCCCGCGGATCTGCGGGCGGCGATTGCTTCGGTCAACGGGATCGTCGGAAGCGCGGAAATCGCGGCGCTGCCGGGACAGATCGGCGATCTGGCGCGCGGTTTGCAGCAGGCCTCGGACAGGCTGAATGGCTTGCTCACGCAAGTCGACGAAGAGCGCATCATCGCGCAGGTCTCGGGTGCGGTGTCCAAGATCGACGCGGCGGCGGGCGATCTGCCGGAGCTGTCGCAGCAGGCGAAAAACATCCTCAGCGATGTCGAAGACCTGTCGCTGCAGACGCTGACAGACCGGGCGGCGGAGCTGATGGATACCGCGGAGGCGCTGATCGCGCAGGACAGCACCAAACAGCTCCCTGGCGAGCTGAACGCGACGCTGGCGGAGCTGCGCAGCACGCTTGAAGACGTGCAACAGGGCGGATTGGTGGAGAACGCCAACGCCACGCTGGTCTCGGCGCGCTCGGCGGCGGAAGCCCTCGCGCAGGCGTCGGGCTCTTTGCCGGCGCTGGCCGACCGCATCGCGCGTGTGGCGGCGCAGGCGGGTGTGACGCTGGGCGATTATTCGCGGGGCTCCGACTTTGGCCGGGAAATGAGCGCCGCGATCCGCGAGATCGAGTCCGCCGCGCAGTCCATAGACCGCCTCGCGCGGCAGATTGCGCGCAATCCCAACTCTCTTCTGACCGGACGGTAATGCAATGATGAAATCCCTTTCACTCCTGAGCCTGACCGTGTTTCTGGCGGCCTGTAGCGGCGAACAACTGCGCTTTGACGCGGCACCAACGGCGGTGGGCGGCGGCGCGGCCCTGCCGGATGCACGGGTGTCCGTGCGCTACGCGAGGATCGAGGTCGCCACCGTGACGCTGCCGACCTATGCGCAGGACGAGGAGATCGTGATGCGCGACGCGAGCGGTGCGATTGCGCCCTCCGGCGGGCTTTGGGCCGATGAGCCGGGGCGGGCGGTCACACTGCAGCTTGCGCGCGATCTCGATGCGATCACAGGACGGCTGGTGGCGCCGGAGCCCTGGCCGTTCCGCGATCTGCCGGACGTCAAAGTGGACATCCGTGTCGAGGATTTCTTTGCCACCAGCGCAGCATCGTTCCGGATGACCGGGCAGATGTTCGTCGCGCCGGAGGATTACGGCACGGACCGGGCGCGCCGCTTCGAGATTGACGTGCCGGTGACAGGAGAGATGACGCCGGGTGCGATCGCTGCTGCCAGGGCGGCTGCGGTCAGCCAACTGGCGGAATTCGTGGCACGGCAGGGGCTGCGCTGACCGACGCGTGCAGACGGCCTCGGACAGCTGATTTTGCAGGGGGCCGGATCACGTCTGCCGTGGTCCGACATCTCCCTCCCAAAACGCTTTTTTGAGGCCGTGATAGACCACGATGGGGTGCCCTGGCGGAAAGCGCAGCAGCTGATCCTTGGGATACATCAGACTGTAGCCGGTGCGGCCCATGCCATCGCGCCACTTCAGCCGGTATCGGCGCTTTCCGTTTATCCTGACAGCCGTGGTATGCAGCTCCTCCACTTTCACGCTTTCCTGCTTGCCGTAACGCCGGGCGCGCACGGCGGCGACGGCCCGCCGTCCGGAGTACCACATCGCTCCGAGAAACAGCAGGCCATCGACAAGACCCATGATCTGCATGACCGTGCCGGCGGTGCGGTTGGACCCTTCGCTGGTCTCGATCCGCTCCGGCTCGGTTTCGAGATAGCGGATCGGGATGAACCCGCCGATCTGAGTGGTTTCGAACAGCGCCGTCGAGACGCTGCGGTCGACTTCGAAATCGGCGCCGGTGTTTGTGGTGTAGGCCAGAGCGAACCAGCGGGTATAGGTGGTGGCGCCGTCGCTGTCGGTGCTTTCGGTGATGTATTTGTTCAGCACCTCGGCCTGCGTCTTGCGGCCTTCGGTCTCGAAGCGCTCGGCGAGGCCGTGCGCGAGGGTGCTGCCAACCGTCAACAGGGCAAGGACCACGAAAAAGGCGACACTGAACCAGCCGCCAAGCCGCAGGTACAGCCGCCAGAACGGCACGGGTTTGTGGAACGAGGGTTTCGCCATGATCACAGGATGGGCGCAGGCCGCGCGCCGATCAAGTCCATTGATTCCCGACCCGCCTGCTGCTATCGCACTGCTAAGGAGACATCCAATGTGTGCCACATCACCGATGCATCTGCGACGATGATTGCGCGCGCGGCCTTGCGCCGCGCCCCCGGCTTGTCACGCCTCCCAAATCCCTGTTTTATGTCCGCGCGGCTTTCTACCCGCGTGCCTTGATCCAAAGGATCCGACCATGACCCATTCCATCGCCATCATCGGCGCCTCCGGCTATACCGGGGCCGAACTGGTTCGCATCATTGCGACGCATCCCTCGTTTGAAATCAAGGCTTTGGCCGCCAATTCCAAAGCCGGTCAGCCCATGGCATCGGTGTTTCCGCACCTGCGTCATCTCGACCTGCCGGATCTGGTGACCTGGGAAGAGATCGATTTCGATCAGATCGACCTGTGCTTTTGCGCCCTGCCGCACAAGACCAGCCAGGAGGTCATCTCGAAGCTCCCAAAGAGCATCAAGATCGTCGATCTGAGCGCGGATTTCCGGCTGCGTGATCCGGCGGAATACGAAAAGTGGTACGGCAATCCGCATGCGGCGCCGGAGATACAGAAAGAGGCGGTTTACGGCCTTACCGAGTTCTACCGCGAGGAGATCGCCGGGGCGCGGTTGGTGGCTGGGACCGGCTGCAACGCGGCGACCGGGCAGTTTATTCTGCGCCCGCTGATCAGCGCCGGGGTTATTGACCTTGATGACATCATTCTCGACCTGCAATGCGGGGTGTCCGGGGCCGGGCGCTCACTCAAGGAAAACCTGCTTCATGCGGAACTCAGCGAAGGCACCAACGCCTATGCCGTCGGTGGCACGCACCGGCACCAGGGCGAGTTCGACCAGGAGTTTTCCAAGTTGGCGGGCCGCGCGGTGAAAGTGCAATTCACCCCGCATCTCGGGCCGTTCAACCGGGGTATCCTGGCCACCTGCTATGTCAAGGGCGAGGCCGACGCGGTGCTTGCGTCGCTGCAGGCGGCCTATGCCGATGAGCCGTTCATTTCGGTTCTGCCGAAGGGCGAGACCCCGAGCACGCACCACGTTCGCGGCTCCAACTTTTGCCATATCGGCGTGAGCGGCGACCGTATCCCGGGGCGGGCGATCATCGTGGCGGCGCTCGACAACCTGTGCAAGGGATCAAGCGGGCAGGCGGTGCAGAACGCAAACCTGATGCTCGGCGAAGACGAGCGGGCCGGTCTTATGCTCGCGCCCTGCTTTCCGTAACGGTTTCGCCCAAAGCTGCGCTTTGGACAACTCGCCGGGCCTTTCCTGACGGAAAGGCCCGGTCGGGGTGCTGCCCCCACGCCTGCGGCGCTCCCCCGGGCTATTTTAGGACCGATGAAGCGAATGAGCGCGGCAAATCGCGCGGGGGCTTCGTTTCGCATTCGAGATCGACTATATAGATCGGGACCGCTGATCTGGACGGGAGGCCGGCCCATGGCTCTGAAATCTCTTAAGAAGAAACGCCGTATTCAGGTGATCGCGCTTGCGGCCGCGGCGTTGGTCGTTTCGACGGCGCTGATCGGCTATGCCATGCGTGATGGCATCAATTTCTTCCGCTCGCCCAGCCAGGTGGTCGAAGCGCCGCCCGTGGCGTCAGAGACCTTCCGCATCGGCGGGCTGGTCGAGGAGGGGTCTCTGGTTCGCGGTGCTGGCGAGCAGATCCGCTTCAACGTGACAGACGGCGGGGCGACCGTGCCGGTTGTCTATCGCGGCGTGTTGCCGGACCTTTTCGCAGAGAACCAGGGGATGGTCGGCACCGGGCGTTATGTGGATGGAGTGTTCGAAGCGCATGAGATCTTGGCCAAGCACGATGAGACGTACATGCCCAAGGAAGTCGTCGATGCGTTGAAGGCGCAGGGGGTCTACAAGGAGCCAGGCTCCTGATCGCAGGCCACCCGCCCGGCGGGATCAGGCGCGGGGCAGCAGGATCGTGGCGCAAAAGCCGCCCTCCGGGCGGTTTTCGAGCAAGAGCGCGCCGCCGGATTGGCGTGCGAAGCCCTGCACCGCAGAAAGGCCCAGTCCGGGGCCCTGACCTGTGCTTTTTGTGGTGAAGAAGGGCTCTGACAGCATGTCGAGCGAATCGCTCTCGACGCCCGGGCCGTTGTCCAGGACGGACACTGCCAGATAGGGCGGCGATGCGTCCGGCGCATTGTCGGTGTTCGGGCGCTCATTCTGCTTGCGCGAATGCAGCCAGATATTGCCGGACCCTTTCATCGCGTCCTGCGCATTCAGGCATAGCTGGATCAGCACAGTCTCCAGCATGTCACGATCGACAAAGGCCGCAAACTCCGCTTCGCGCGCCGCGGACTGCAGGGTGATGCCGGGCTCCAGAAGGTCGGGCAACACCTGTTCCATCTGTTTGTGCAAGTCGGCGGCGGTCAGGGTTTCAGGCCGAAGCCGGGATCGACCGCTGCTGGCCAGAAGTTGCTGTACGGTGATGGCGGCGCGTTCTGAGGCGTTTTGGGCCTGGTCCAGCGCATCCTCGCGCTCTTTGGGATCGTCGAGGATGCGGGCGAGTTCGAGATTGCCCATGATCGCGGTCAGGATATTGTTGAAATCATGCGCCACGCCACCGACGAACTGGGTCATGGCGCGGGCCTTTTGCGATTGGGCATAGCGCATGCGAGACTCGCGATAGGCCTGCTGCCGCAATCGGTTTTCGCGCATGCCGACGATATAGTACGCGATTACAGCGGCGGCGGAGAGCGGCACAATGACCTGGCTCACCTTATCGGTCACCTCGGGCAGGACGATCAGCACGATGCTGAGCACCGCAATAATGAATTGCCCGGCGTTGATCCGGGCGATGGCATGATCATCTTGTGCGTGCTGCAGCTTGCACAGAAGGGTTGCCACGAGGGTCAGCGCCCCGGCCAGTACAAGCCCTGGGTTGCCAGAGTTGATGAGATAGAGCGGCGCGCCGATAAAGATCAGTTGCGACAAGGCGTAGAGCGCCAAGCCGAGTTGGACCTGCGCGCCTGCCAGCTTTGGTGCAAGACGCCGGGTCAAGACGATGGCCAGAAGCGATTGGGTAATCAGCAAACTGGCCAGCCAGACCAGCAGAAGGGTGTGTTGGGCCAGAAACGCCAGAAGGAAAGAGGCCACGATCACAAGCGACAGCCTTAATACCAGTTCTACGCCAGAACCGAATTCGGCCAGCGTGAGGGCATCAAGGCGCGCACGGAACGGCTGGGTGACCATCGCAATCATTCTATAACTTAAATTTGTTCACCAGAAACCATACGTGGAAAAACCGAAAAAAGAAGAGCAAAGTCGGGAATATTCCTGTCATTTAACGGCGAAAACAGAGTATTCACCAAAAGAAAGAGGCGCCTGAGCGGCGCCTCTTCGAGTTTGCGCGATGGCGCGTGAATTAACGCAGGATCGAACGCCCGGCATATTCTGCCGTTTCGCCGAGCATTTCTTCGATGCGGATCAGCTGATTGTACTTGGCGAGCCGGTCGGAGCGCGCGAGCGATCCGGTCTTGATCTGACCACAGTTGGTGGCGACGGCGAGGTCCGCGATGGTGGCGTCCTCGGTCTCGCCCGAGCGGTGGGACATGACGTTGGTCATGCGGGCGCGGTGGGCCATTTCGACGGCGCGCAGCGTTTCGGTCAGCGAACCGATCTGGTTCACCTTGACCAGCATGGAGTTGGCGCAGCCCTTTTCGATGCCCATGGCGAGGCGCGCGGGGTTGGTGACGAAGAGATCGTCGCCGACGAGCTGGATCTTGTCACCAAGCTTATCGGTGAGCAGCTTCCAGCCGTCCCAGTCGTCCTCGGCACAGCCGTCCTCGATGGAAATGATCGGGTAATCGTCGCAGAGCGCGGCCAGGTAGTCGACGTTTTCGGCAGAGCTGAGGCTTTTGCCTTCGCCCTTCATCTCGTACTTGCCGTCCTTGAAGTACTCGGTGGCCGCGCAATCGAGTGCGAGATAGATGTCCTCGCCAGCCTTGTAGCCGGCTTTCTCGATGGATTTGATGATGAAATCCAGCGCGTCGCGGGTGCTGCCCAGTTCGGGAGCAAAGCCGCCCTCATCGCCAAGCCCGGTGGACATGCCTGCGGCGGAGAGCTCTTTCTTCAAGGTGTGGAACACTTCGGAGCCCATGCGCACGGCCTCGCGGATGTTCTCCGCGCTCACCGGCATGATCATGAATTCCTGGATGTCGATCGGGTTGTCCGCATGCTCGCCGCCGTTGATGATGTTCATCATCGGAACCGGCAGGACACAGGCGGAAGTGCCGCCGACATAACGGAACAGCGGCTGGCCGGTGTACTCGGCTGCGGCCTTGGCCACGGCAAGCGAGACGCCAAGAATGGCATTGGCGCCAAGGCGGCCCTTGTTGTCGGTGCCGTCAAGCTCGATCATGGCGAGGTCGATGGCGACCTGCTCGGTGGCATCGAAGCCAACGATGGCCTCCGCGATTTCACCATTCACCGCTGCCACCGCTTCGAGCACACCTTTGCCCATGTAGCGGGTTTTGTCGCCATCGCGACGCTCGACCGCCTCGTGTACACCGGTCGAGGCGCCCGAGGGCACGGCAGCGCGGCCAAGGGTGCCGTCTTCGAGAGTGACGTCGACTTCGACGGTGGGGTTGCCACGGCTGTCGAGGATTTCGCGGGCGTGGATGTCGATGATGGTGCTCATGGGAGGCCCCCTTTGGCGATACGTTTGCCGCAAGTCATACCAGCCGCTGAGCGAATGTAAAGTTTTCCGTTATCGCTAACGGACCCTTGTTTTCAGGGGTTGCGCTAACCGTTAGCGGCAACCGGTGCCGCGAGGGCTTCCCGAGCCAGGCGCCGCTCGCGCAAGAAGCTGTATAGCCCTGCGCCAAGGATCATCGCGCCGCCGAGTAGCGTCCAGCCATCGGGCCAGACGTCGAAAACGACGATGCTGAGAATCGTCGCAAAGATCAGCCGCGTGTAACGGAAAGGCGAGACGACAGAGGCCGGAGCCAGGCGCATCGCGGTGGTGATGGCGAGGTAGCCGGAGGTGGTGACAAGCACGGCGCCAAAAATATAGCCGAGGGTTTTCGCATCGGTCACGAGCGGCCTGTCCGCGATGGCAAGCAGCACGATGCCGGGCAGGAGCGTGGCCGCGAAGCCCCATGTCGAGATCGACAGCGCGGTGATATGCGGCGGCGACAGCCGTGTGATCAGATCCCGCGCAGAGAGGGCCGCGATGCCCAGGACGGCGAACAGCTCCCACCCCGTGAATGACGCGTCCCATGGCCGGATCACGACCATCATGCCTGTCAGCCCGACGATGACCGCAGCCCAGCGGCGCGGGCCGACCTCTTCCTTGAGAAACAGCGCAGCGCCCATGGTCACGATCAGCGGACCGGCCTGAATGATCGCGGCAAAGACCGGCAGGGCGGTGTTGGCGACCCCGACGACCATGCCCACGGCGGCGATGATCTCGAAGAGATTGCGCAGCATGATCATCGGCAGCAGCGCGTCGCGGGTAAAGATCGGCACGCGCCGAATGCGCGCGAGTGCGAGGAACAAAAGCGTGCCACCAATGGTCAGCCCGAGCAGGGTCTGTCCGATGGAGGCCGTGGCGGTGGCAAGTTTGATGAAGGTGTCTGTCCCGGCCAGCAGCGCCATGGACAGGATCATCAATAAGATAGCGCGTATTGTGTCCAAGGGGGGGTGAGTGCCTTACGTGATCACGTCGGGGGCGTCACGTCCGGTGCCCGCCTTGATCCCGGCGAGGGCTTCGGCGGCGGCGATGACCGGCGCGAGGGCCTCTTGGGCATCCTTGTCGAGCGCCTCGGTTTCCAGGTTTTCAAGATAGACCCGCAGCGTTGCGCCCACCGTGCCCGTCCCGGACAAGCGCAGCACCAGCCGCGCGCCGCCTTCGAAGCCGATGCGGATGCCCTGCTTTTCGGTGCGCGATCCGTCGATCGGATCGTCGTAGGCAAAATCATCAGCCGAAGCGATGGTCATACCGGCAACGTCGGTGCCGGGCAGGTCCGGGAGGCGGGCGCGCAGATCGTCCATCAGCGCATTGGCGCCTGCGGCGTCGACGCCCTCGTAATCATGGCGGGAATAGTAGTTGCGGCCATAGGCCCGCCAATGCTCCACCATCAGGTCTTTGACGGAAATCTTGCGCTTTGCCAGGATGTTGAGCCAGAAGAGCACCGCCCAGAGGCCATCCTTTTCGCGCACATGGTCGGAGCCGGTTCCGGCGCTTTCCTCACCGCAAAGGGTGCAACGTCCCGCGTCCAGCAGGTTGCCGAAGAACTTCCATCCCGTCGGCGTCTCGAAGCAGTCGATGCCAAGGGACGCCGCAACGCGATCTACCGCCAGACTAGTCGGCATGGAGCGCGCGACGCCCTTCAGCCCGCCGGAATAGGCCGGGATCAGCGTTGCGTTGGCGGCGAGCACGGCGAGGCTGTCGGAGGGGGTGACGTACTGCCCCTTGCCGACGATCATGTTGCGGTCGCCGTCGCCGTCGGAGGCGGCACCGAAATCCGGGGCGCTCGCCCCCATCATCTCATCCATCAGCGGCTTGGCCCAGATCGGGTTGGGGTCCGGATGGCCCTTGCCAAAGTCGGTGGAGGGTATGCCATTGATCACAGTGCCTTTTTCCGCGCCGAGCGTGTCTTCGAGGATGGCGTGGGCGTAGGGGCCGGTGATGGCGTGCATGGCGTCGAACCGCATGCGGAAGCCGGAGGCGAAGAGGGCTTTCAGAGCGTCGAAGTCGAAGATCTCCGCCATGAGCGCGGCGTAGTCGGCGACGGGGTCGACGACCTCGATCACCATGTCGCCCATGGTCTGCTCGCCCAGCGTGGACAGGTCGGCGTCCTGCGTCTCATAGATCGCGTATTCGGTGATAACCTTCGTCGCGGCAAAGATTTTTTCGGTCACGGTCTCGGGCGCGGGGCCGCCGTTTGCCGTGTTGTACTTGACTCCGAAATCGCCATCCGGGCCGCCGGGGTTGTGGCTGGCGGAAAGGATGATGCCGCCGTTTGCGCCACGTTTGCGGATGAGGTTGGAGGCGGCGGGGGTGGAGAGCAGGGCGTTCTGACCGACGATCACCCGCGCCGCGCCGGAGGCGGCGGCCATGCGCAGGACAACCTGTGCGGCCTCGGCGTTGAAGTGGCGCCCGTCGCCGCCAAGCACCAGCGTCTTGTCCGCGACGCCGCCAATGCCCGTCCAGATCGACTGAATGAAATTTTCAAGGAAATGAGGCTCTTGGAAAGTTTTCGTCTGCTTGCGAAGACCCGATGTGCCGGGCTTCTGGCCTTCGATTGGCGTCGTGGCGACGGTCTGGATGGTCATGGCAAGGGCCCTGCTTCCGCTAACGTTCCCTAAGGTATCGCGTGGATCGGAGCGGGGTGCAAGCGGCCTGCGCGGCCCCGCGTTAACCCGCGGCCAGGGCCGGGCGGGTTAATGCAGCGCGCGACGGGGTTAACGGTGCTCAGGCTGCGGTGCGCGGGGCAGGTGTTGTGGCCCACGCGGATCAAGGCGCAAGGCTGTGACGTTTGTTTACCTCTTCCGCAGGCGCATTAACCTGCGTTTGGTACGATTCGGCGCGGGTTTGGTACAAGACCCGGTTTTGGATTTTCGGGAATGGGGCTCCGTCACGGAATTCAACGAATTTGTGCGGAAAAGTGGTTAACGGGTTCGTTTTTCGCGGGCTGCGACCGGATTGACGTCTGTATGGTGTCGACAGTTTTGCGGGCAAAACTGCGACTTTGCCACCCGCCGAAAAAGCCGGGGGGCTGAGCCTGGAATGTTAGGGGTGTGGCGTCGACAGTTTTGCGGGAAAAACTGCGACTTTGCCACCGGCCGAAAAAGTCGGAGCTTTTTCGGCCTTTACCCCGCGACCGCTTTGACTTCTGCCACGATGCCGTCAACGACGCGGCTCAGCAGGGCCTCGTCCTCGCATTCGGCCATAACCCGGATCAGCGGCTCGGTGCCGGATTTGCGGATCAGCAGGCGACCGTGGCCTTTCAGGTCGGCCTCGGCGGAGGCGATGGCCTGTTGCACGGCGAGGGTTTCAAGCGGTGCCTTGCCCTTCGCATAACGCACGTTTTTCAAGAGTTGCGGCACCGGCTCGAAGCTGCGGGTCAGCTCGGAGGCCGGTTTCCCGGTGCGGACCATCTCGGCGAGGAATTGAAGGCCGGCCATGAGGCCATCGCCGGTGGTGGCGTAATCGGTCATGACGATGTGGCCGGACTGCTCGCCGCCGAGGTTGTAGCCATGGGCGCGCATCGCCTCGACCACGTAACGATCGCCCACCTTCGTGCGTTCGAGCCGCAGGCCGCGATCGTCCAGAAACCGTTCCAGCCCGAGGTTGGACATCACGGTGGCGACGAGGGCGCCGCCCTTGAGACGGTCTTCCTCGGCCCAGCGGGCGGCCATCAGCGCCATGATCTGATCGCCATCGGCGACCTTGCCGGTCTCGTCGATCAGGATGATGCGGTCGGCATCGCCATCGAGACAGATCCCCACATCCGCACCATGGGCCACCACGGTTTCGGCGGCGATCTGCGGCTTGGTCGAGCCGCACTCGGCGTTGATGTTCAGACCATTGGGCGCGGTGCCGACCGGGATGACATCGGCGCCAAGCTCCCAGAGCACCTCCGGCGCGGTCTTGTAGGCGGCCCCGTTGGCGCAGTCGATGACGACCTTGACGCCATCAAGGCGCATGCCGTGCGGCAGGGTGGATTTCACCCGCTCCTGATAGCGGAAGCGGCCATCGTCGATGCGTTTGGCGCGGCCGATGTTCTGCGGCGCGGCGGGGCGCGGGCCCTCGGTCACCAGCGCCTCGATGCGGGCTTCGACCTCGTCCGAGAGCTTGAAGCCGTCGGGGCCGAAAAACTTGATGCCGTTGTCATCGGCGGGGTTGTGCGAGGCGGAGATCATGATGCCGAGATCGGCGCGCATGGAGGGCGTCAACAGGCCGACGGCGGGCGTTGGCACCGGGCCGAGCAGCAGCACGTTCATGCCGGTGGAGGTGAGCCCGGCGGTGAGGGCGTTTTCGAACATGTAGCCGCTGAGGCGGGTATCCTTGCCGATCACAACGCGGTGCACGCCCTGGTGTTCGCGGCGGAAGTGGCGGCCCACGGCGGCACCGAGCATCAGCGCCATTTCCGGGGTCATCGGGTAGGTGTTGGCGGTGCCGCGCACGCCATCGGTGCCGAAGAGTTTGCGTGTCATGGTCTAATCCTCGTAGCCAAGGGTGATGGCGCGCCAGAGGCTCAGCGCCTGCGCGGTTTCGGTCACGTCATGCACCCGGATGAGTTGTACACCCTGTGCCGCTCCGGCCAGCGCCACGGCAACGGAGCCGGGCATACGGGCGGCGGCCGGGCTGCTGCCGCTGATCTTGCCGATGAAGCCCTTGCGGGACGCGCCGAGCAGGACCGGGCAGCCGATGCCGTGGAAGAGCGCCAGATTGCGCAGAAGGGTCAGGTTGTGCTGCAGGGTCTTGCCAAAGCCGATGCCGGGATCGACGAGGATGCGGCTGCGCGGGATGCCGATTTCCTCAAGCATGGCCACCTGCGCGGCGAGGAAGTCATAGACATCGAGCAGCACATCCTCGTAGCGCGGATTGTGGTGCATGGTTTCGGGATCGCCCTGCGCGTGCATGACACAGATCGGCAGGGCGTGATCCTTGCAATAATGCGCCAGCGCCGGATCGTATGTGAACCCCGAGACATCGTTGACCAGCGATGCGCCGGCGGTCACGGCGGCCTCTGCCACGGCGGTCTTGCGGGTGTCTATGGACATCGGCACGCTGATTTCGTGGCGCAGCGCCCGGATGACCGGTTCGACGCGGGCGATCTCGGCCTCGTCGGGCACGGTGACGGAGCCGGGGCGGGTGCTTTCGCCGCCGATGTCGATGATGTCCGCGCCAGCGTCTGCCATGCACAGGGCATGATTGAGCGCACGCGCGGCGATGTTGTGCTGGCCGCCATCGGAGAAGCTGTCCGGGGTCACGTTGAGGATGCCCATCAGGCGCGGCCTGTCGAAGACCATTCCGGCGATCGCGGCGCGCGGGGCGGCGATCCGGTCGCGCCAGTCCTGCGGGACCTGAGCGAGGGGGATTTGCGTGACCGCGCCGTCACGGGTGTGGTGGGCGGCATGGGTGAACCAGCCCGGCCCGCCCGCAACAGCCAGCGCGCCCTCCGGGCGCGGCGTTTCAAAGCGGATCAACGGACGAAAATAGTCTGTACACATGGCGGTTGACTGGCCTATTGACCTCGGGTTGGCAAGCGGGAATGCCGCGTGCCGCCCCCCGAATGCCGCGGCACCGGATCAGTTTTCGAAGATTTGCGCGCCCGGCGCAACGGCGCGCATGGGCAGGCCGCCGCCGTCCGGCAGGGCTTCGCCGATGACGACCAGCTCGCAGGCTTCCATTTCACCGGCGAACCAGGCGGCGAGGGCGACGCTGTCGCGTGGCTGGGCCTTGGGGCCTGCGGTGGCGTCGAGCACGATCTTGGACGGGGCCCAGACGCAAATCTGGCCGTTCTTCATCGCCCAGTCGAGTTCGGTGCGCGTGGCCACGACCTTGCAGCGGTGATCGCGCGCGGCGAGCATCCAGCCATTTTGTTCGATGGCCAGCAGGTCGATGCGGCGCTGGGTCATGGTGTGGCCGGTCTGCGGCGCGGGCAAGTCGGGACGGCCAACACAGAAGATCACCGGCGCGCGGCGCGCGGCGAGGGTGTCGATCCAGGCGCCGAGCTCCGGGTGGGCCATGGCGGCGTTGGAGATATAGACGATGCGCGGGTGCGGGCGCTCCTGTGCGGCGCCGTCCGCCAGCGTGTTCAGGTGCTCGCCGAAGTCGCGGCGGGTGCGGGCGATTTCGACCCCGAGGGCGCCGGGCCCCCGGTCGAGTTTCTCGATGCGCAGGAAGACGCGGGCGGCCTGGGGTTCGAGCAAGATGCGCTCGGCGACGCGTTCGGCCAGGGTTTCGAGCAGGTTGAGGCGCTCTGCGGCCAGTTCGTAGGCGATGGCTTCGGTGACGCGGTCGTAGGAGAGGATGCGGTCGACATCGTCCTCGATCGTGCCGGTCAGCGGGCTGACCTCGACCACGACGTTGAAGCGCAGGCGCTGTGTGGTGCCGCGTTCGGCCTGAAACGCGCCTATCTCTGCCGCGACGATGTGATCGCGCAGGCTGATGCGGTCGCGCGGATCGTCCCCGGCGGTGGCGATGGCGCGTTCGGATGGATGCGCGAAGGCGAGGCGGATGTCATCGGCCATGAAGAACTCCCGGTGGTCTGCGACGGTCTGGGCGTTTCAAACACGACCCGAGGTCCGTCCGCCCGGCGAAGGGCGTCCATTCATGGCGTCTTAACGACCAATCAGCGGCGATAGAACAGGTGAACGCCGATCTTTGCGGTCTTGCGGAACTTTTTTGCCCAGCTCGGACGCACGGCGGTGGTGTGGTAGAAGGTTGCGCCCTGGGTCAGCGTGCGCGGCCCGCCTTCGAGCATCAGCTTGGCGACCTTGCCGACGCGGTCCCATGCGGCCGGTTCGTTGATGTGTTCGGGGTGGCCGTCGCAGGTGTAGGTGAACTGGCAGGCGAATTTGCGCCCGGTGCCCTGATTGATGACAGCGCAGACCGAATTGGGATAGCGCGGGCTGTCGACACGGTTGAGGATGACCTCGGCGACGCCAAAAAGCCCCTTGGCGGTCTCGCCGCGCGCTTCGAAGTAGAGCGCCTCGGAGAGGCAGCGCCATTCCGGCCCGCCCTGGGCCCGCGGCTGGCGGGCAAGCCAGTCGTTGGAATAGCTGATGGACTTCGCCCCGGTGCCCATGTCAAGCGATGCGGGGGTCACGAGTTGGCTCAGATGCGCGGAACCGGCACGGCCAAGGGCCTTTTGCTCAAGCAGGTAAAGACGCTTGGCGGTGGTGTTCATCTCGGCGGTCGCGGGAATCGCGGGAATCGCTAGGAGTAGTGCCAGGGTTATCGCGCGCCACATCGGCTAGTCTCTCGTCACTGTTTCACGCCCCGGACGCGCGGTCCGGAACTCGTGCCCTATAGCCGAAGACTCATTTTGCGTAAAGTTTGAGCGATTTTTTAGGTTACCCGTGCGTCAATGTGTCGGCCAGCGGCGACGGCCGAGGACCATGCCCATTGGAAGTTGTAACCGCCGAGCCAGCCGGTCACGTCGAGCGCCTCGCCGATGAAATAGAGCCCCGGAACGCTGTCCGACATCATGGATTTGGAGCTGATGTCGTTGGTGGCGACGCCGCCCAGCGTGACTTCGGCGGTGCGGTAGCCTTCGGAGCCGGTGGGCTTGAGCGTCCAGCCGTGCAGCGTCTCGCTGAGGGCCGTGATCCGGCGGTCGGGCAGGTCGGCGAGATTGCCGGTGAGATCCATTTCCCCAGCCAGCAACCCGACAAGCCGCGCGGGCAGCAGGGCGGCAAGCTCGGTGGTCAGGGCGCGGCGGCCCTGCGCGCCGCGCTGCGCCTTGAGGTGGCTTTCGAGATCCTGACCGGGGGCGAGATCGAGCGCGATCTCCTCGCCCTCGCGCCAGTAGGACGAAAGTTGCAGGATCGCGGGCCCCGACAGGCCGCGATGGGTGAACAGCAGCGCCTCGTCAAAGCCGGTGCGGTCATTGAAGGCGCGGACCGGCAGCGAGACGCCGGAAATCGGGGAAAAGCGAGTCTTGTCAAAGGTTAGCGGCACCAGCGCGGGGCGGGTGTCGGTGACCGCATGGCCGAACTGGCGCGCGATGTCATAGGCAAGGCCGGTTGCGCCCATCTTCGGGATGGATTTGCCGCCGGTGGCGACGATCAGGTTTGTCGCGGTGACGGTCTCGCGCCGCCCCTCGCGGTCGAGCGCGGCGCGAAAGCGACCATCGCCGTGGGTCAGGCCCTTGAGCGCGGTCTGCAGCCAGAGCGTGGCCCCCGCCTTGTCCATCTCGTGGCGGAGCATGGCGACGATCTGCGTCGCTTTCCCGTCGCAAAAGAGCTGGCCCAGGGTTTTCTCATGCCAGGCGATGCCGTGCCTGCCGACGAGATCGAGGAAATCCCATTGCGTGTAGCGGGCGAGGGCGGATTTGTGAAAATGCGGGTTTTCCCCGAGGAAGGCGCCCGCGTCGCAGTGCATGTTGGTGAAATTGCAGCGCCCACCGCCGGAGATGCGGATTTTCTCACCCGGAGTCTTGGCGTGGTCGATCAGCAGCGTGTCCGGCCCGGCATGGGCCGCCGCCATGAGGCCCGCCGCCCCGGCACCGAGTATGAGCGTGTTCACATGCATGATCGCGGGGTGTCACTTTTGCTCTGTCCGCGCAAGAGGCTTGCACGGGCTTCGGTGGTGGTGCCGCGGTCCGGCCGCCGGGACGGAGGGCCGGGCGGCGCGGCGTCGGGAGTCTTCCTTGTCCAGGCATCCAAGACCGGGGTGTTTGCCCGCGTGCCCTGCGCGGCTCAGCAGTTGGGAATGTTCACCGCCAGCCCGCCCAGCGAGGTTTCCTTGTAGTTTTCGTGCATGTCGCGGCCGGTCTGGCGCATGGTCTCGATGGCGCTGTCGAGCGGGACGAAGTGCTGACCGTCGCCGCGCAGGGCGAGGCTGGCGGCGGAGACGGCCTTGATCGCGCCAAGGCCGTTGCGCTCGATACAGGGCACCTGCACCAAGCCCTTGACCGGGTCGCAGGTCATGCCAAGGTGATGCTCCAGTGCGATTTCCGCTGCGTTTTCAATCTGCTGTGGGGTGCCGCCCATGACGGCGCACAGCCCTGCGGCGGCCATGGCGGCGGCGCTGCCGACCTCGGCCTGACAGCCCGCCTCGGCCCCGGAGATCGACGCGTTGTATTTGACCAGACCGCCGATGGCGGCAGCGGTGAGCAGGAATTCGGGGATGCGGCTGCGCGCGGCGCCGGGCACGTGATCGATCCAGTAGCGGATGGTCGCGGGCACGACGCCCGCCGCGCCATTGGTGGGGGCGGTGACGACCTGCCCGCCGGCGGCGTTCTCTTCGTTGACCGCCATGGCGTATGTGCTCATCCAGTCGTTGATGGTGTGCGGCGCCGATTGGTTCATGCCGCGTTCGGCAAGCAGTTGTTCGTGGATCGCCCGGGCGCGACGGCGCACGTTCAGACCGCCGGGCAGGGTGCCGCTGCCTTCGAGGCCGCGCGTGATGCAACCGTCCATCACCTCCCAGATGCGGGCGATGCCGCTGTCAAGGTCTGCGGCGGGGCGGCGCGAGAGTTCATTGGCGCGCTTCATTTCGGCGATGGATTTGCCGGAGGTGGCGGCCATCTCCAGCATTTCGGTGGCGGATTTGAAGGGGAAGGGCACGGGGGCGCCGTCGTCCGTGTCCTTGCCTGCGGCAAGCTCGGCCTCGGTCAGGACAAAGCCGCCGCCGACGGAGTAGTAGGTTTCCTGTGCGATGACATCGCCCTGCGCGTCGAGGGCCATGAGGATCATGCCATTGGCGTGGCCGGGCAGGGCGGGTCCGAAATCGAATTTCAGGTCGGTGTCGGGATCGAAGCGCAGCGGCGAAAGATCAGGCGGGGTGAGCCGTTTGTCGGCGCGGATGCGGGCGAGGGTCTCGTCGGCCTGTCCGGCGTCGTAGGTTTCCGGGGTGAAGCCCGCAAGGCCGAGCACCGTGGCGCGGTCCGTGGCGTGGCCGACGCCGGTGAAGGCGAGCGAGCCGTGCAGCGAGGCCTTGACCCCGTGGGCCGTGAAGGGGGCGGCACGCAGGCGGTCGAGGAATTTTGCCCCGGCCACCATGGGGCCCATGGTGTGCGAGGAGGACGGGCCGACGCCGACCTTGAACATGTCGAAAACCGAAAGGAACATATGTGCCTCTTGTTTGCTGTTGCGCCCTTGATAGGGGCGGAAGGCGGGGAAATGCGAGCCGAAAGCGACGTGGCGCCGGTGCGGTGCGTCACGGGGCGCTTGCTTTGAGCGGCGGATCCTTCGGGCAGAGACGGGCGCGGGACAGTTCTCGAAGGCGCGGGCCACGACGCGGGCGGGAAAAGCGGCGCGGTCGGACCGTTCTGCCGGTGCGGGATGGCACGCGCTGCGTCGAATCGCCGGAGGTTTGTGTGGTCCTCCGCGCGGGGTCTCGGGCGAAGGGCGGGTAGCCGGTCCACGCAGGCAAGCCGCCGCGGGCTGTGATGAAATCCTGCCGGACCGATGGCTGAAGTCATGGAAATGACGCGCTGTTTCGAGGGTGTGACGCAAAAGGGCGTCACACCGCATTTCGAGGATTTCATGCGCCCCCCTTTCTTCCCCCGCGCCGCTGGAGCGGTGGCCGGTCTTGCCTTTGCCGTGAACAAGGGCTCGTCGCTCGCGGCCGATCCGATGCCGGAAGTCCAGGTGGAGAAGTCCGTTTCGACCGGAACCGTTATGTGGAATTTCGCCATTGATGCCACGAATGTGGCCTGGTCTGCGATGGTGCTCGATGGCACCGGGTACATTTGCGGTGCCTGCAGCAGCACCAAGGCCACGCGCCCCAACCGCGAAGGTCTGCGCAAGTCCTGGATCAAGGCTGACGGCAAGAAAGTCCTGCGCAGCCTGAGTATCTTCAACACTGAGGGCGTCGCGGCGGATCTGTCGAAAGCCAGGGCGCGCTGTAAGCCGGTCAATGTCGCCAATCCGAAAGCGAGGTTCGCGATCGGCCTCGATCCGAAGCGGGCGCGGCTGTAATCGGATGACCGGACGGGTCGGGAGGGGCTTGAGGGGTGGCTGGCCGTGCTGAAACGGCCCTGTGTGCCGGTCTCCGCTGGCCGTGCTGAACAGCCCTGCGTGCCGGTCGCCGACGGTTGCGCCAATCAGGCGTCCCTGCGATCCCGCTGGCACAGGGTCAGAGCCAAGGCTGGTGACAGCGCGTACTCGCGGCGATTTGGCGCTCGCCTGCACCGGTTGCTGGCCTTATAACCTGCGGGGAATCTTAGAGAGGACCCGCGCAATGACCGAACTTTCCCCCATCGACAAGGCCAAGTTCGTGGCGGCCAAGCGCGCCGCCGAGTTCGTGGAGGACGGGATGCGCGTGGGGCTTGGCACCGGATCGACCGCCGCCTGGCTGGTGCGGTGCCTCGGCGAGATGGTGCGCGAGAGCGGGCTGCGCATTCGCGGTGTGCCGACCTCGACGCGCACCGCCGATCTGGCGCGGGATGTGGGGATCGAGGTGATTTCGCTCGATGAGGCCAAGTGGCTCGATCTGACCATCGACGGGGCCGACGAGTTCGACGCCAATCTCAGCCTGATCAAGGGCGGCGGCGGCGCATTGTTGCAGGAAAAGATAGTTGCGACGGCCTCCGACCAGATGGTGGTGATCGCCGATGCGGCGAAGGAGGTTGAGCACCTCGGGAGCTTTCCGCTGCCGGTGGAGGTGATCCCCTTCGGCTGGCAGACGACACAGACGCTGATCGAGGAGACGCTGGTTTCCATGGACGTGATGGGCCGCCAGACCAGCCTGCGGATGAACGGCGACCGGGCCTATGTCACCGACGAGGGCAACCATATCCTCGATCTGCACCTGAGCCGGATCGGCCACCCGCGACAGATCGCCATGGTGCTCAACCAGATCCCCGGCGTGGTGGAAAACGGTCTGTTCATCGACATCTGTGATCAGGTGGTGATCGGCTATGGCGATGGCCGTGTCGAGGTGCGGGACGTGAACAATGGCACCGTGTCCGAGGGCCGGGTGGATTTTGTCGAGGACGGCAATCTGTTCAAGGATATCTGAGGCCGTGCGTGGCCGTGATCTGTGCCTTATGGCCGCCTATCATCAGCTTTATATCATGGATCACGCGGCGGTGGAGATCGCGGCGGAGCGCTGGTCCACTGATGATCTGGTGCGCAAGGCGGTGTTCGGGGGCGATCATCTGATCGTGTTCACGGCGCGCGCCATGGATGTGCCGCTGCGGGTGGAGGTTCTGCCCGAAGCGCCGCCGCTGGAGTTGACCGGGTGGGATCACATCGTGGATGGCGCGTTTCGTGCGGGGGCGGGATCGGCCATCGTCATGGGCTGCATGGATCATGAGCCGGATGCGGCGCGGCTGCCGCTGGCGCCGGGGGTCTACCGGGCGCGGGTGAGCATGGCCGGGCTTGACAGCCTGTCCGAGGATGGTCTGGACGGCGAGGACCGGTATCGCGTGCAACTGTGGCCCGGACCGTGGCAGGCCGTGCGGGTGCGGCGCATGCACGAGCCGGAGGCGGGATAGCGGGCGCGGTGTTTGCGTGTGGCGTCTGTGCGTGCGACGCGGTCGGGGCCGGGCAGACCCGCGCGTAGGCCGGGGCCGTGCCCCGGGCATGGTCGTGACGGGGCTATGTTACAGGACTTCACCGTGTTGTCAGGCCGGTAGCGGCTGGCCAAGGCTGGCCCCATGTGAAATACCCCAAGGGCAAGACGGTTGAGGGACGACCCATGAGTGAATTCGACTATGATCTTTTCGTGATCGGCGGCGGCTCCGGTGGCGTGCGCGCGGCGCGGGTTGCGGCGGGAGAGGCGGGCGCGAAGGTCGCGCTTGCCGAAGAGGACCGCTATGGCGGGACCTGTGTCATTCGCGGCTGTGTGCCGAAGAAACTGATGGTATTCGCCAGTGAATACGCCAGTGCCGCCAAGGAGGCGCGGGCCTATGGCTGGGACATGGCGGATGGCGATTTCCACTGGGACCGGTTCAAGGAGAAGCTGGAGACCGAACTGGACCGGCTGGAGGGCGTCTACCGCAAGCTGCTCAAGGGCTCGGGGGTCGAGACCTTCGATGCGCGGGCGACGCTGAAGGATGCGCATACGGTCGCGTTGTCGACCGGCGAGGTGAAGACCGCCAAGCATATCCTGATCGCCACCGGAGGACGCCCGGTGCGGCCCGATCTGCCGAATGCGCATCTGGGCATGGTGTCGGATGACATCTTCCATCTCGATGCGCTGCCCAAGCGGGTTCTGATCGTCGGCGGCGGCTATATCGCCTGTGAGTTTGCCTGCATTCTCAACGGGCTGGGCGTCGAGGTGACGCAGTATTATCGCGGCGCGCAGATCCTGCGCGGCTTTGACGAAGAAGCCCGCGGGCTGATCGCCGAGAGCATGGCGCAGCGCGGCGTGGACCTGCATGTGGGCACGGACATTGTCGACATGCACTGCGAGGAAGACGAGGACGGGCTGACCGCGCCGGTGGAGGTCACGCAATACGGGGCCAAGGGCGTGGAGGAGGTCCGCGAGGTCGGCAAGCCGATCCGGGTCAAGGCCACCAACGGCAAGACGCGCGAATTCGATGCGGTGTTCTTTGCCACGGGGCGGCGGCCCAACAGCGATGAGTTGGGGCTGGAGGCGCTTGGCATCGAGATCGGCCGCAAGGGCGAGATCAAGGTCGATGGCTACAGCCAGACCGCCGTGCCGTCGGTCTATGCCATCGGGGACGTGACGGACCGGGTGAACCTGACCCCGGTTGCGATCCGCGAGGGCATGGCCTTCGTCGAGACGGTGTTCAAGGGCAACCCGACCGAGGTCGATCACGACCTGATCCCCAGCGCGGTCTTTACCCAGCCGGAGCTTGGCACCGTGGGGCTGAGCGAGGAGGCGGCGCGCGATCAGGAAGAGATCGAGGTCTACAGCACCTCGTTCCGGCCCATGCAGACCGCCTTTGCCGAGGGCGAGGGCCGGGTCTTGATGAAACTGATCGTCTCGAAGGCGACGCGCAAGGTTCTAGGCTGTCATATTGTCTCACCCGGAGCGGGCGAGCTGATCCAGATGGTCGGGATTGCCGTAAAGATGGGGGCAACCAAAGAAGATTTCGACCGGACCGTGGCGGTGCACCCGACCATGTCCGAAGAACTGGTAACAATGCGAAACCCGGTCAGAACCGCTTGAAACGCACGAAAATGTGCACAGATTAGAGCGTAAGCAGACCAACCGAAAAAAGACCAAGAAGGAAGGAACGGACTTCATGGCAGGAAACAGCGGCGGCCCCTGGGGGGGCGGCGGTGGCTCGAACGGGGGAGGCGGACAGCGTCCCCCGCAGGGCGGCGGAGGCGGCGGCGGTGGCCGGCGTCCCGAAGACAGCCAGATCCCCGAGATCGACGAGCTGATGAAAAAGGGTCAGGAGCGCCTGCGCGTGCTGATGGGAGGCAAGGGCGGTGGCTCGGGTCGTCCCAATGGCATGGGCGGTGGCGGCCAGGGGCCGAATTTTGGCCGTGGCACCATTGGCCTCGGCGTTGTGGCGTTGCTGGCGATCTGGGCCTTTGGCAGTTTCTACACCGTGCGGCCAGAAGAGCAGTCGGTCGAGCTGTTCCTTGGGGAATATTCCAGCACCGGCAATCCCGGTCTGAATTTCGCACCGTGGCCTTTCGTGACCTATGAGGTCGTGAACGTGACCTCCGAGCGGACCGAGAACATCGGTGGCGGCCGGGCGGGCAACGATGGTCTGATGCTGACCACGGACGCCAACATCGTGGACATCGAATTCCAGGTGGTCTGGAACATCAACGATCCGGCCAACCTGCTATTCAACATTCGTGACCCCGAGCTGACCGTTCAGGCCGTGTCTGAATCGGTGATGCGCGAGATCATCGCGGCGTCCAACCTCGCCCCGATCCTGAACCGGGATCGTGGTCTGATCGCGGATCAGGCGATGGAGCAGATCCAGGCGACGATGGACGAGTATGACAGCGGGATTTCCATCGTCCGGGTCAACCTCGAAGGGGCCGATCCGCCCCGCGAAGTCATCGACGCGTTCCGCGAAGTGCAGGCCGCCGAGCAGCAGCGCGACCGTCTGGAACGTCAGGCCGACGCCTATGCCAACCGTGTGGTTGCCGAGGCGCGTGGTCAGGCGGCGCAGACCGTGCAGGAGGCCGAAGGCTATCGCGCGCAGGTCGTGAACAACGCCCTGGGTGAGGCCAGCCGGTTCAGCTCCGTGCGCGAGGAATACGTGAAGGCGCCCGAAGTGACCCGCCGCCGTCTCTATCTTGAGACGATGGAAAAGGTGCTGGGGGACGTGGACAAGATGATCCTCGACCAGTCGCTCACAGGCAGTTCGGGTTCCGGCGGGGGCGTCGTGCCTTATCTGCCGCTGAACGAGCTGGGTCGCCGTACGACGTCGGAGGGTAACTGATATGCGCAAGACAACCTATATTCTTCCCGCGCTGGTGATCCTTCTGGTGGTCTTCCTGTCGTCGATCTTTGTGGTCGATGAGCGGGAAAAGGCGCTGGTCCTGCAATTCGGCCAGATCAAGGCCGTCAAGGAAGAACCGGGGCTGGCCTTCAAGATCCCGCTCATTCAGGAGGTTGTTCGCTACGACGACCGTATCCTGAGCCTCGATACGGAGACCATCGAGGTCACGCCGTCCGATGACCGCCGTCTGGTGGTCGACGCCTTCGCCCGCTATCGCATCGCCGATGTGGTGCGGTTCCGTCAGGCCGTTGGCGTTGGCGGTCTGCGCACGGCGCAGGACCGTCTGAGCTCCATCCTCAATTCGCAGATCCGCGAAGTGCTGGGTGCCGATCAGGTGACGTCTGACACGATCCTGTCGGAGGATCGCCGCGAGCTGATGAACCGGATTCGCGACCAGTCGCGCAGCGAGGCACTGTCGCTGGGTCTGGACGTGGTGGACGTGCGCCTCAAGCAGACCAACCTGCCGGCGCAGAACCTTGAAGCGACCTTTGCCCGGATGCGCGCCGAGCGTGAGCGGGAAGCGGCGGACGAGATCGCCCGTGGTAACGAGGCGGCGCAGCGGGTTCGCGCGCTTGCCGACCGGACCGTGGTCGAGACCCTTTCCGAAGCCGACAAGGAAGCCAACGTCACACGCGGTGAAGCGGACGCGGAACGCAACGGCATCTTTGCCGAAGCCTATGGCGCGGATGCGGAGTTCTTCGCGTTCTACCGGTCTTTGCAGGCCTATGAGAACGCGCTGCAGGGTGGCAATTCGACCATGGTCATGACGCCGGACAGCCAGTTCTTCGAGTACTTCAAGAGCGAGAACGTGGGCGTCACGTCGCAGTTCGGTGCCGACGGCACCGGCACACCGACGCAGGACGCGGTCGAGGAAAACGCCGAAGACAATTCTGAGGCAGCGCAGCAAGCCGACGCCCCCGAGGCCGTCACACCCGAAGCGACGGTCGACCCGGCACCCGTTTCGGAATGACCGGATCGGACATACTTATGGGGATCGGAATGGTCCTCGTGATCGAGGGGCTGGTGTACGCACTGGCCCCTTCGCTTGTGGAGCGCCTGCTGGAGGTGCTGCGCGAAATGCCGCTGGAGGCGCGGCGCACCCTGGGGTTTCTGACGCTGGTCACGGGGCTGATCGTGCTCTGGTTCGCGCGGGCCTGAGGGCGGGCAGCCGGGCCGGCGCGGCCCCGGACCATCTGAACCCGGTCCGCGCCTCGAATGCCGCGACACCGGGCGCCCGGCCAGATCTGTGCCGGGGACCGGAGATTTCCATCTGTAGCAGTGGTTTCGCGGGCACGGACGTGTTACGCGCGACTCAAAACAGCCTTCCCGCATTTCATCCAAGGATTGCCTCATGTCCCGCCTCACCTCCGAAGGCACCGCCATCGCCACTGAAATTGCCGCGCGTTACGGGGTGTCCGTCGATGCCGTGGAAACGCTCATGGTGGCGGTCGCCAATGGTCAGGGCCAGCAGGCGCAGTTCAGCCATCCCGATCTGGGCGGCATGGGGCAGTGGTCCATGGGCGGCATGACCATGGTGGGCGATATGTTCAACAACGGGCTGAAGGCGACGGTGGACGGGCTGTGCACCGAGATCTCCGGCGTTCTGGCGCAAAAGCGGGTGTTTCAGCCAAGCCCCTATGCGCAGCCGTCGGGCGGGATGCAGAGCCAGTCGCAGGGCAACGGGTCGAGCCTGTTCGTGCCGGGCGGCGCGGGCTATGGCGGCACCTGGTGGCCCGAGGCGCTTGGCCAGGCCAGCTCGACCGGCACGCAGAACGCCATGCGCTATGCGATCTTTCCGCAAAGCCGCCGTTTGGCCATCGGGCTGGGCGACCGGGTGGAGATCTACGACACCGGCGATCACCAGATCGGCGGCGTCTCGCAGCAGCAGGGCGGCGATCAGTCGCTGACCTTCACCAGTCAGCTTGGGCTGGTGCGCTTGTCGGACCTGCGCGAGGTGCGCGAGGCCTCGATGGTGGACCATGTGCAGCAGGCGGTCGAGCCGCCGTCGCAGCCCGTGGCCGAAGGGGCCCCAGAGCCAGAGCCCGAAACAGAGACCTCCGTCAACGTCCCGCAGGCGTCCCGGAGCGGCAGCGGCCATGGCGATGAGATCATCGCCCTGATCCGGAAGCTCGCCGACCTGCGCGATGCCGGTATCCTGACCGACGCGGAGTTCGAGGCGAAGAAGGCGGAGCTTCTGGCGCGGCTGTGATCCGCAGCGCCGGCGGCGGCCTGCGGTTCCGGGCGTGTCGGGCGGTCTGTTCACGGCAGGATACCGGGCGTTCGATGGCGTCCGGCCAAGCAGGGCAGGGCGCGCACCGCCCGATCGGCTGATTTGTTCCATCACCGGGCTATCACGCTTGCTTGAGTTGAGCATTTCGCGCCTTTGGTGTTGCGTCAAAGTCCCTATCTTTGACACACTGGCTTACAGGAGGCAGGCGGCAGCGGACGGGAGTGCGCGCGCCGACTGGCAGATATGAAGGAGTTCCAAGTGAAACCTCAAACCCAAGCATTGACAGCAGATCAGGCAACCCCGCTCAGGGTGTTCTGGCTGACGACGTTGTCGATGGTGCTTATTCTTTCGCAAACGCTGATGGCCCATGCCCGTGGCGCGCCGGAGACATTTGCCGACCTCGCCGAGACCATCAGCCCGGCGGTTGTCAACATCACCACCACGACCACCGTCGCCGGCCGCACCGGTCCGCAGGGGATCGTGCCCGAAGGCTCGCCCTTCGAAGATTTCTTTCGCGAGTTCCAGGACCGCCAGGGGCCCAACAGCGACCGCCCGCGTCGCTCTTCGGCACTTGGCTCCGGCTTTGTCATTTCCGAGGACGGCTACATCGTCACGAACAATCACGTGATCGAAGGCGCCGACGAGATCATGATCGAGTTCTTTGAAGGTCAGGAGCTGCCCGCGCAGCTGATCGGCACGGACCCGAACACCGATATCGCTTTGCTGAAGGTGGAGGCCGAGGCCCCGCTGAAATTCGTCAGCTTCGGTGACAGCGATCTGTCCCGTGTCGGCGATTGGGTCATGGCCATGGGCAACCCGCTGGGGCAGGGCTTTTCCGTCTCCGCAGGCATCGTTTCGGCGCGCAACCGCGCTCTGAGCGGCACCTATGACGACTACATCCAGACCGACGCGGCGATCAACCGGGGCAACTCCGGCGGCCCGCTGTTCAACATGGACGGCGAGGTGATCGGCGTGAACACCGCAATCCTGTCGCCCAATGGCGGCTCGATCGGCATCGGCTTTTCCATGGCGTCGAACGTGGTGACGAAGGTCGTGGACCAGCTGAAGGAATTCGGCGAGACCCGCCGTGGCTGGCTCGGGGTGCGTATTCAGGACGTGACCGATGATGTGGCCGAAGCGCTGGGTCTCGAAAAGGCGGCGGGCGCCCTTGTGTCCGACGTGCCCGAAGGTCCGGCCAAGGAAGGCGGCATGCTTGCCGGTGACGTGATCCTCAGCTTCGACGGCGTCGATGTGATTGACACCCGCCAGCTGGTGCGCGTCGTGGCCAACACGCAGGTCGGCAAGACCGTGCGCGTCGTGGTCAACCGCGAAGGTGAGACCGAGACCCTCAAGATCACGCTTGGCCGCCGCGAAGAGGCGGAAGGCGCCGTGCCCGCGTCGATGTCCGGCGAGGACATGGAAGAAGGCCCGGCCAGCGCCGACATCATGGGACTGACGTTGCAGCCGCTCTCCGATGAGCTGCGCAGCGAGCTTGAGCTTGAAGACAGCGCCCGGGGTCTTGCGGTGATGGCCGTGGATGAAACCGCGGAGGCCTTTGAAAAGGGTCTGCGTCCCGGCGATCTGATCACCGAGGCGAGCCAGAGCCAGGTGCTGACCATCGAGGACCTTGAGGCGCGCGTCGAGGAGGCCAGGGAGGCCGGGCGCAAGTCCATCCTGCTGCTGGTCCGTCGCGGCGGCGACCCGCGCTTCGTGGCATTGAGCCTTGAGGCGAGCGAGTAAACAAAGCCGGTCCGAGGGGACCTGCGAAGAAATGGGGCGCTCCTTCGGGAGCGCCCTTTTTCGTCGGGACGAGTCTTGTCGTGTGCGTTCAGAGCATTCGCAAGGTGCGGGCCGTTACCTTTTTGTCGCTCATGCTGAAGGATGCGGTGGCAAAGTGATCGAAGGTCTCCGCAAAGGTCACGGTAGCCCCGGTGGCCTTGCGGGTGTCCACGCTCACCGTCTGATCGGCCCAGGCGGTTTGCGTGTTGATGACCGCCGCAAGGCGCCCGGCCTTGTAGTCACGCATCATGTCGGAAACCATGCCCTTGCGCTTTCCGTGCAGGATCACCTGCCCGGTGGCGCGGCGCAGGTCATAGGCGCGTTGCTGATCCTCTTCGGAGGCCCCGGTCAGCTTGAGCAGGGCCGCGCCTTTCAGAGCCTCGATCTCCAGACGCAGCCGTTCCGGCTCCAGCATGGTATCGACGAGCACGCCGACCGCGCGCCCGACAAGACCGTCGCGTTGTTTGTCGGTCATGGCGGGATCGGCCGCCGCAACGGAGGATTGCAGCCGTGTCAGACTTTCCCCGAAGGCCGTTTTCTGTTCGGTGAACCGGTCCGCCGCGGCGACGAGAAAGGGCTGATCCTGTGCCTCGGCCTGTGTGCGCAAATCGGACAGCCTGTGCGGTTTGCCATCCTCGGCCTGTGCCGGCAATCCGAGCGCTTTTGCCATGACGGAGGTCAGTTGCGCCTCGACGGTGTCAAAGATTTCCCTGCCGCCGCTTTCGAGATGATCGAGCATGTCACGGGCGAGATCCGTGCCGGTTTTCGGCTGGCGCGCGGCACTGTCCAGCAGCGGGTCATCGTAGGTGCCCAGCGGGCTTTCGCCGAGGCGAAGCTCAGCCCCGCGAACCTCGGTCGGGCCATATGGGTTGCTCGGGGTCAGAGTGACCGTGGTGACCTGCATGGCTCTGCGCCCGCGCTGGGTTGCGGAGAGGGAAGCAGAGAAAGCAGACAGGGAAGCGGCAATGGCATAGGTCATAAAGAGCTCCGGATCGACTCTCAAAGCTATGCGCCGCTGGTTAATCCGGCGCAAAGCATCCCGCGCTTTTTGCCTCGGATTTTAGCGGGCCGGGCCCTGCCGGTCAGCCCGCGCCGACCGAGACGAGGCCGAGCGACCGGGCGGTTTCGAGCGAGAGCTGCGCGCTGTCGAGGCCGCGGTCCGCCTGGTAGCGTTTCACGGCGGCAGAGGTGGTTGCGTCGAACCGTCCGGTGACGTTGCCGGAAAAATAGCCGCGCGCACCGAGGGCGCGCTGCAGCGAGGCGATGAACTCCGGCGTCATGGCCTCCGGGCAGGGCGCTTCGAAGCTGATTTCGGCGCGCGGGCGCACGATGCGCGGCACCGGGGCCTTGCGGTAGATCGGCGGGCGCAAAACAGTGCCGTCGGGGGCGATTTCGGCCTGCACCACCTGCACCTCTCCCATCACCTGTTCGTAGATCGCGGGGGTCTCTTCGCGGGCGCGGCAGATCCGTGGCGTGGCCAGGGAGTCGCGGGCCGGTTGCGCCGGTTTCACAGGGTTCAGACGCACAGGCGCCGCCTCCGAAAGCGGCCGCAGGGCGCTGTCGACGGAGGCTTCGATGGCGGAAATGGCAAGCGCGTCGGATGAGGCCGGCACAGCGGTGTTGCTGCTCAGCTGGCCGCCGCCGGCACAGGCACCAAGGGCCAGCACCGCGAGGGGGACGAGGGGAAACTTCATCTGCTCGGGCCTCTTGCGTGCCTTGTCTGAGGCCGCAGGTTAGCCGTTTGTGCCGTCCGAGGGAAGCGCCGGATCAAGAAGCCGGTCCAGCAGTTGCGAGATATCCTCAATCTCCTCGGCGATGATATGCACGACATCATTCTCGCGCTGCAGCCTGCCGGTGACGCGCAGCAGCCGTCCGGAGATCACGGCCCGGCGAAAACGCTCGTAAAGCTTGCGCCAGACGATGATGTTGACCACGCCGGTCTCGTCCTCCAGCGTCAGGAAGATCACGCCCTTGGCGGTGCCGGGGCGTTGGCGCAGAATCACAAGCCCCGCGACGGTCACGCGGGCCCCATTCGGGGGCAGCATTGTCTGCGTGGCGGTGAGCGCCGAGGGCGGGCGCGGCCAGGTATTGTCCGGGTTTGCGCTGTACGTCATGGAACAAGTGTAGAACATTTACCGGGAGGCGGGAAGGGCCCCTGCGGCGTCGCAAAAGGGGCTGGCAGCGGGGCGACTGCGGTATTAGGTAGTGACGCGAAGACGAGACAGGAGCTGCTGGCATGGCAAAGATCACCTATATCGAGCACAACGGAACCGAACATGTTGTGGAGGTCGCCTCCGGGCTGACCGTGATGGAAGGCGCGCGGGACAACAACATCCCCGGCATTGACGCGGATTGTGGCGGAGCTTGTGCCTGTTCGACATGCCACGTCTATGTGCACCCCGACTGGGTCGAGAAGCTGCCGGCGCGCGATGACATGGAAGAGGATATGCTGGATTTTGCCTTCCAGCCGGACCCCGCCCGCTCGCGCCTGACCTGCCAGCTCAAGGTGAGTGATGCGCTCGACGGGCTGATCGTGCAGATGCCCGAAAAGCAGATCTGACATGCCGGGAAGGGCGCCGCGTCGGCTGTTGTGCGGGTGGGTCGGACGGGCCCGCGGCGCAGGTCTGACGATGGCGCTCTTGCTGGGCGTGTCCGGCGCGGGGGTGTCGGCCTGTGAGGCCATCGGCGATGGCCACGGTTTGCCCGGGCGGTATGCCGAGGCGGATGTGACCAACGCGAAACCCGGCGGCGGACGGCATGAAAGCTGGGCTCCGCATGGGGCGCGTCTGACGATGCACGCCGGCTTTGATCAACTGACCGACGAATACGGACATGGGATCCTTGGCGCGCTTCGCGATGCGAAAGTGCTGACTGTTCACTTGCGCCTGCCGGGAGATGCGCGGATCACTTGTCCCAAGGGTGTTCAGCTTCCCGAGGGGCAGGTCTTCGAGGATATCGCGCCGCGTCTGGCCGACCTGAACGGTGACGGGCTTCCGGAGATCATTGCCGTGCGCTCTACCGTGCGTGGCGGTGCGTCCCTGGTGGTGTTTGACCGCATGGGCCGGGAACTGGCAGCAACGCCGCCGATTGGTCGGCGCAACCGCTGGCTGGCGCCGGTTGGCGTCGCGGATCTGGATGGCGACGGGTTGGTAGAGCTGGCCTATGTCGATCGCCCGCATCTGGCCAGAATCCTGCGGGTTTGGCGTTTCGAGAAGGGCTCGCTTCGTGAGGTGGCAGCCTTGGAAGGGTACAGCAATCATCAGATCGGTTGGGACGTCATTGCGGGGGGGCTGCGGGAGTGCGGTACGGGCCCGGAGATGATCGTTGCGGACGCCGAGTGGACAAACGTGCGAGCGGTGCGTCTTCGGGCGGACCGGCTCGAAAGCCGCGATCTTGGAGCTTATAGCCCTGCGGCCATCTCGGCTTTCATGGACTGCCAATAGGGGCGCTGCCCCTCGGCGTTTGGCCTCACCCCGGGATATTTTGGGACCAGTGAGAAGGGCTGCCAGGGCGATCCATGGCAGGCTTTGGGAAGTCTGAAACGTCGCGAATCTATGACTCAATCAACCGCTAAATTCTGAAGAAGTGACAGTTCCAAGTCATGCCATTTTAACCCAAACGTCAATCATTTATGACCCAACCGGCGGCATCAGTGTATAGTCTGGCCGACGGTTCGAAGGAGCATCGGCTCAAACCTGCAGGTCGCCTATGGGCACGGCGCAAAATACCATGTGAAGCTGGCAGTGCTGGCTCGAGAAACGAACGCCATGCGCCCCGGCACAATGGCCGACCACGCAGCCTATCTTGCCAAGCTCAAGAAAACCCATACTCGCAAATCTGGATTCTGGGCGCGCGTCGGTGACACGGATGCGAAAACGCCACAAACAAGTGGGGTTCGTAGCCCTGTGTGGAACAAAGATGATGGTTAACGGCCCATGCCGATTATTCAATCGGCTCCAAACAATGGTCGGCTTTGAGTTCTTCAAATTTTCGGGTTTTCAACTTGTTTCCGCTGAGAAAAGCGCCCGCGATTTGATTGTCGATCCGCTGCTGAAGCTTTGGGTTCGTCGTCTTGGCGCGCTCCTGCATCAGCTCGGCAAGCCGCTTCAGTTGGCGATTGGGAAGGTGTGTAGCGCTATCCTTTACAATGACCCCTGTGATATCAGCCGGGGCGTTCATCAGGCTGACTTCCTTTGACGCCTTTGACCGTAGCCCGTTTCCAAAGATAAGCTTTTTGATCTCCCAGATCAGCGCCTTGGGTACTACAACGCCAGAGATAGTTATGTCATCTGCATAGAGGCTTAGGGTCAGGATGCATTGATTTCGCTCGAATAGCATGATTCACGGCTTCGAAAACGGAGCGGTGACATGAGCGATCTCTTCTGGCTGAGCGACGCGCAGATGGCACGTCTGGCTCCCTTCTTTCCCAAGTCACACGGGAAGCCTCGGGTTGATGACAGACGCGTCTTGAGCGGCATTATATTCATCAATCGCAATGGCTTGCGTTGGCGGGATGCGCCGAAGGAATACGGTCCGCACAAGACGCTCTACAGCCGGTGGAAGCGTTGGAGCGAGAAAGGCATCTTCGCGCAGATGATGGTCGGCCTGGCTGCCGAACACGGCGAGGAAAAGAC
>NZ_JBLZMW010000010.1:0-182761 GCF_048553275.1 Pacificoceanicola niger
GCCGCTCGCAGCAAATTCGAGGAACTGGTCCGTGCCGGCAAGCCGCGCAAGCTCGCCGTGACCGCCGTGATGAGAAAGCTCGTCGTCTTGGCGAACGCTTTGATCAGAGACGGCAGGAAATGGGCTCCAGAACCCGCTTGATCATCACGGATACTCGGGACATTGCTGCGCAATGCACTGCCGGGCAATGGACAAGCGTCGCTACCGCCGACGGAACCGCCCCTCTCGTGACATTGCTGCACAATGCACTGCCGGGCAGTGATGCGAGATCCTGTTCGGCCGACTGAAGGACTGGCGGCGGGTCGCAACACGCTACGACAGAAACCCGGTCATCGTCCTCTCGGCCATCGTCTTGGCTGCCATCGCCATCTTCTGGCTATAGGAGTCCTGAGCCAAGCTTGGCCTCGGGCACCGCGATCCTTGCGTGGCAGGCCATCGCCAGCTCCAACCCGCCGCCAAGCGTCAGCCCGCCCAAAGCCGCGACCCATGGTGCCGGGGAGTCGGCAATCGCCGCCAGCCCATCGGGCAGGAACGGCGCGACGGGCGTCTGGCCCAACTCGCGAATGTCCGCACCGGCAACGAAGGCCCGGCCAGCGCCGGTCAGCACCACAGCCCGCACGTCACTGCCTCGAAGCTGCGCCACCGGATCCAGCACTCCCTGCCGGACCGCGCGCCCGATGGCATTCACCGGAGGATTGTCGATGGTGACCCAGCCCAGCCCGTCCTTGATCTCGACAGGTACGATTGCCAGGCGTGCCCCCTTCTTTGCAAATACCGCCACGCGGCGTTTTTCGGATGTATACTGTGCAGCGGGTTTGCCGTGACCAAACCATTGGTTGGGTTCAGGCCAGCCCCGGATTAAGTATGCTGTCAGCATGTAACCGCTTCGGAACTGGCCGCTGGACGGATACTGGCCATACAAAAGGACACAGCACCATGAGTGGCTCAGACCAACCGCCAACCGGCAACCCGACCATTCGCACCATAGCCATGCCAGCCGACACGAACCCGGCAGGCGATATATTCGGCGGCTGGTTGATGAGCCAGATGGACCTGGCTGCGAGAACAGTTGCTGCGTTTACCTCGGCTGGACGCAGTGCCACGATCGCGGTCGATGGCATGATCTTTCACAGGCCGGTCAAGGTCGGCGACGAAGTCTCGCTTTACGCGTCCTTGATCAAGGTCGGAAAGACCTCCATGACGATCCATGTGGATGCCTGGCGGCGCCCCCGCGAGGCGCGTTTCAGCGAAAAGGTGACAGAGGCGAACTTTGTCTTCGTAGCCCTCGGCCCTGCTGGCCAACCCATTCCGGTCCAGAGCCTGCCGAACACGGCATAGCCCTCCGCGATCCTGCCAACCAGTCCGGGCCGCCGTGTTCTGATGGCCCGCTCCGCTCACGCCCGTATCAACCACCCCCGGAACTCCAAGAACTTTCCCGTGTCGCCGCGCATCAAGATCCTGCTTTCCCTCTCGGCCCTGTACCTTGCGACCGCATGCGCCGGTTGGACCTTTGCCTGGCTCGGCATCCCGTTGCCCTGGATGATCGGGCCCCTGGTCCTGTCGGCGGCGCTGTCGATCTCGGGGCTGCTCAGGATCACGGTCCCGGTCATCCTTGCCCAGACCACGCGCATCGCGGCTGTGGTGATCCTGGTGCCGATCGCGGTGTTCGCGCTGGATGGCTGGCCGGATCGGTCCGGCATGATCCGTGGCGGCGGTTTCGACCCGGTGGCAACGGCTTCCTCGCGCTGCTTGCCATCACTGGAGCGCTGTTGTTCAAACGTGTCGGGCTGTCCAACCCGTATTTCCTGGGGCCACTGACCTTTTCGGCGGCGGCCAGCGCCATCGGCCTGCACCCGTCGGCCTTTCCGTCGGAAGTCCTGTCCTTTGCGCAGATCGTGCTCGGAACATGGCTGGGCAGCACCTTCCGGCACGACCTGTTCGTGAACCAGAAACGCCAACTGGTTGCGATCATTGTCAGCACGCTGGTGCTGCTGGGCCTCGTGTCCGGCATCGCGGTGTCGATTGCCTGAGTCGCGGGTCAGCCGTCGGAGGTTCTGGTTCTGGGGGCCGCGCCGGGCGGTGTCACGGAAATGGCGTTGACGGCCAAGTTCCTGGGGATCGACCTCGCGCTGGTGACCGCCTTTCAGCTGACGCGGATCTTCCTGTTCATGCCGAACATCCCTTGGATCATCCGCATGATCGACGCCTATGAACAGCGCAAGGCGGCGCGCCGGTAGTCCGGCATGCCCGATCCCGTTTGCGCGTCCATCAGATGCCTGATACCAGCACCAGCGCCGAGGGTCGGCCCATCACCACCAACGTGCCTTGGGCGATGGAAGCCGAGGCGAGGCTCCTGTCCCAACGATAAGATGCATCGCTCTCTATGGCGTCATGCACCGGCCTCAACTCGGCGGGCATTCGTCAGGCAGGCGATTTCCAACGGGCGTTTACGGCGGACTTGACGCTGAGACTGCAGTCCGCGAGGTAACTGTCGCATTCATCGCGCGCCAAACGGCCGCTGAGATAGTTGCAGGTTTCGCCGATGTGCGAGATCGGGCTTGTGAGTTGCAGGTGTGACCGCCCGCTTTTCTGGCTCTACTCAACACGTCAGGGTCCATCACAAGACTTCCCAACGATCAATTCCGACACCGCGTTCAGCGAAAAATGCCTTCGAAGTACGCCGAGGTCATCCGTCTGCAGCGTTGAATGCGCTCCATTTTTCTGGCCCGGGGAGCGCGCACCCTCCAGAAAAAAGAGCGGTATCCCGTCAGTCCCGCTTTGGAGCAATGAAGGCTGTTGCCTCGATTTCAACCAGGGCATCATCCTCGATCAACTCCTTGATCACGAGCATCGACATGGCTGGGAAATGGCGGTCAAAAATACGGCGATACGCCTGTCCCACTTCTTTTTGGTGGGCAATGTATTCCTCTTTGCTTTTGACAAACCAGGTCAGCCGCCCAATATCCGCGACCTGCCCACCCGCGGCTTCGACAATCTCGCGAATATTGGACAAAGCCTGTTCCATCTGGGGGATAAACCCTCCGGGCCGCATGACCTTGTCCTTGTCCCAGCCGATCTGCCCGCCGATGTGCAAAGTGCCGTCGGCCATCAGCATCCCGTTTGCATAGCCCAGTGCCGGAGCCCAGCCTTCCGGGTGGATCGTTTTTCCACTCATCCTTGTTCTCCGAACAGTTTTTCAGTGCGCGCGCGCACCGTGTCTGGCCACGGTGTCGGACGCCCGTCAGATGCGATACAGACGAGTGTCTGTACGGTTTCAAATCTTGGATCTTCGTCGACTTTGCCTGTCGTCTTGAGTGTCAGGCTTGTCCGCCCGATCGCGGTTGGTTCGATCCACAGCACCAGCTGTTCGCCGAGGCGACATGGCGCATTGAAACGGGTTGAAATTTCAACGGTCGGAACAGCCCTGTCCGGGTGAATGTCATGGAAAGGCCAGCCCAATTCGCGCTCGAAAAAGTTCTCGACAGCGTCGTTGACCAATTCCAGCATACGCGGGAAAAACATGATCCGTGCGGGATCACAATGGCGAAAAAGGACGGTTTGCGGGTAGCGGAAGACGGCCATCTCAAACCGACCTTACGTGACACGTGATTTGTGTTGATACTTGGGGTCGCGCCAAATCTCTTCGTTCACTATCTTTGCCATGATTTGGGCCGCCCGGGAGATATCACCAGCATCCAGATAGAGCGGCGTGAACCCGAACCGCATGACATTTGGTGCCCTGAAATCCCCAATGACACCGTGATCAATCAGCGCCTGCATCGCCGCATATCCGTGTTCGAATGCAAAGGACACCTGACTGCCACGCTCAGCGCTGTCGCGCGGAGAGATGAGATCCAGCGTTGGGCAAGCGGCGGATACGTCCTTGATGAACTGCTCCGACAGCGCGACAGACGCCGCCCGCAATGCGTTCATATCGACATCGTCCCACGAATCCAACGCCGCATCGAGCGTTGCCAGTTGCAAGATCGGCGGCGTGCCGACGCGCATGCGTTCCGTGGACATGGCGGGGCGATAGTTCAGATCGAAATCGAAGGGCGCATCATGGCCCAACCACCCCGAGAGCGCCGGACGTGTCTCTTCAACCAGATCAGGCCGGATATAGATGAACGCCGGCGCACCGGGGCCGCCGTTGAGGTATTTATAGGTGCAACCCACCGCAAACTCGGCCTGCGATGCAGCCATGTCAACAGGCACAGCGCCCGCGCTATGGGCCAGATCCCACAGCATGATCGCGCCCGCATCCTGTGCAGCCTTGGTGACTTTGGCCATGTCGTGCATCCGGCCCGTGCGGTAATCGACCTGGGTCAACATGACGACGGCGACATCTTCGTTGATGTGATCCAGCACATTTTCCGGTGCGGGCGTTCGCAGTTCGTGGTGCTTGTCGATCGTCCCGATAAGACCTTCGGCGATATAAAGATCCGATGGAAAATTACCGTTATCAGACAGGATCACCTTGCGATCGGGGCGCATTTTCAATGCCGCCGCCAGTGCCTGAAACACTTTGATCGACAATGTATCGCCCATGGCGACCGATCCTTGGGGCGCACCGATGAGCCGTGCAACACGGTCACCAACCTTGCGCGGCAAGTCCATCCATCCGGCCGTGTTCCATGCCCGAATGAGCGCAATGCCCCATTCTTCCTCAATCACCTTTTGCGCGCGGGCGGACGCCCCCTTGGGCAATGGGCCCAGGGAGTTTCCATCCAGATAGATCACCCCTTCGGGCAACAGAAATTGATCTTTCTTCGGCAGCATCACAAAGCCCCCCTGACATTCCAAAGTTCCGGGAACAGCTCGACGCTGAGCATCCTGCGCAAATATGCGACCCCGGAAGTGCCGCCCGTTCCGCGTTTAAAGCCGATCACCCGTTCCACGGTCGTGACGTGATTGAAACGCCAGCGACGAAAGTAATCTTCGATATCCATCAGCTTCTCGGCAAGTTCGTAGAGCGCCCAGTGGGTATCGATATCCTCATAGACAATCTGCCACCTGTTCTGAATTTCATCGCGCGCCTCGTGGGGTGTCGCAAGCTGCGGGTCGGGCATCGCATCGGTATTCCCATCAAGCGTTTGGAAAAGATGCCGCACCACTTCGTCGTAGAAGCTTGGGATGTTCATTTCCTTTTCAAGTTCCGCCTTCACTGCGGGAACATGCTCATGTGGTTTGAGCATGTTCGCATTGCGGTTCCCCAGAACGAATTCGATCATGCGGTATTGATGGGACTGGAAACCGGATGACGGCCCAAGCGCATCGCGAAATTGGGTGTAGTCAGCCGGGGTCATCGTCCGCAGTACGTCCCACTGGTTGTTCAGCTGTTCGAAAATGCGGCTGACGCGCGCCAACATCTTGGACATGCCCGACAGGTTGCCGGATTTCAAGGCGACGCGCGCCGAAGAGAGTTCATGCAACACCAACTTCATCCACAACTCGGATGTCTGGTGCTGGATGATGAACAGTAATTCGTCATGCGCATCCGAACGCAGCTTCTGAATCGAAAGCAACTGATCCGCGCACAGGTAGTCTCCGTAGGACATCGCATCTTGGAAATCCATCTTGGCGCCGTCGCTCTTTGGATCATACGGGCAGGACATCATGACGTCTCCTTGAGGCGGAATCTTTGGATCTTGCCTGTTGTGGTCTTTGGAAGCTCGGATTGAAAAACGATGCTGCGCGGGTATTTGTACGGCGCAATTTTCGCCTTTACGTGATCCTGCAACGCCTTGGTTGTCGCGTCATTTCTGGCCGCGTCCGCCTGCAGCACCACATGCGCCTGCACGATATGGCCACGCTCGGGATCCGGCACACCGATCACCGCACATTCGACAACATCCGGATGGCTCAGAAGCGCGGCTTCGACCTCTGGGCCGGCGATATTGTACCCGGAGGAGATGATCATGTCGTCATTGCGAGCGGCAAAATGAAAATAGCCGTCCTCATCTTTGACAAAGCTATCACCCGTGATGTTCCAACCACCATCGACATAGCTGTCCTGGCGGTCCCCTTTCAAATAGCGGCAGCCGGTTGGTCCGCGCACCGCAAGGCGGCCGACCTCGCCCGCATCGGCCTCTGATCCATCCTCGCGCAGCACCTTTGCCTCGTAGCCAGTCACCGGTTTCCCCGTGCAAGCAGGTCGGTGGTCATCAAAACGGTTCGAGATGAAGATATGCAGCATCTCTGTCGCGCCGATCCCGTCCAGCATAGGCTTGCCGGTCTTGTCGATCCATTCCTGATAGACCGGTTCCGGCAGTGTCTCGCCCGCGGAAACCGCCGCCCGCAGGCTGGACAGATCGGCCCCGTCATCCATGGCGCGCAACATGACCCGATACGCGGTCGGTGCCGTAAAGCACACGGTCGCTTTGTATTTCTGGATGATCTCGATCATGTTGGGTGGCGTCGCCTGCTCAAGCAGCGTAGCCGTCGCGCCAAATCGCAGCGGAAAAACCGCCAAGCCGCCAAGGCCGAACGTGAATGCCAAGGGCGGAGAGCCGACAAACACATCATCCGATGTAACGCCCAGAACCTCTTTGGCATATCCATCGGCGATGATCATAATATCCCGATGGTAGTGCATCGTGGCCTTGGGCGTGCCTGTCGACCCGGACGTGAAACCCAACAAGGCCACCTCATCGGATCGCGTGCGCGTGCCCTTGAACCGGACCGGCTTTTCCAAGGCCATGCGGTCCAATTCAGCGTCATGATTGGATGTGCCATCAAAACCTACGATGGTTTTCAGGAACTTGCTGGTCTTCGCACAAATCTCAAGCTCCTCCATCAGGCGCGTGTCACACAACGCGAATTCGACCTCGGCAAGATCAACATATTTTTCGAGCTCGGCGGCCCGCATCATTGGCATCGTGTTCACCACAACCGCGCCCACCTTGGTCGCGGCCAGCCAACAGGCAAGCATCGCAGGATTATTGGCCGATCTGATCAAGACGCGATTGCCCGGTTTGACGCCAAGGTCCTCGACCAACGCATTGGCCAACCGGTTAGTCCAGTCCGTCAGCTCTTTGTACGTGCGCAGACGCCCGTTCCCGATGAGGGCCGTGTGATCGCCGAACCCTTTTTCGACCATTGCGTCGGTCAACTCGTAACCAGCGTTCAGAAATTCGGGATAATCAAACCCATCCAAAAGGAAGTCCGGCATTTGGTCTTCCGGCGGCAGATTGTCCCGCGCAAAGCTGTCGTGTTGAGCCGTGGTCTGCATCAGGTATCTCCTTTTGCGCGGTCAAGCGCTTGGCGGGCGATGATGATCTTTTGCACGTCCGATGCGCCCTCATAGATGCGCAATGCCCGGATTTCGCGGTAGAGCGATTCGACGACAGTGCCCGAACGCACGCCATCACCGCCAAAAAGCTGCACCGCCTTGTCGATCACAAGCTGCGCATGATCCGTCGCAAAAAGTTTGGCCATTGCGGCCTCGCGCGTGACGCGCGCAGCTCCGCTGTCCTTGGCCCAGGCCGCGCGGTAGACCAACAGCGCACTCGCATCCACATCCAGCGCCATATCGGCGATATGGCCCTGGACCATTTGCAGATCGAACAGGGCAGCGCCCTGTATTTGCCGCGTCGTTACGCGGGCGATGGCCTCCTCCAGGGCCCGTCGCGCAAACCCAAGCGCTGCGGCCGCCACGGTTGTGCGGAACACATCAAGCACCGACATCGCGATCTTGAACCCTTGTCCCGGCGTGCCAAGCATTGCCGAGGCGGGCACACGGCACTCTGTGAATTCCAGCGTGGCCAAAGGGTGCGGCGCGATCGTCTCAAGCCGCTCCTTGATGGCAAAACCCGGCAGGTCCGGCGTCACGATAAAGGCAGAAAGCCCCTTCGCGCCGGGCGCTTCTTCGCTGCGGGCAAACAGGGTATAAACATCCGCAATACCCCCATTTGAAATCCACGTCTTTTCGCCGTTCAGAACATAATGATCACCGTCTTTCGTGGCGGTCATCGTCGAGTTCGCGACGTCAGAGCCCGATGCGGGTTCCGTGAGCGCAAATGCAGAAATCGCGCGGCCAGATCGTGTCAGGGGCAACCACTGCTCCTTCTGGTCCTGCGTGCCAAAAAGCGAAATGGCACCCGTGCCCAGCCCCTGCATCGCGAATGAAAAATCCGCCAATCCATCGTGCCGCGCCAGTGTTTCGCGCAGGATGCACAGGCTGCGCACGTCCAGGACGCCGTCCGCACTTGCCGAATGCTGAAGAAAGCCGGCCTGCCCCAGGATCCGCACCAAATGGCGACATGTCTCGTCCGTATCCGCATGGTCCAGATCTTTGAGGTTGGCTTCGCACCACGCCTCCAATGCCTCCGACAATGCGCGATGGCGAACCTCAAGGAAGGGCCAGTTCAGAAAGCTCTTATCCGCCATCAGTCGCCCTCGAACACGGGTTTTTCTTTGGCGACAAACGCATGGTACGCCCGGTGAAAGTCCTGTCCCTGCATACAGATCGCCTGTGCCTGCGCTTCTGCTTCGATGGCTTGGTCAATCGACATCGACCATTCCTGGGCGAGCATGGTTTTGGTCATCATGTTCGCAAAATTAGGCCCATCAGCAATGCGTTTGGCCATTGCGATGGCTGCATCAAGCAGCGCGTCATGGTCCACGACCTGATTGTAAAAACCCCAGGCATGGCCTTCCGCCGCGCTCATGGAACGACCCAGATACAACAGCTCTGCCGCGCGGCCCTGTCCGATGATCCGTGGCAGGATCGCGCAGGCCCCCATATCGCATCCGCCCAATCCGACGCGGTTGAACAGGAACGCCGTCTTCGCCCGGTCCGATGCAATCCGCAGGTCGGATGCCATGGCGATGATTGCACCGGCACCGGCGCACACGCCGTCGATCGCGGCGATGATCGGCGTGCCGCAATGCACCATCGCCTTGACCAGATCGCCGGTCATGCGTGTGAAGGTCAGCAGCTCTTTCATGGTCATCTTGGTCAATGGACCGATGATGTCATGAACATCGCCGCCGGAACTGAAATTGCCGCCGTTCGATGCAAAAACAACGGCCTTGATCGTGTCATCGCTGCTCAGGTCGCGAAACCAGTCTCGTAGCTCGCCATAGCTGTCAAAGGTCAGCGGGTTCTTGCGATCCGGACGGTTCAGCCGGATGATTGCGACATTGTCTTCAATCTCGCACAGGAAATGAACGGGTGTGGGCATCTATTTGTCCTCAAGTGAGGTTGTCAGGTGGTCCAAACGCCGGATCATGCCTTCGACATCATCCAGATCCAGACCTCCCAGAATATCGTCAATCCAGCTTTCGTGGGCCGTTGCCAGTTCCGCGAACGCGGCTTTGCCCCTCTCGGTCAAACAGACCTGATGTGCGCGCCGGTCACCGGGAACGGACACGCGCAGCGCAAAGCCGTCTTCGGTCAGTTTGTCGACGATCCCGGTGATATTGCCGTTGGACACGCGCAAGAGCTTCGAAATCTCGCTCATTTTGAGGCCCTCGGGCGCACGCGACAGCGCAGACATGACATCAAATCGCGGCAGCGTAGACGCATGTTGCGCACGCAGTCGGCGGCGAAGCTCTTCTTCGACAAGCTTGCTGGCCTTCAACAGCTTCAACCAAAGGCGAAGCCGTTCTTTGGACAGGGGATCCTCTGAGCCTTCCGTGGCAGGGTTGATGTTCATATCTCTCCTCCGGAAATCGAGATGGCTTGCCCGTTCACCGAACGCGCGGCGTCCGTTAAGAGCCATTCAACCGCTCCTGCGATTTCGTCGGTTTGAATAAAGCGCTTTTGCGGGTTGCCAGCGCAAAGTGACGTTCGCGCGTCTTCCTCGCTCATCCCGGTCTTTTCGACGATCGTCGCGACCGAGCGGTCCAGCATCGGCGTGTCGATAAAGCCGGGACAAATCGCGTTTACGGTGATCCCCGTCGACGCCAGTTCCAATGCCAATGCACGGGTCAGGCCCACAACGCCATGTTTGGCCGCACAATAGGCCGCGACATACGGAAACCCTTTCAGGCCCGCAGTCGAGGCAATCGCGATCATCCGCCCGCCGCCCGCGGCCTTCATGTCCGGCAGGGCGGCCTGCCAAACCGTGCTGACCCCCACAAGGTTCACCGCAAGCATCGCATTCAGCATCTCGGCCGACATTTTGGCAAAAGGCACGCTTTCGGCCGCTCCCGCGTTGGCAATCACACCCGCAATCGGCCCGTAAGTGCCTCGCGCCTGCGCAAACGCCTCCTCTACGCTGTCGGGTCTCGTCACATCACATAGCCCATAAGAAAGGCCCTGCTCTGCAAGCGTTTCTTTCGTGCGACCCAGGATCGTTACGTCGTATTCTTTGGCGGCCAGCGTATGCGCGATCTTCGCCCCGACGCCGGTCCCGCCACCCGTCACGATGATGTGTTTTCCTGTCATGGTCATACGCGAATTGCCTCTGCTTCGCGTTCCGCCAAACGCCAGGCCTGATCCCGGCCCGCCAGATAGGGCAGCGGCCAGGTGGCCTGCCTGTCGGCAATCCTGGCGCCCTCATGCAGCGTCCAGTAGGGGTCAGCCAGATGGGGCCGCCCGACGGCCACCAGGTCAGCCCGCCCCGCCATAAGGATCGAGTTCGCATGATCCGCTTCATAGATGTTTCCGACAGCCATCGTCTTGATGCCGGCCTCGTTGCGAATGCGATCGCTGAACGGCGTCTGGAACATACGCCCATAGACGGGTTTTGCCTCCGTGGTGGTTTGCCCGGCGGAAACGTCGATCAGATCAGCACCGACAGCCGTGAACGCCTTGGCGATCTCAACAGCGTCTCCCGGCGTGATGCCTGCGTCCCCGATCCAATCATTGGCCGAGATACGGACCGACATCGGCTTTTCCGAGGGCCAGACCGCACGCATCGCGGCAAAGACTTCCAGCGGATAGCGCAGCCGGTTTTCCAGACTGCCGCCATAGTCATCCATGCGCGCATTTGAAACGGGAGAGATAAACGAAGACAGGAAATAGCCGTGTGCCGCGTGCAGTTCGATCATGTCGAAACCGGCCGCATCCGCCATTTTGGCCGACGCGACAAACTGGGCTTTGATCGCGTCCATGTCCGCCTGAGTCGCGGCGCGGGGGGTGGCATTGGTGTTCGACCACGCGATGGCGGACGCGGACACCAACTCCCAATTGCCCGACACCAATGGCCTGTCCATGCCTTCCCAGCCGATCCGCGTTGATCCTTTGCGCCCCGAGTGGCCGATCTGACAGCAGATCCTGGCATCCGTTTCCTTATGCACGAAATCCGTCAAACGCCGCCATGCCGCCTCGTGTTCGGGCGCGTAAAGCCCCGGACATCCCGGCGTGATCCGCCCGGTGTCGCTGACGCAGGTCATTTCCGTAATGACCAGCCCCGCCCCGCCCTTGGCCCGTTCACCATAGTGGATCAGATGCCAATCCGTGGGGCAGCCATCCTGTGCCTTGTACTGCGCCATTGGCGAAACGACGATCCGGTTCTTCAGACGCATGTCGCGCAAGGCAAATGGTGCAAACATCGGCGCGCGCAGCGGCTCGGACGCCGGGACACCCGATTGGCTCAGGAACCAGCGCTCTGCACTCTCCAACCAGGTCTTGTCCCGCACCCGTAGGTTTTCATGGCTGATGCGCTGGCTGCGCGTCAGCATGGAATAGTTCAACTGGACCGGATCAAGGCCAAGATAGCGTTCGACGTCCTCGAACCATTCGAGCGAATTGCGCGCAGCCGATTGCAGGCGCAACACCTCAAGACGTCGTTCATCCTGATAGCGTTTGAATGCCTCCTCATAGCTGTCCTCGCTATGAATAAACTCCGCCAGCGCAATCGCGCTTTCCAGCGCAAGCTTGGTGCCCGATCCGATGGAAAAATGCGCCGAGGCCGAGGCATCTCCCAAGAGCACGACATTCTCATGATGCCATGTTTCACACAGGACACGCGGGAAACGGATCCACGCCGAGCCGCGAATATGGTTGGCATTGGTGATCAGTGCGTGACCATCCAGATGATCTTTGAAGATCTCTTCGCAAACCGCGATGCTCTCCTTTTGCGACATGTCAGCAAAGCCAAATTTGTCAAACGTCTCCTGAGAACATTCGACGATGAACGTCGCGGTTTCGTCGTCGAATTGGTAGGCATGCGCCCAGACCCAGCCGTGTTTGGTCTCTTCAAAAATAAACGTGAAGGCATCGGAGAACCGTTGTTTCGTTCCAAGCCAAACGAACTGGCAAAGACGTTCATCAATTTCCGGCTTGAACCTGTCGGCATAGAGTGTGCGGGTCCGCGAGTTCAGACCGTCCGCCGCCACCACGATGTCAAAGTCTTCGCGGTAGTCCTGCGCGCTTTTCGCTTCGGTTTCGAAGTGGATTTCCACGCCAAGTTCCCGAGCGCGCTCTTGCAGCAGGAGCAGCAGCTTTTTGCGACCGATGCCGCAGAACCCATGGCCGGAGGAAACGTGCGTCTCGCCCCTGTAATGCAGCGCGATATCATCCCAATAGGCAAAGTTATCCCCGATTGCCTTGGCGCTCTTGGGGTCATTCGCCATAAGATTGCCGAGTGTCTCATCCGACAGCACGACACCCCACCCAAAGGTGTCATCAAAACGGTTCCGCTCGAAGACGACGACGTCAGTCGACGGATCGCGCAGCTTCATAGAAATCCCGAAGTACAGCCCGGCAGGACCGCCACCCAGACACGCAATACGCATTCCATTTCTCCAGCAGAGCCATCGTCATGAAGCACGGTAGCTGCACTGCAATTTTATTTCAAGTATGAAGTTTTATGTTTGAAATACCTGCCGTGGGTGAAACTGAACAGGGTAAGGCCGGGATGCATCGACCCGGCGGAACGCGGTGGTCGCGCCAGACGTGCGCCCGGCTTGCGGAAGGCCGCACTGATAAGATTGCCCGAGTTCCCTGCCCCGAGCTGCCCGCAAATCAGCGCAACAAAGCTCAAATTGGGACTGATGTTCGGTCAGAGCGATCAAGCATCATCACCGCTTCGTCTCAACCCCCGCAATCCGCGCGGTATTCTTAATGTGCGCACGCATGGCCTGTGCGGCAGCGGCGCCATCACGACGACGCAGGGCTGACAGGATTGCGCGATGCTCTTCCATCGAGGCCTGCATCCGCGAGACGTGCGTGCGGGGAATCGGTGCGCGCTGGCTTTCTGTCAGGATCTCATTGATCGACTGGTAGAAGCCGTGCAGCATACGGTTGGGACAGGCATCGGCGATCTGGGCATGAAAGGCCAGATCCGCTTCAACATGCGCGACAAGATCGCCCCTGTGCCACGTCGTCTCGAACGTCTGGCAGGCCGCGTCGAGGACCGAAAGGTCTGCGTCGGTCATGACCGGAGCCGCCATCCGACAGAGTTCCGCTTCGACCAGAATGCGCGTCTCGAACACGTCCTGAAGCGAGAAACTTCCGCCAAACCGCCATGCAACCGGTTGCTTTGAATCCGTCTTGGCGGCGTCCACAACAAATGTTCCACGCGCGGGCAGCGTGCGCAGCAGGCCCAACGTTTCAAGCGTCATCAAGGCTTCCCGCAGCGAGGCGCGGGATACACCGAGCTGCTCGGCGAGGATCCGTTGAGAAGGCAGTTTCGTATCGGGAGGGAAGTCACCTTTGCGGATCATGTCCTGAATCTGGCGCGTGACGACTTCGGTCACGGGCAATTTTCCAAAATCTTTCTGCATGCAAAATGACCAATCCAACGATGCCTGTCTCCGATCCGACGGCATTTCCGAAATTAGTCATTGCATACGATGCCGACTCGTACCAGCTTGATCCTACCGGTCTGACTGGTCTGACCAATTTCGACCGACCATAACAGGGGCTCAGCCCCACAGCGCAAACCTGCGCGGCATCACAGGGAGATACTCAATGAAGACCACCATACGCCTCGCCGTTCTTGCGACCGCCTTTGCCGCGGTCTCTGCACAGGCTCAGGAGGTGCTGGAAGTTGGCGCCAATATCGGCAACGTTCCTTGGGAGTTTCAGGATGAAAGCGGCGCTTTCGTCGGATTCGAAGTGGATCTGGCAAATGCAGTCGCGGAAAAGCTCGGCCGCGACGTCGAGATCGTGAACATCCCGTTCAATGGCCTGTTTTCGGCCGTCCAATCGGGGCGGATCGACATGGCGATGTCGTCGATCACGATCACCGATGAGCGCCTGAAGTCCGTCAGTTTCGCCCAGCCGTACTACGACAGCGATCAGTCTCTCACGGTCGCCGCAGGTGGCCCCGCGTCGCTCGATGAGATGAACGGCAAGGTGGTCGGCGTGGACACCGGATCGACCGGTGACATGTGGGCGACGGATCACGCAGCCGAATACGGCTTTGCGGATATTCGCCGCTACGAAGGTCTGGCTCCTGCCATGCTTGATCTGCAGGCGGGCCGCATCGACGGGTATATCTCCGATATTCCGGCGCTGCAGTATTACGTCAAGGACAAGCCCGCCCTGCAGGTTGTGCAGCGCATCACCACCGGCGAAAAATACTCTTTCATGTTTGCCAAGGATGCAGAGCTTGCAAGCGACGTGAACGAGATTCTCTCCGGTCTGAAGCAGGACGGCACCGTCCCGGCCCTGCATGAAAAATGGTTCGGCGCCGCGCCTGAAGCCGAGACATCCACGGCCACCGTTCTCGACATGCCCGCCGCGAAATAACGCTAAAGCAATGATCGGACCCGGGCCTTGCGCCGGGGTCCGGCAAGGGGATGTACATGGATCTGATCGACACATTCTTCAATATCGAAGTGCTGCAACGCAGCTGGCCGATGCTGCTCAAAGGACTGTGGCTTACGCTCAAACTGGGTGTGGCGAGCATCGTGGCCGGGCTGGTGCTTGGGCTGTTCCTCTGCTTGCTGCGCCTTTACAGCGTTGCACCGGTGCGCGTTCTGACCCGGCTCTATATCGATGTCTTTCGCTCGCTGCCGCTCCTGGTGCTGCTGATCATCGTGTACTATGCGCTGCCCTTCGTTGGCATTCGCCTGTCTCCTTTTGCATCGGCGATGACGGCGCTGACGATGGTATCCGGTGCCTACACCGCCGAGATCTTCCGCGCAGGGATCGAAGCCGTGCCAAAAGGACAGTTCGAGGCTTCCGCCGCGCTTGGTCTGAACCAGCGTCAGACCATGACGGATATCATCCTGCCGCAATCGATCCGGATGGTTATTCCACCACTGACGAACAATTCGATCAACGTGATCAAGGATACTGCGCTGGCCTCTGTTGTTGCCATGCCGGACCTGCTGAAACAGGCCACGCAGGCGCAGGCCTTGTCCGCCAATCCCAGTCCGCTCATCGGCGCGGCGCTGATCTATCTGGCATTCCTGCTGCCAGCTGTGCTGCTGGTGTCACGGCTTGAGACGCATCTGAACAGGGGGCGCACATGACCGGAGATTACATCAGCATTCGCAATCTGCATAAGCACTACGGCACCTTTCATGCACTGACCGGTATTGATCTGGATATCGCGCGCGGAGAAGTCGTCTGCGTGATCGGTCCCTCCGGATCGGGCAAATCCACCCTGATCCGCTGTATCAACCGGCTGGAGCCATTCTCGAAAGACAGCGCCATCCACGTCGACGGCGTCCCCGTCTTGCCGGGAGCCAATCTGGCCAAGGTGCGCGCCGAAGTCGGCATGGTCTTTCAGAGCTTCAACCTCTTTCCCCACCTGACCGTGCGCGAGAATGTCATGCTTGCGCCACGCCGGGTGCGCCGAACCTCGCGGGGTGACGCCGCAGTTCAGGCAGATCGGCTTCTGGCGCGCGTCGGCCTGCAGGACCACGCCGACAAATACCCAAGCGGCCTGTCCGGCGGCCAGCAGCAACGCGTGGCCATTGCCCGCGCCCTCGCCATGGAGCCCCAGGTCTTGCTTTTCGATGAGCCGACCTCAGCGCTCGATCCTGAAATGGTCGGCGAAGTGCTGGACGTGATGCGCGATCTTGCCCGGACCGGGGTTACGATGATCGTGGTGACCCATGAAATGGGGTTCGCCCGGCAGGTGGCGGATCGGGTCATCTTCATGGACGGCGGCGCGGTCGTCGAAAGCGGAAAGCCCGAGGATATATTCAACGCGCCGACAGAGGCGCGCACCCGAAACTTCCTGCACGCCGTGCTGGACCACTGAACGACAAGAAGGACAACCAGATGTCTCGGTATCTCGATCAACTCGACATGGCGCAGGTGCGCGGGCATTTTCCCGCGCTGGCCAAGGAATGGGCCTTTTTCGACAATGCGGGCGGCTCGCAAACGGTACAGGGCGCGATTGATCGCATCGTCGAATTCCTGACCCACCGCGACGTACAGATCGGCGGCAGCTACGAAATCTCGCTTGCCGCTGCAGAGGCGTTGATGAAGGGGCGCAAGGCCGCGCAGGTCTTGACCAACGCCGCCCGGCCGGAGGAGATCGTCTTTGGTCCCTCGACCACGGTGCTTGCACAGACACTCGCCGCCGCGATGCGCAGCCAGTTCAGCCCCGGCGACGAAATCATCGTCACCCATGCAGACCATGAATCCAATATCGGCCCATGGGAGCGGTTGCGCGAATTTGGTGTGGTGATCAAGGTCTGGCCGTTCGATCCGGCGACGGGTCAACTTTCACTGGACACGCTTGGCCCGCTTATGACCACGCGGACAAAACTGGTCTGTGTGCACCATGTCTCCAACATCCTCGGCCAGATCAATCCCATCCCGGAAATCACCGAGTATGTCCACGCGCGCGGAGCAAAAATCTGTGTCGACGGCGTGGCTTACGCTCCGCACCGCGCCATTGATGTGACGGCGTGGGACGTCGATTACTATATCTTCAGCCTGTACAAATGTTATGGTCCGCATACCGCGATCATGTATGGAAAATACGATCTTCTTGCGGAACTGGACGGTCTTTACCACTATTTCTACGGCAAGGACAAAGTCCCCGGCAAGCTGGAGCCGGGAAATCCGAACTATGAACTCGCTTACTCGACAACAGCCATTGTCGCCTACCTGCAGGAGTTGGGCGGCGGGGATGACCGTGCCGCCCTGGAGGCGGGTTTCAGCGCCATCGCAAGGCAAGAACAAACACTGACCGACAAGCTGCTGGCGTGGCTGAATGCGCGCAATGACTGCCGAGTGATCGGCCCGTCGACGAACGTGGACAATACCCGCGTGCCGACCATTGCCTTTCGCTTCGATGGCGTAAATTCCGGCGATGTGGCCCGCGCGATGGATGCATACAAGGTCGCGATCCGGTTTGGCGATTTCCATTCGCGGCGCCTGGCCGAAGGTCTGGGCGAAACGCATGACGGCGGTGTGTTGCGTGTGTCCATGGTGCATTACAACACCGTGGCAGAGATTGATCGCCTGACCACCGGTTTGGACCACGTTTTGCGGGAGCTGCGTGCCGAGGTAACAGCATGAGCGCGCCCGATCTTGTTATCCGCGGCGGCACGATTTGCACCGCCTCTGACCGTTTCGTCGCGGATCTGGCCGTCAAGGATGGCAAGATTACACAGATCGCAGCCCACATCGACGGCGCGCGTGATGTCATCGACGCCGCGGGCCTGCTTGTCCTGCCCGGTGGCATCGACGCCCATGTGCACATCGCTCAGGAACAGGGCGACGGCACAGTGATGGCCGATGATTTCGCCTCGGGAACCCGGTCGGCCGTGGCCGGGGGTAACACGACCGTTATGCCCTTTGCATTGCAAAAACGGGGCGAATCCCTTCGCGAGGCTGTGCGCAACTATCATACGCTGGCAGAGGGTCAGAGCTGGTGCGATGTGTCGTTTCACATGATCATCACCGATCCCACACCGCAGGTTCTGGGGCAGGAATTGCCCGCTTTGGTCCAGGACGGCTATACCTCGTTCAAGGTGTTCATGACCTACGACGACATGGTGCTGAACGACGCCGAACTGCTGGATGTCTTTGACGTGGCGCGGCGCGAGAAGGCCCTGGTTATGGTCCATGCCGAAGGCCATGACGCGATCAAATACATGACCCGCAAACTGGAGGAGCAGGGCAAGACCGCCCCCTACTATCACGCAGAGGCCCATGCCCAGATTGCCGAACGCGAGGCCACGCACCGTGCCATTGCCCATGCGCAGCTTGTCGATGTGCCCATCGTGATCGTTCATGTGTCGGGCCGCGACCCGATGGAGCAGATCCAGTGGGCGCGGTCGCGTGGACTGAAGGTCTTTGCCGAAACCTGCCCGCAATACATCGCCATGACCGCCGAGGACCTGAAGGGTCTGAACATGGATTTCGAGGGGGCGAAATATGTTTGCTCCCCGCCACCACGCGACTTCGACAGCCAAAAGGCCATTTGGCAGGGGCTGCGGGATGGCACGTTCGACATCTTTTCATCCGATCATTGCCCGTTCTATTTCGAAGGGGAGAATGATACCGGCAAGAACAACCCGCGCGCCCGGACCTCGTTCAAATGGGTGCCAAATGGCATTCCCGGGGTCGAAACGCGCCTGCCGATCCTGTTTTCCGAAGGTGTCAGCAAAGGGCGCATCACCTTGGAACGGTTCGTGGCGCTGACGTCGACCAATCCGGCAAAACTCTATGGCATGTATCCACAAAAAGGCACGCTGGCCATTGGCGCGGACGCGGATATTACCCTTTGGGATGCCAACCGCCGTGCTCCGATCCGGCAGGCCGATCTGCATCACGGCCCCGATTACACGCCCTACGAGGGGATGGAAATCACTGGCTGGCCGGTGCGCACGATCCTTGGGGGCAAAACCGTGTTCGCCGATGGTGCAATGACTGCAGAAGCGCCACAGGGGCGCTACCTCTCCCGGGGGTTCTCTCCGGATCAGATCTGACGATGAACAGTCCGGCCGGGCGCCATGCGCGCGGCCGGACCATGATCAGACGACCTCCGCCACCAGATGCCCCTGCCCCGCATCGCGCAGCGGGGTGCGCTCAGGCGGATCGCCAATCACGCGGATCGGCGAGGGCATATCGCCCACCGGGCGGGCGTGCGGGCGGCCCTTGCGCGCGGGATCCGGGATCGGAACCGCATCCAGCAGCCGCTGGGTGTAGGGATGCAGCGGATTGCCGAACACCTGATCACGCGTACCCATCTCCACGATCTGGCCCAGATACATCACCGCCAGGCGATCGACCACGTTCTCGACAACCGCCATGTCATGGCTGATAAACAGGTAGGACACATCGGTTTCGCGCTGCAATTCTTCCAGCAACTCAAGCACCTGCGCCTGAACGGAGACATCGAGCGCTGAAACGCTTTCATCGCAGATGATCAGCTTCGGCCGGAGCGCAAGCGCACGCGCCACGCAGATCCGCTGTCGCTGACCGCCGGAAAACTCATGCGGATAACGCGTCATCTGCTCAGGTGTCAGACCAACCCGGAGAAACAACTCCGCCGCGCGGGCGCGCCGCTCTTGGGCGCTGCCAATACCATGGATCAGCAAGGGTTCGGCCACGGCGTCCCCGACGGGCATGCGCGGATCAAGCGCGGCCATCGGGTCCTGAAACACCATCTGAACATCCCGGCACATATCGCGCCGTCCCTGTGCCGTCAGGCTGGACAGCGCCTTTCCGGCCACCTCGATGTGGCCCTGATGCGGAACCAGACCGGCCAGCGCCTTGGCAATCGTCGATTTTCCACAGCCGCTTTCCCCGACAAGGCCGAATGTCTCTCCCGGACGGATGTCAAACGTCACGCCCTCGACAGCATGGACACGGTGCGTGGGCCGGCCAAAGAAGTTCGCGCCAATATCGAAATGCACCTGCGTATCGACCAGCCGGGCCACCGGGACCGGGACCGCCGGCGGCAAGGGCTTGGCCCGCGCGGCGCCAGTGCCAAGCCGCGGCACTGCCTTCAGCAACGCACGGGTATAGGGCGCGCCCGGTGCCGCGAAAATATCCTCGACCGTACCGCTTTCGACCATGCGTCCCGCCTTCATCACAACCACGCGGTCGGCGCATTCGGCCACAACGCCCATGTCATGGGTAATCAGAATGATCGCGGTGCCGGTTGTTTCCTGCAACTCGCGCAACAGCTCCAGCACCTCGCGCTGCACCGTGACATCAAGCGCTGTGGTCGGCTCATCCGCGATCAGCAGCGCCGGGTTCATGGCCAGCGCCATGGCAATCATCACGCGCTGTCGCATCCCACCGGAAAGCTCGTGCGGGTATTGTGTCATCCGGCGCGCGGGCTCGGAGATGCGGACCTTGCGCAGTGCCTCGATGGCCGCCGCATTGGCGGCCCCCTGAGACAGCGCCTCATGTGCGCGGATTGCTTCGGTCATCTGGCTGCCGATGGTGTGCACCGGGTTGAGCGAAGTCATCGGCTCCTGGAAGATCATCGCGACTCGTGCGCCGCGCACCGACCGCATCTGCGGCTCCGGCAGGGATGGCAGATCTGTGCCGTCCAGCAGCGCCTGACCGGAGGAAACGGTCACATTGTTGGGCAAGAGACCCATGAGCGCCAGAGAGGTGATCGACTTGCCCGATCCGCTTTCGCCCGCAATGGCCAGGGTTTCACCGGCACGCAGATCAAAGCTGAGACCCGCCACCAGCGGACGCACGACGCCGCGATCCCGGACCGACACGGTCAGATCGCGCACCGAAAGCAACGGCTGTTTGACCGCCCCGGCATCGGGGGCGGTCAAAGTTTGTGCGGCGGCACTCATTCGAGCACCATCCGGGGGAAGTAGAAGGACACCACCCAGTTCGGCATGTCGACGATTTCCGAAATCCGCAAATCGCCGCATGTCGATACCAGCATATAGGCATCCACCGCCGACATGCCGTAACGCGCCGTCAGCAGGTCCACCATTCCGGCGACAGCGTCCTTTGCTCCGCTCATCAGGTCGGGACCGATGCCGGTGGTCACCTCATACCCCTTTGCATCCAGATGTCGCGTCACCGGGCCCGGCGTGGTGAAGCGCGGCATCCTGAGATCGGCCCCTTTCACCAGATCAAGCGTCAGCGTAACATCCATCGGGCTCTCGATGGCGGTGCCACACACCTCGCCGTCACCCTGTGCCGCATGGGTATCCCCTACGGAGAACAAAGCCCCCGCGACCTCGACCGGCAGGTAGATTTCCGTTCCGGTCGAGAGATCGCGGATGTCAAGGTTGCCGCCTGTCCGCCGGGGCGGCACGATCGAATGCAACCCCGGTTCCGCCAGCGCGACGCCAATAGTGCCAGTGAAGGGCTTCAGCGGAACACGGCCATGATCGCCCCACAGTGCCGGCTCCATGGTCGTCGCGTCATATTTCCAGATGGTCAGCGCCGGATCGGTGAATTGATCCGCCAGCAGGCCAAAACCCGGAATATTCGCGGTCCAGCCCCAGGCAGAGCCTTCGCGTTCGCGCGGGGCAAAGCCTTCGATGGTGACTTTCAGCGCATCGCCGGGTTCTGCCCCGTCGATGTAGACCGGACCGGAAACCGGATTGATCTTGCCGAAGTCCAGCGCCACCACATCGGCAACGGTGCTCGACGGGCCAAGCTGGCCCGCCGAAGAATCCATGCAATTGAACAGGATGGTCGATCCGGGCGCGACCGTCTCGACCGGGGCAATGGAATTGTCCCAGCCGAAATGATGCTGCGCGCCATGGATCGTATAGTCACACGCTTTGCACATGGGCTTACTCGGTCACAAAGACATAGTCATAGTTCACCGGGATCGACACCGGATCGACATACAGCGCATCCGCACCGCCCATGCGCGGCGATTTCATGGTGTAGCGCTGTTCGTTGAACACCGGCACCCACGGCGCCTGCTCCATCACCTTCATGTAGACGTCGGACCACATCTCCATGCGCTCGGGGGCGGACGGATCGGTCATGCTGTCGGCGGCGGTTGCCATGGCGTCGATCTCTTCGTTGCAGAACTTGGACCAGTTCCAGCCGCCATCCCCTGCACCGGCACAGCCAAGGATCGGGCCATAGAAGTTGGAGGGATCCGGGAAATCCGCAATCCACGCCATGCCGCCGGACCAGATCATCGGGGCTTCACCGGCCCCGCCGGCTTCGATCACGTTGGCCTGCGCCAGCGAGCGGATTTCCACGTCGACGCCGATGGCTTTCAGATCCTGCTGGATCGCCTGGGCGATGCGCGGGTTCGGGTCCGTGTTCATCACGAACAGTTCGGTCGAGAAACCATCTGCCAGACCCGCTTCGGCCAGCTTGGCCTTGGCAGCCTCGATGTCGAAGGCATAGCCGTCGTAACCCTCGGTATACCCCGGCATGGTCGGCGGCAGCGGCTGGGTCGCTGGGACGGCGCGGCCATTGATGATCTGCGTGATGCGCTCCTTGTTGATCGCCATATTGATGGCTTCCCGCACAGGCAGCTTGTCCAGCGGCGGAGTGCCGACATTCAGCGTGATATAGCCGGTGTGCAACTGACCGCCTTCGACAACGCGGGCCGCCTGCTGGGGATCCCCCATGACTTCCTGGAACTTGGCGGGTGGAATGCCGTCACCGGGCACATCCACTTCCCCTTGCTGCAGCCGCAGCAACGCAACGATGGGCTCCTGACCGACTTCGAAGGTCACGCCGTCGAGATAGGGCACGCCCGCGCGCCAGTAATCTGCGTTTTTCTCGAACACCAGACGCTGACCAATGGTCCATTCGCCCAGTTTGAAAGCGCCCGTTCCGACAGGATGCTTGCCGAAATCGGTGCCATATTCGTCCACCGCTTCCTTCGGCACGATCGACGCAAAATTCAGCGCCATGACATGCAGGAAGGTGGCGTCGGGGCGCGACAGGGTGATCTTGACCGTCTTGGGGTCGAGCACCTCGACACCGGACAGCGTGTCCGCCTCGCCCGAGGTGATCGCGTCAAAACCCGCGATGGAGGCAAAGAAGCCCGCGCCCGGAGATTGCGTTTCCGGCGTGGTCACGCGGTCGAGCGAGTATTTCACGTCCTCCGCGGTCATCTCACGGCCGTTGTGGAAGGTCACCCCATCGCGCAGCGTGAAGGTAAAGACAGTGCCGTCTTCGCTGATCTCATAGCTTTCGGCCAGACCGGGGCGCAGCTCGGTCGTGCCGGGGACGTAATCCATCAGCCCGTCGAACAGCGATTTGATCATCGACCAGTTCTGCCAGTCATACCCGATTGCGGGATCGAGCGTGGCCACGTCGTCCTTGTAGGTGATGGTGATCATGCCGCCCGGCTTGGCATTCGGATCGGGCGTGTACTCCTGGGCCTGGCCCGGCAGGGCCGAAGCAATCAGGATCGCGGTGGATGCAAGCAGTCTCTTCATAGTACTCTCCTTGTCGGTTTGGTTTTTGTTGTGATCCCGCGAACGCGCCGCGAGACCGGTTGGCATGAAGGATCAGCGCAGCTTGATGCGCGGATCTATCAGGGGGGTCACGAGGTCGGCCAGCAGGTTGCCGATCACGATGGCCGCGGCGGACACCATGGTGACGCCCATGATGATGGGGATGTCGACGCGCTGGATCGCCTGCCAGGCCAGTTGCCCGATCCCGGGCCAGCCAAAGACGCTCTCGACCACGACGATGCCGCCCATGAAGATGCCGATATCAATGCCGATCATTGCGATGATGGGCAGGATGGCATTGGGCAGCGCATGGCGGATCAGGATGCGCGCGCGGGTCAACCCCTTGGCGCGGGCGGTGCGGATATAGTCTTGGCGCAGCACCTCGACCATCGAGGAGCGCATCATGCGGCTGTACCACCCCGAACCCATGATCCCGAGCGTGACAGCGGGCAAAACGAGATGCGCCGCCGTGCCATAACCGCCGATCGGAAACCAGCCGAGCTGCACCGCAAAGACATAAAGCAGCAGCAGCCCAACCACGAATTGCGGGGCAGAGACGGCGACAAAGCTCGTCACCATCAGCGCCTGATCCAGCGGACGACCGCGAAACACCGCCGCGATAACGCCAAGCGTCAGCCCGATCAAAAGCTCGCAGGCAATACCCCCCGCCATCAACAGCAGCGACGCAGGCAGACGCGACGCAATGAGCGTGGAAACTTCGGTCTTTTGCAGATAGCTGCGCCCCATGTCGCCCTGCACCAAGCCGGTCAGATAGCGCCAGTACTGCACCATCATCGGCTGATCGAGGCCAAGCTGCTGGCGGATGTTCTCCACCGTCTGCGCCGTCGCGGACCGTCCGGCGATCTGGCGCACGGGGTCTGCGGGCAACACGAACAACAAAACAAAGGTGATAAAGCTAACCCCCAGAAGGATCAGCGCGGATTGGATGAGGCGGCGCGCCAGGTAACCGGGCATCAGTCATTCCCCCGCTGCGTCGGGTCGAGCACGTCGCGCAGCGCGTCGCCCACAAGGTTGAAGGCCAGCGCCAGCAAAAGGATCGCGGCGCCCGGAATGAACACCAGCCACGGCGCGGCCTGAAAATAGGTCTGGTTCTCGAAGATGATATTGCCCCAGGACGGCGTCGGCGGCTGCACTCCGACCCCCAGGAACGACAATGTCGCCTCAAGCAGCACGGTAACGGAAATCCCCAAAGTGCCCCAGACAATCAGCGTCGGGATCAGGTGCGGCAGAATATGCCGGAACAGGATGCGACTGCGGGACGCGCCGAGCGTCTTTTCCGCAGCGATGAATTCGCGCTCCGCAAGCGACGTGGTTTCGGTATAGACGACGCGCGCAGTCTGCACCCAGTTCACCAGCGCAATCACCATGGCCACAATCCACAGCGATGGCTGAAAGATCGCCGCGAGACAGATCGCCAGAAGCAGCGCCGGAAAGGCCATCATCAAATCGGTAAACCGCATCAGCACCGCCCCGACCCAGCCGCGCACGAACCCGGCCAGGACCCCCACCAGCGTGCCGATGATGAGTGCAACACCATTGGCCACCACCCCGATGATCAGCGATGTCTGCGCGCCATAGAGCATTCGGGTGAACAGGTCGCGCCCGAGCAGATCCGTGCCCATCAGGAAATCGCCCCCCGGAGGCATCGGCTCTCCGAACAGGGTCAGCCCCTCGAAAAGCTGCTCGTCCGGCGCATAGGGCGCAATCCACGGCGCAAGCACCGCGCCGCCGACAACAAAAACGATGATCGCCAGCCCGAACAACGCGAGTTTACGGCGCAGCAACCGGCGCAGCGCGCCTGCGGGAGCGGCGGGCGAAGAGATGTCAGACATGCTCACAGCCTCCTTCTGATGATGTGTTGGCAGAGCCGACAATCCGGGCGGCGGCCTCTTCAAAGCTCACACGCCAGGCCATCGCCATGCCGCGCAATTGTTCATAAGCCTCGTCTTCCGACTTTCCCCGCGCCGCCAGCAGGGCAACGGCCTGAACCACCGTCTGCCTCTGGCCAAGCCTGCGGCGCAGGCTGTCGATCTCGCCGGTCAGACCCATGCGGGCGTCAAACGTCGCCCGCGCGATGAGCAGCGCGGAATAGACGCCATTGTCCCCCACCGGTTTCAGGATCTGGGCATCCACCCCGAAATTCATCAGCCATTCGATGCGCCCGGGTGCTTCAGAGCCAATCAGCGCGATGGTCGGCATCGGGGCCTCGCCCGGCTGCCAGGGGAATTGATCGTCGTAGGCTGTATCCACGTCGATAAAGAGGTAATCCACCGCCCGCGCCGAGGCAGGCAGATCCGGCCAGTGGCAGTCGACCTCAAGTCCGACCGCCTGCAGCTGACGAACGAGCGCCGTGACGTTGGCATGCGGACGATGCAGGATCGCCGCACGCGCGCCGCCAAGGTTCGGGATGCTCAGGCGCCGCCTCATATGACCCCCCGAAGCCTGGGGCCTGCCGGTTGTCGGCTTCTCGACAGATAGGGATCGCCCTCGACCGGCGTGTCGGTCCAGAGCGGACGGAACGCGCCGCCCTGTACCTGCGCGATCGCCACAGGCAGCGTGACGTGGTGCGTGCGGGCGCTGATCCCGACCTGTTCTGCGCGCGGCTGCGCCAGAAGATCTGGCAGCGACAGCGTCTCTGCCCCCGGATTATCAGCAAGCAACCGCGCCAGCATCATCACCGAAGCATGTGCGGCTGCCTCAAAGGACGAGCCAAAATCCGCGCGCCCCTCGTTTCCGGGCAACGTCGGGGTCATCCCCTTGAACCATGGCCCCGCCGCGATAACCCCTTCAGCCGATGCGCCAAGAGTGGGCAGTTCGCATTCCGTCAGGTTGCAGGACAGAACCGGGCAGTGCCCCGCGCCAAAGAACGGATCGGTTTTCCGCAGGGCCGCGATGGCGTCAAGAAAGGCGTATTGTGACGGCCCGATCAACTGGTTCAGCACGAAATCCGGCTTCAGCTCGGCAATCTCTTCGACGATCCGCGTGATATCCGTCGAGCCAATCGGAAGATAGCGTTCCCCCAGCACCGTGCCCTCGCCGCGCAGGGTGATTTCGCGGGCAAGGCGGTTCATCTCCCAGCCCCAGATATAGTTGGAGCCGGTCAGATAGCTGCTGCGCCCGAAATGGGCGAAAGAGTAATCCAGAAGCGGCAGCAGATGCTGGTTCGGACAGGCATGGGCATAGACCACCCGATCCGACGCCTCGAAGCCCTCGTAGGGGGTCGGATACCACAGCACGCCGCCCGTGCGCTCAAGGCTGGGAATGACCTCCTTGCGGCTCCACGATGTCGTGCAGCCAATCACATGCCGCGCGCCGCTGGACCTCAGGATATCTTCGCACAGGGGCGCGTAGGCGTCGATATTGCCGCCGGGATCGCGCGCGACCGGCATGAATGCGACATCCAGCGCAGCGTCTGCATTGACCTGCTCTACCGCCTTCATCACCCCGCTTTGGCTGGCCTGACCAAGCAGCTGGTAGGGGCCGGAGGTAGAGAACAGAATTCCGAGGTCGATAGTACGTTTCACGCCAGGCTCCAAAAGAAAAAGCGCCCCGCGAGTCCCGTCGTCCGGTGGACGAAACAGGGTCGCGAGGCGCTTTTGCCAACTATGTTAATGCCGAAATTGCGCGGGTCGGCCCGGCTTGTCAACGACCTCTCGCCCGCATCCCATCACGATGGCGCGTCAGCCAAGGGGTGTGCCTAATTATTGGGCGAGAGCGGGGCTGCCCGAGTCCCGGGTCTCGCCCAGGGTAGGATCAAAAGCCGATCCAATGCGCGGCGGCCTGTCTTCTTCTTGTTTCGCTAAGTCGGATCAGGCGCAAAGATCTGCGGATACAGCGACCGCATGGCCACTTCATCGAACTCTTCCTTGAAGGCGTGATGATCCTTCAACGCCTGCGCTCGCTGCGCGGCGGGACGAGCATCAATCGCCTTCATCAGGCGGTCAAGGTTCGGAAACTTTTCCATGATGGCATCATCACCCAGCATATAGGTCAGCCGAGATCCCCAGCCCCAAACCGCCATGTCCACGACGCTGTACTCCTCGCCCATCATCCATGGACCCTGGCTCAGGCGATCTTCGATAATCTGCCAATGGCGGCGCGCTTCAAAATCATATCGCTTGACCGCGTAGGGGGGTTTGTCCGGAGCGAAGTTGCGAAAATGCACGGCTTGTCCCGAAAACGGTCCAAGCCCGGAGGCAATGAACATCATCCACGACAAAAGTGCGCCGCGCTGCTCCGGCGGCGGCATGAACTGGCCAGTCTTTTCACCCAGATAGAGAAGGATGGCGTTGCTGTCGAACACCACCGTTTCGCCATCGGTCAGCACCGGCAACTTGGCATTGGGGTTGAGCGCCCTGAACGTCTCGGAGTGCTGTTCAGCCTTGCGGGTGTCGATGGGCACGGGCTCATACGTCAGACCCGCCTCTTCGAGAAACAGCGCCACCTTCATCGGGTTGGGCGCCATGTTATAGAAAAACCGGATCATCATCCGCTCCTGTCATATAGGAAAAGGTGACGCCCGCGTGGGACGCCGCCGGGACTGCCGTCAGGACGCCAGCTTGAGGTAGAAGGCATAGAGCTTTGGCAGGATGGACGCCGGCTCCGGGTGCCCCAACGCCTGTGCGGCATGGAAGGGCCAGACCGGATCGCGCAGCATCCCACGCGCCAGAGCCACAAGATCGGCCTTGCCCTCGGCGACAATGGCATTCGCCATTTCAGCCTCGGTGATCATGCCGACGGCGGCGGTGGCAAGGCCCGTCTCCGCCTTGATGCGCGCGGCATAGGGCACCTGAAAGCCCGGAACCGGCTTTTGCTGCGCAAGACGCATGCCTGCCGGAATGCCGCCCCCGGAGGCGTCGATCATGTCGACACCCTCCGCCTTCAAGGCATGGGACAAGGCGACCGTATCGTCCAGCGTCAGGCTGCCGCCTTCGCCGTCCACGCAAGAGGCGCGGTAGAGAAGCGGCGCGTTCTGCGGCAACACCGCGCGCACGGCGCGGGCCACTTCGACAGGCAGGCGCATCCGGTTCTCGACCAGCCCGCCGTAGGCATCGGCGCGTTTGTTGGAGAACGGTGACATGAACTCATGCAGCAGATAGCCGTGAGCGCCATGGATTTCGACACCGTCAAAGCCCGCATCCATGGCCCGCTCCGCCGCGCGGGCAAAGTCGCTGACGATGGCGGCGATCTCCTCGACCTCCAAGGCTTGCGGTATGTGCCAACCCTCACGGGCGGCGATCTCGGACGGGGCGACAGTTTGCCAGGGCGGCTCGCTGCTGCCAGGTTCGAGCGGGCCGCCGCCATCCCAAGGCCGCATGGTGGACGCTTTCGCGCCAGCGTGGTTGAGCTGTACGAAGACAGGAATGCCCTGTGCGCGATACAGATCCGTGATCTCGCGCCACGCGGCCACCTGTTCGTCATTGTACAAACCACAGCAGCCGGGGCTGATCCGCCCTTCTGCACTGATGCCTGTCGCCTCTACCACGACGGACCCCACACCGGAGGTCGCGTACCGTCCGTGATGTGCGCGATGCCAGTCGTTCGGAACGCCATCAACGGCCTGATACTGGCACATGGGCGCCAGCATGATCCGATTTGGGAACGTCACGCCCCGCAGTGTGAACGGAGTAAAAAGAGGGATGTCGCTCATGCCGCCTTGCTTTCCAGTTCGTCCATCAGACGGTCCAGCTCATCCATGATACCCTTGAGCCGCTCCGCCTTGGCCAGATCCTCTTCGCCCAACGAAGCGAAGGTGGTCAATGGCGGACGAACATCGCCCACGGGATAACCCGCCTTGGCCGCCAGCGCCTTGGAATAGCATTGATGCCCATAGGTCGGATGTCCCTCGGCGATCACATGTTCGATCACCGTGATGTGACGCTGGATGCGCTTGGCGTCTTCGATCCGGCCTGCTTCGAGCAGGTCCCAAATGCGGGTCGAGGCGCGCGGGATGTAATTGCCGAAGGGGTTCACATATCCGACCGCCCCCAGAAGGAAACTCTCGACGATCCGTTCACCGGCAAAAACGTTCATCACGCCCTCGGTTTCTTCGATGATGTCATAGACCCGGGCGACGTCCATTGACGCTTCCTTGATATAGCGCACTGTATCGAACGCCCGCGTCAATCGTCCGACCAGCTTGGCGGACATGTCAACATTCGACGTGACAGGGTTGTTATACAGCATGATCGGCAGATCGCAGGTTGCGGTGATCGTATCGTAGTAGCCCATGATCTCATCTTCGGTGGGCGTGTAATAATAGGGCGGGATGATCATGAGCCCCTGCGCGCCGGCCTCCTGCGCCTCGCGCGCATAGCGGGCGGCCGTGGGCGAATGCGCATTGGCAGCCCCGACCAGCACGTCAATCCGGCCGTTCACATGCGCGACGGTGTCTTCGATATAGCGCCGCCGCTCATCATCGGTCACCGTCAGGAATTCGCCCGAGGTGCCAAGGATAATGATCCCCGGAACGCCCTGTGCGATTTGCCAATCGATGAAGCGGCGATTCGCGGCGAGGTCGATATCGCCGCCATCTTCGGTGAAGGGCGTCACATTGACGGAATAGCTTCCGCGAAACTCTTTCATGGTCATCTCCGGGATTTAAAGTGCGGCCCAGCCGTGGTCGGCCAGGATTGCATGGGATTTGCGAATGTCGCCCTCGGGATCGGCGGCAGGATCGTTGGCGTCGGCGATGATTTCGAGCACGGTCATCTTGTCGTAGCCGATGTCCTGCAACGCCTGCATCGCTTCACCCGGATCCACGATTCCCGTCCCCAGTGCCTCATGCTTGAAGACATCCGCCGGACTGTCGGAGATGTGCACGTTCTCGATCAGATCGCCAAGCATACGGATCGCGGCGCCGACGTCCTCTTTGATGTAAGCGCTGTTGCAGATGTCGAGATTCACGCCGATGTCGCCGATCCTGTCGCACAGCTCCTTCATGTCCTGCGCGGTGGGGCGATGGGTGAAGGGCACGTTTTCCAGCAAGATACGGATGCCTGCCGATTTCGCGTGTTCGACCACCTTTTGCGCACTTTCGACGAACCAGTCGTCCAGCCACGGTTTCGGCGGGTCGATCAGCCCGCCATAGGCGCCGGGAATCATTACCACGTAAGGACACGACAGCTCTGCGGACAGATCAATCGCCTCGCGATAGCGGTCGATCGTATACTCCCGCATCAAACGGTCCGGCGCGTTCGGATTATTGTCGATCAGCGGATAGCAGAACGAGGTGATCGCCGCGCCTTCGCCATCCAGCCAGGCTTTGTATTCCTTTATATCCGCATCCGTGAGCTCCGACGGCCAGCAATGCGGTGGAAAGATCATCAGTTCGAACTTGCTGTATCCCAAGCCTTTCAGCTGGCGCAGGGAGTCGAGTCCGGTTCTTGAGTACAGGTAGGGAAAAGTGCTGGCTGCGACTTCGAGTGCCATAAGGGAACCTCCGTATCGGCGCATTCTTCTGTTCATTATGCGTACAAAAGTTAGTATATCGAACATTAGTCATGGTTCAACGGGGATTTTTCAAACATGCGCTACGATCTCGCAATCATCGGCGGCGGCCTTGCCGGGGCGGCCACCGCCTACTACGCCGCAAAGGCCGGCGCGCGCGTGATCCTGCTGGAGAAACGTGATGTGAACCTGGGCGCATCAGGGTCGAATGCCGGGTCTATCCATGCCCAGATCCCATTTGATCCATTTCGGAATCTGGGCCCGGAATGGGCCCGAAAATACTCCGAGGTTCTGCCGCTCTTCATGGCCTCCATTGACATTTGGTCGAATCTGGAACGCACGCTCGGCGGCCCGCTTGGCTTTGTCTCGAAAGGTGGCCTCATGGTCGCAGGCTCCGCCGAAGAAATGGAGATGCTGCGCGTTAAATCTGCAATCGAACGGGCACAGGGGCTGCCAATCGATATGTGGACTGCGGCGGACCTGCAGGAGCGGGCGCCCTTCCTGACGCCTGGGTTTCCCGGCGGCGCTTTTTGCCCGATCGAGGGCAAGGCAGACCCCTTCAAGGTGGCGCCCCTCTTTGCCCGCCGCGCCTCCGAGCTGGGAGCTATCATTCGAAGAAACTGCCCTGTAGAAACGATTTCCATGCATTCCGGGGGGTTCACGATCTTCGCAGGCCGGGACACCGTTCAGGCGCGGCGTGTTGTCAATGCAGCGGGTGCGGATGCCGCATCAATCGCGCAAATGGTGGGCGTACATGTCCCGATTGAGGGTCACGCCATCCAGGTCAGCGTGACCGAAAAGCGCCCTTCACTCCTGCCGTGGCTCTTGTACTTCACTTCGGAAAAACTGACCTTGAAACAGGCTGCCGAAGGTGGGTTCCTGATCGGTGGCGGCTGGCCCGCTCGACTGCGCGGGGGGCCGGTCGTCGACCATCGATCCGTGCTGCGCAATCTCGCTTTGGCACAGCGCCTGGTGCCCGGTCTCGGAGATGTTCAAATCGTGCGCAGCTGGGCCGCGGTGGTCAACGGCACCGCCGACTGGCGCCCGGTTCTTGGCGAATCGTCCCTGGTCCCGGGGTTCTTTCTCAATCTCTTTCCATGGATGGGTTTTACTGCCGGTCCGGTGGTGTCGAAGACTATCGCAGCCTTGGCTTTGGGAGAGACGCCCGAGGTGGATCTGGCACCATTCTCCCTATGACAGGCGCGCGCTCTGCGAACATCTGTTGCCAAATCCGCCAACTGTACGCTATACGAACTTTTGTACGATAATGGCAGACAAAGGGAGAAAGCCATGACGGATTTGCTTCGGGAGGCCAACCTGATTGGCGGCGACTGGGTCGGGGCGGATGACGGTGGCACGATCGACGTGACCAATCCGGCCGATGGCGCTCTCATCGGGACGATTCCCAAAAGCGGCGCGGCCGAGACCCGCCGTGCAATCGACGCGGCTTATGCGGCATTTCCCGCCTATGCCGCGAAGACAGTGACCGAACGCGCGGCTCTTCTGCGGGCTCTGGCCGCTGAAATCACGGACAATGCTGATGAACTCGCCCGCATTTTGACACTTGAACAGGGCAAGCCGCTTGCCGAGGCGCGCGGCGAAGTGCTCTCTTCTGCGGCTTATATCCAGTGGTTTGCAGAAGAAGCGCGCCGCACCCGGGGCGAGGTGATCCCGTCCCCATGGCCGAACCGCCGTTTGATGACGACAAAACACCCGGTTGGCGTGGTCGCTGCCATCACGCCCTGGAATTTCCCGTCTTCCATGCTGGCCCGCAAAATCGGCCCTGCGTTGGCTGCGGGATGCCCGGTGGTGGTGAAACCGGCCACGGCCACCCCTTATAGCGGCCTCGCCTGGGGTGTTCTGGCCGAGCGCGCCGGATTCCCCAAGGGCGTCGTCAATGTGCTGACCGGCTCTGCACGGGCCATTGCCGGCGAAATCATGGACAACCCGAAAGTTCGCAAGGTGACGTTCACCGGCTCGACCGAGATCGGCAAGGAGCTGCTGCGCGGCGCCGCCGGCACAGTCAAGAAAGTCAGCATGGAACTGGGCGGCAATGCGCCGTTCATCGTGTTTGACGACGCCGACATCGACCGTGCCATCGACGGCGCGATGATCGCAAAGTTCCGCAATGCGGGACAGACATGCATCTGCTCCAACAGGGTCTATGTGCAGGCGGGCATTTATCCCGCTTTCGTCGAGCGGCTGGCCGAACGGGCCAAGGCCCTCAAGGTTGCGCCCGGTCTTGAAGAGGGCGCGGAACAAGGCCCGCTTGTTGATGCCCCGGCTTTGGAGAAGATCAGCGAGCTGGTGCAGGACGCCATCGACAAGGGCGGAAAAATCCTTGCGGGCGGCGCGCCGCACGCGCGCGGCGGATTGTTCTACGCGCCGACCGTCATCGCCGACGCGACGCCGGACATGCGTGTGACACAGGAAGAGATCTTTGGCCCGGTGGCGCCGGTTTATCGGTTCGAAACCGAGGAAGAAGTGATCCGCATGGCCAATGATACGGTCTACGGACTGGCGGCCTATGCCTATACCGCTGACCTTGGGCGCGCGTTCCGCCTGCAGGATGGGCTTGAATACGGGCTGATCGGGATCAACGAAGTTCTGATTGTCACGCCGGAGATACCGTTTGGCGGTCTCAAGGAGTCGGGTATGGGCAAGGAAGGCGGCTGGCAGGGTCTCGATGATTACCTTGAGACCCGCTACACATGCCTCGGCGGATTGTGAACGAAAGTTCGTCCAGTGAAATTTTCTGGACCGAATCGCCAATGTGTATTAAAAAAGTTTTACAAGAGTGAACGGATTTAACCGTTCCGCGTAAAAGGCGCCGCGCCCGTGGCGTCTTCACCCGACAAGGAGAAGATCCATGAACCAATGGATGTCCGGCGCGCTCTGCGCCGCAATGATCACGGCTGCCCCGGTGTGGGCGCAGGAGGTGCTGACAATCGGCGTGCGCTCCGAAGCCAGCTCGCTCGACCCGCATTGGACCCAGCTTTCGGCCGATGTTCAGGTACACGAGCATATTTTTGAGAAACTCGTGGCCCTGGACAGCGCCTCGCAGCCGATCCCCGGACTTGCCGTGTCCTGGCAAGCGCTGGATGACACCACGTGGGAGTTCAAGCTGCGCGATGGTGTCAAATGGCACGATGGCGAGGACTTTACTGCCGATGACGTCATCTTTACGTTTGACCGACTGAAGGGCGGCATTTCCGGCGCGCCCGCCTCCCCGGCATTTCAGCTCGACAAGGGCTCGAAACAGTGGACGAAGGTGGATGACCTGACGGTTCATATCACCACCGATGGCCCCTACCCGACCGTGGCCGAAGACCTCGCCATGCTGCCCATCGTGGCAGAACATGCCGCGACCGGCGCGACAGAATCCGTCGACTTCAACTCCGGCAAGGCGACTGTTGGCACCGGACCCTTCAAATACGACAGCTTCAATCCCGGCGACAGCGTCACAGTCGTCAAGAATGACACCTGGTGGGGTGGTGACGTGGAATGGGACCAGGTGGTTTTCAAACCCGTAACCCAGGATGCTTCGCGTCTGGCAGCCCTGCTCAATGGCGATGTCGATCTCATCGACTATCCACCCACTGTGGATCTGCCGCAACTTCAGGAAAACCCGGACTTCAACGTCTCGACAATCCCGTCGGACCGGCTGATCTATCTGATGCCGGGCTACAAACATGTGGAGCGCTTTGTCACCGACAATGACGGCAACGTCATGGTGCCCAACCCGCTGCGCGACTGGCGTGTGCGCAAGGCATTGAGCCTGGCCGTCAACCGCGAGGCCATCAAGGAGCGCATCATGGGCGGCGCGTCCCTGCCCGCCAAGAACATCGTGCCGCCGGGCTTCTTTGGCTATGTCGATGGGCTTGAGGCGGACCCCTACGATCCCGCCGCCGCGCAGGCGCTGCTCGAAGAGGCTGGCTACGGGAATGGATTCCGCATCACGCTGCACGGCCCGAACGATCGTTATATCAATGATGCCCGCATCCTCGAAGCGGTTGCACAGATGTGGTCCCGCGTGGGTGTCATCACCGAAGTCGATGCCATGCCGCGCAACATCTTCTTCTCGCGCCTCATTCGCGGCGACGCGCTGTCGATGCCCGGTTTTGATGTTCCCGAGTTTTCCATGTCGCTGACCGGCTGGGGCACTGTTGCGGGCGAGGCGACCTATACGGTGTCCGGCACGCTGGAAACTTACAATGCGGCCACCGGCGGCGGAAACGGCAACTTCGGCCGCTATTCGAACCCCGAGGTCGACGCACGCTCCGTTCTGGCCAAGCGCACCATCGACAACGATACGCGCCGCACGATCCTGCAGGAGGCGATCACCATTGGCATGGAGGACTACGCGTATATCCCCCTGCATTTCCAGGTGAACAGCTGGGCTATGCGGGCCGGTCTTGAGCATGAGCCGCGCACGAACGAGCGTACCCTCGCGACCGAAATCCATCGCGTCGATTGACCCTGAACCCGGACGAGGCGAGCCGATATGGCCGAATACATCACCCGCCGTCTACTGCAGGCGCTGCTCGTGCTGATCGTGATGACGTTGCTTGTCTTCTTTGGCGTCAACGTGATCGGCAACCCGGTCTATATCTTCGCCTCGTCCGAATGTGATCAGGCCTGCCTGTCCGCGATCATCGCCGATCTCGGCCTCGATCAGCCGATCTGGCGGCAATATCTGACCTTTGTCGGCAACCTGATGCAGGGGGACATGGGCAAAAGCTTCACCCACGGGGTGCCAGCCCTGCATCTGATCTTCGAACGCCTGCCCGCCACGCTGGAACTCGCGTTTGCCGCTCTTGTCATGGCGCTGGTCCTTGGTTTGCCAATGGGCGTCTATGCCGGGCTGCGTCCCGAAGGCTGGGGTGCCAGGCTCATCATGGGCTTTTCCATGGTCGCGTTTTCCTTGCCGGTGTTCTGGATCGGGATCATCATGATCCTGACCTTCTCCGTGCAGCTGGGTTGGATGCCCTCAGTCGGACGCGGTGACACCGTCGATCTGGGGTTTGTCGAGACCAGCGTGCTCACCCTCGACGGGCTGCACCACCTGTTCATGCCGGCCTTCACCCTGTCCCTGATCATGATGGCCATGGTCATTCGTCTGGCCCGTGCCGGCATGCGCGAGGTCATGTTCACCGACTACATCAAATTCGCCCGCGCCAATGGCGTGCCGGAGCGCCGGGTGCTCGGCGTCCACGCGCTCAAGAACATCCTGATCCCGATTGTGACGGTTCTCGGGATGGAGTTCGGCGGTGTCATCGCTTTTGCCGTGGTGGTTGAGTCGATCTTCTCATGGCCGGGCGTCGGCAAGATGCTGATCGACGCGATTGCGGTGCTCGATCGCCCACTGATCGTGGCCTATCTCATCTGCGTGGTCTTCATGTTCGTAACTTTGAACCTCCTGGTTGATATCCTTTATTCATTGCTCGATCCGCGCATTCGTCTCGGCGGAGGCAAACCATGAGCGCAGGTGCCCCCATCGCCGGATCGGCGCGCGATCTGAGCCGCCGTTTCCTCTCCGATCCCGGAGCCGTTCTTGCTCTTGTGATCTTCGTTGCCTTCTGTGTGGCAGGCTTTGGCGCGCCATGGATCGCACCGCAAAACCCCTACGATCTGCGACAGGTCGATATCCTCGACAGCCTGATGCCCCCCGGCTCCCAAAGTTTCACCGGCATGACCTACTGGCTGGGAACCGACGGACAGGGGCGCGACATGCTGTCCGCAATGCTCTACGGCATTCGCATATCTTTGGTGGTCGGGCTGGTCTCCGGGCTGCTTGCACTGGCCTTTGGCACAGGTGTCGGGTTGATCGCCGCGTATCGGCGCGGCTGGGTGGATACGCTGCTGATGCGTATCGTCGACCTGCAACTCAGTTTTCCGACAATCCTCGTGGCGCTTATCCTGCTGGTGATCCTCGGGCGCGGCGTGGACAAGATCATCTTTGCTCTTGTCGTGGTGCAATGGGCCTATTTCGCCCGCACCGTGCGCGGTGTCGCCCTCGTCGAAGGAGCGAGGGATTACGTGGAGGCCGCACGCGGCCTGCGCCTTGGCGGGATTCGTATCCTGCTCGGGCATATCCTGCCCAATTGCCTGCCGACAATGCTTGTGGTTGCGACGATGCAAATGGCCATGGCGATTTCCCTTGAGGCAACGCTGTCCTTTCTTGGCCTCGGCCTGCCCCCAACCCGCCCATCACTCGGCCTGCTGATCGCCAATGGATTTGATTACCTGCAATCCGGCCGCTACTGGATCAGCGTTCTGCCGGGGCTCGTTCTTCTGGCGATCATCATCAGCGTCAATCTGCTGGGTGACCGCCTCCGCGACGTGCTGAACCCAAGACTATGAGGCCCATCATGACCCCTGTTCTGGAGCTTCAAGGCCTTCAAACCAGCTTTGTCACGCCAAAATCGACGATCCATGCCCTAAGCGATTTGTCGCTCCGGGTCGGGCGCGGCGAAATTCTTGGTCTGGTCGGGGAAAGCGGCTCTGGCAAATCTCTGACCGGTTTTTCGATCAACCGCCTGATCAGTCCCCCCGGGCGTGTGACTCACGGGGAAGTCCGGCTGCATGGTCAGAACATCCTGACCCTCCCGGAAAAAGAGATGCGCCGTCTGAGAGGCCGAAAAATCGCCATGATCTTTCAGGATCCGATGATGACCCTGAACCCGGTGCTCCGCATTGGAAATCAGATCCGCGACGCTCTGCTGGCCCATGAAACCCTCAATGCGCCCGAAGTCCGCGCGCGCGCCATCGCCGCGTTGGATGAGGTCGGCATCCCCGCGCCCGAAGAGCGCCTTACGGCCTATCCACATCAGCTGTCGGGCGGGATGCGGCAGCGGGTCGCCATCGCCATCGCGCTTCTGCACGAGCCGGATCTGATTATCGCGGACGAGCCGACAACGGCATTGGACGTCACCATTCAAGGCCAAATTCTCGCGCTCGTGCAGAGGCTCTGCCGCGAGCGCGGCACGGCCCTCGTCTGGATCAGCCACGATCTTGCCGTGGTCGCCGGCCTCGCGGACCGGATTGCCGTCATGTACGCGGGCCGGATTGTGGAAGAGGGTCCCGTTGATGACATTCTCGACACGCCAGCCCATCCTTACACCCGTGGGCTGATTGCCTCTGTTCCGGTTCCGGGCCGGCGCGGTGGGCGGTTGCAGCAGATCCCGGGACGGATGCCGGCCTTGACCGATCTTCCGCCCGGTTGCGCCTTTGCCCCGCGCTGCGCTGTAGCGACCCCGGCCTGCGCCGAAATGCCCGCGCTCGGCGCGCTCCGACCCAACCGCGCCGTCCGCTGCCATCACCCGTTGATCGAAGGGGCCGCACCATGAAAAAACCGTTGCTGTCCGTGCGTGATCTTGGCCGTCGGTTCGGCTCGGAGGGAGATGCGGTCACGCGCGTCCTGCGGCGCATCGGCCTTGCGTCACCTGCCGCAATCGTACGCGCCGTCGAAGACGTCAGTTTCGATCTGTACCCCGGCGAGATCCTTGGCGTGGTCGGGGAATCCGGCTGTGGCAAGTCCACGCTCGGACGCATGGTCGCGGGCCTGCTCGATCCAACCTCCGGAACGATCACACGGCCCCGGACACCCGGCAAGGCGCTGCCCACGCAAATGATCTTTCAGGATCCGTTTTCCTCCCTGAACCCGCGCAAACGGGTCAAAAGCCTGATCGGAGAAGCGCCCCGCATTCACCGCATTGCCGGTCCCGGCGAAATCGAACGCTATGTCGCGGACATGATGGAGCGCTGCGGCATCGATCCAAGCTATGCAGACCGTTTCCCACACGCCTTTTCCGGCGGTCAGCGTCAGCGCGTCGGCATTGCGCGGGCGCTCGCCGTCAAACCCGAAATCCTCGTCTGCGACGAAGCGGTCTCGGCTCTGGACGTTTCGATCCAAGCGCAGATCGTCAATCTTTTCATGGACCTGCGGGACGAATTTGACCTCACATACCTGTTCATCAGCCACGACCTTGGCATCGTCGAACATATCTCCGACCGCGTCATGGTCATGTACCTTGGCCGCGTTGTCGAAATCGGGCCGGTGGATGCGATCTTCGATGCGCCCGCACACCCCTACACCCGTGCGCTGATCGACGGTGTTCCGCGACTTGATCGCCGCCGCAAGGTCTATGCCCCGATCAAGGGTGACATTCCCTCGCCCCTCGATCCGCCTTCGGGCTGCGCCTTTCATCCGCGCTGCCCCCTGGCAACCGAGCTGTGCCGCACCACCCGACCCGCGGCCAGAGACGTCGACACCGGCCATCAGGCCGCATGCCATCACATGGATGCAACGACCAAAGAAGGAGAGCCCAAGTGGCCAGCTACTCTGACCGGATGACCCGGTTCCGCAACAGCATCGACGGCGCCGCCGATTTGATCTTTTTTCCCATCGGGACCGACCTGGATTACCTGACCGGCATCCACCGCGATATTCCAAATTACGGGCGCAATCTGCATCCCGGCCATTGGATCGAAGGTATGTGGATCGCCCCCGGACGCGACCCGATCCTGACCCTGCCGCGCATGACTGCCGAATTTGGCAGCGCGGGCGGTGTCAAAGGTGTCGACCTGCGCGTTCTGGGCGATTGGGACGACCCCGTCGAGATGGCGCGCGGCATCCTCACGGATCTGGGCATCGGCGCTGGCGCAACCGTTGCCGTCTCCGAAGACGGCGAAGCCGAAACCCTAATGCAGCTTCAGGCGCTGGTGCCCGGCGTGACATTCGCCAACGGCACGGCATTGTTGCGGCCAATCAGGGTGATCAAGGATCAGGACGAGATCGACCTGCTGCGCCGTGCGGGTGAGATCACCGAAAAGGCTTTTGCCGCTACGGTCAAAAACCTGAAAATGGGCATGACCGAGCTCGAGATCAGCGCAGAGATCGACTACCAGATGAAGGCGCATGGCTCGCTCGGGCCGTCCTTCACCACCTCCCTTTACAACTCCGGTCCGGATCATCCGCTGATCTTCGGAGACAAGCTGAAGACCTGGCCGCGCAAGTTGGACCGGCCAGTCTCGGTCAATTTCGACTTTGGCGCGATCCTTGATGGCATGTGCTACGACTTTGGCCGCACCGTGGCCTTCGGCGCCCCGACCGACGAACAGCGGCTGGTGCACAGGTTGGTCATGGAAAGTCAGGCCGCGGGGATTGCTGCGCTCAAAGCCGGCGCGGTGACCTGCGAGCAAGTCGACAAGGCGGCGCGCGACGTCATCGAAGATGCTGGCTTCGGCAAGGATTTCCGTCACCGTCTTGGTCACGGTATCGGCTGGGACGTACACGAACCGCCTTTCCTGACCAAGGGTGACACCACCGAGGTGCGCGAAGGCATGATCTTTACTATCGAGCCGTCGATCTTCCGGGACATGGATTTCAGCGCCCGTGTCGAGGATTGCATCGTGGCGCGTCCGGCAGGCGGCGAGCCGCTCACTTCCGGCTTTCAGGATCTGATCGTCATCGAATGATCGACAGCGCGCCGCTGCCCTTGTGGCGAGGGCGCGCGTATAAAGGAGGCGACATGATCGACCTGACCGGAAAGACGGCGCTTGTGACCGGCGGTGCGCGCGGATTGGGGCGCGCCATCGCGCAGACCCTGTCCAAGGCCGGAGCCGCTGTCTGCGTGCTTGACCTGCCAGAGACACTTGACGGCAGCGATATTCCTGCAGACTGGAATACAATCGCGCTCGACTTGACGGCGCCGGATTCCGAGGACGTTTTCCGCAGCGGCTTGGCGCGGCTCGGGCGGCTCGACATTCTGGTTGCCAACGCCGGGCGGGTTCCGCCCTGGCGCAGGATCGACGCACTTGATCTGGATGAATGGGATGCTGTTTGTACGCTGAATATACGCGGCGTGGCGCTCAGCCTGAAGTGCGCTGCACCGTGGCTGGCGCAGACGCGGGGCGCCGCAGTTCTGATGGCCTCAATCAATGGCTATACCGCCCATCCCGATCAGGCGCTTTACACGGCAAGCAAACATGCGGTTCTGGGGCTCGCGCGCGCGGCGGCGCTGGACATGGGGCGCGACGGTGTGCGGGTCAATGCGCTGGCCCCCGGTCCGATCCTGACCGATGCTCTGCTTGACCGGATCGAAGCGCGCGCCGGCCAGGGCGGCATGCCGGTGGATCAGGCCATCGAAACGCTGCAATCGCAGACCGCGCTTGGTCGACTTGCGACCGAAGAGGACGTCGCCAATGCGGCTTGCTTTCTCGTCTCACCTCTTGCGGCGGCAATCACCGGAATCTGCCTCCCCGTTGAGGCCGGTCTGGGCTGAGCGCGCCACCCGGCACCGGCCAAAGGGGCCGATGCCTTTCCGGTCCTGACGACATCCCCGCTATTCAGCGAGATGACAGGCCACCCGCGCTCCGCCGATCCGGCGCAGCTCGGGCCGCGTCGTTTTGCACACGTCCTGCGCAATCGGGCAGCGCGGATGAAAGGCGCAACCGGGTGGCGGGTTGATCGGATCCGGAATCTCGCCTTCAGGCGGGGCAACTTCACGGCCGAACCCATCCATCTGCGGTGCCGCTTCCAGCAACATCTGAGTGTAGGGATGCTTGGGCGTCTGGAACAGGTCCTCCGGCGCCGCTTCCTCGACCAACCGGCCAAGATAGAGCACACCAATACGGTCGGCCATATGGCGCACAACGGTCAGATCGTGGCTGATAAAGACATAGGTGAGGCCGAACTCGTCCTTCAGATCGCTCATCAGATTCAGCACCTGCGCCTGCACCGAGACATCAAGCGCCGAAGTCGGCTCGTCACAGACGATCAAACGCGGGTCAGAGGCCAACGCCCGGGCAATACAGATCCGCTGCCGCTGACCGCCGGAGAACTCATGCGGAAACTTGCCCGCATCCTTGACCGACAATCCCACCTGCTCCAGCAGTTTTTCGGCCAATCCTTCGGTTTCGCCGCCGCGCGCCGCAACGGGTTCCACGATGATATCCCTGACCCGCCAGCGCGGGTTCAAGGAGGCGAAAGGGTCCTGAAAAATCATCTGGATATCGGCGCGGATTGCATCGACCTTGGCCGCATCCCGTTCGTTCGCCAGATCGACACCGTCAATTTCGACCGTACCGGCCGTGGGGCGCAGCAGTCCGACCAACATCTTTCCGATCGTGGATTTGCCCGATCCGGACTCGCCGACCAACGCATAGGTCGAGCGTTCCTCGACCTCGAAAGAGACTTCCGACACGGCGGTCAGATATGCCTTTTCCCTCCGTTCGATCACTCTGTTCAACCACGGCTTGGATACGTCGAAGACGCGGCTGAGGTTCTCGATCTTGACCAGCGTCATCAACGGGCCTCCTGAACGGTTTCCAGACCAAGCGGATGCCAGCAGGCGGCCTTGCCGTCTTCCACGCGCGGCGACGGCGGCTGACGGCACAGATCGGTCGCGCGCGGGCAGCGCGGGTTGAAGGCACAGCCATCGGGAACGGAATCCAGCCGCGGCATGGCGCCGGGGATCTGGTGCAGGCGATCCTTGCCCGCCGATGCAAGCGGCGTCGACGCCATCAGGCCGTGCGTATAGGGATGCTGCGGCCGGGTCAGAACGTCCCGAACCGGCCCCAACTCGGCCAGACGTCCGGCATACATCACCGCTACACGATCCGTCGCCTCGGCGATCACGCCCATATCGTGGGTGATCAGCATCACCGCCGTGCCGCGTTCGCGGCAGAGCCGCTTGAGCAGAGCAATGATCTGCGCCTGGACGGACACGTCCAGCGCCGTGGTCGGCTCATCGGCAATGATCAGCGATGGCTCCGCACACAGGGCGAGCGCGATCACGACGCGTTGCCGCATGCCTCCCGAAAACTCGTGCGGATAGCTGTTCACACGCTGCGCCGCACCGGGAATGCCCACCTCTTCGAGCGCACGCACCGCGCGGGCTTCGGCCTCGGTCTGGCTGATCTTCAGGTGCGTCAGCATCGTCTCGACCAGCTGATCACCGATCCGCAGCAACGGATTGAGCGACGTAAGCGGATCCTGGAACACCATCCCGATCTGCTTGCCACGCAGACGGCGCATCGCTTCGCCCCGCAGCTGATCTATGCGCTGGCCATTGAGCCAGATCTCGCCCGAGGAGACATGAGCCGGAGGATTGAGCAACCCGATCACCGCGTTGCCCGCCATGGATTTGCCCGCTCCGGATTCGCCAACAACACCAAGGATCTCACCCTGGGCAATGTCATAGCTCACCGTGTCCACCGGACGCAGGAGGCCGTGCCGGGTGGGAATTTCCACCGTAAGATCACGGATCGACAGAACGGTTTTGCTCATCAGCGCAGCCTCGGGTTCAATGCGTCGCGCAGCCAGTCACCAAGCAGGTTGACCGACAGGGCCAGGGCCAGAAGCGTGCAGGCCGGGAAAAACAGGATCCACCACTCGCCGGAGAAGAGAAAACCCTGCCCGATGCGGATCAATGTGCCCAGCGATGGCTGCGTCGGCGGCGCGCCCACGCCAAGAAAGGAGAGCGTTGCCTCGGCGATGATCGCCAGTGCCAGCGAAATGGTGGCAATCACCAGAACTGGAGAGAGCACGTTGGGCAGGATATGCCTCAGCATGATCGCCCCCGGCCTGCGCCCGATCAGCCGGGCGGCGGCGACATATTCCTTGTTCTTTTCCACCAACGTCGCCCCGCGCACCACACGGGCAAACTGCACCCAATCCGACAGGCCGATGGCCAGGATCAACACCCAGATCGCCATCTGATCGCGGTATTCGACCGGCGTCACCCCCTTGGCAACGCCGAAGATCAGCATCGCGACAAGGATCGACGGGAACGTCAGCTGAACGTCAGCGATCCGCATGATCACGGTTTCGACCCAGCCGCCGACATAGCCGGAAACAAGCCCCAGCGTGATGCCGAGCACCATGGCAAACCCAACCGCGGCAACGCCCACGAAAAGCGAGATACGCATGCCATAGAGAATGGTCGAAAACACATCCCGCCCCTGGTCATCCGTCCCCATCAGGAAGGTATCGCCGGTAAAGGCGTTGGGCGATGAGGGCGGCGTGAAACCGTTCATCAGGTTGAGCGACGCGGGATCGAACGGATTGGTCGGGGCGATCCACGGGGCGAAGAGGGCCGACAGGACAAGAATGAGAACCACCACGGCCGACGCGACCGCCACGGGCGAGCGCCGGAACGTATAGACCACGTCGCTCTCAAGGGCGATGCGCAGGCGAGATTTCGGCGGCGGTGCGGTTGGTGTGTCGGTCATCAGTGGCCTCGCGAACGATCGGCGCGCAGGCGCGGATCAATGAAGAAGTAGAGTATGTCCACAAGAAGATTGATCCCCACGAACATCACGGAAATCAGCATGAGGTAGGCCGCCATGACCGGAATATCGACGAACTGGATCGCATTGATGAAGAGCAGCCCGACGCCCGGCCACTGGAACACCGTCTCGGTGATGATGGCAAAGGCGATGATCGCACCGAGCTGCAAGCCGATAACCGTGATCACCGGAACCATCGTATTCTTGAGCGCATGACGGAAGTTGACCGCGCGGCTGCGCAGCCCCCGGGCGCGGGCAAACCGGATGTAATCCTGCCGAAGCACTTCGAGCATTTCGGACCGGACCAGCCGCATGATCAATGTCATCTGGTAAAGCCCCAGCGTGATGGAGGGCAGAATTAGCGCGCGCAGCCCGCTTTCTGTCAGAAAGCCGGTCTTCCAGCCGCCAATCTCCACCACCTCGCCGCGTCCGAAACTGGGCAGCCAGCCGAGCTCGACAGAGAAAACGTAAATCAGCAGGATACCGATCAGGAAGGTCGGCAGGGAGACCCCGATCAACGAGGCAGACATGATGGCATTCGCCAGCACGCCATTGCGGCGAATGGCCGTGAACACCCCCAACGCGATGCCAAAGACAATCGCCAGCACACTGGACACCAAGGCCAGCTCCAGCGTGGCCGGCGCGCGTTCGAGCAAGATGTCGGTCACCGGGCGGCCCTGGCGATAGCTGATGCCGAAGTTGCCCTGCACCGCCTCCTGCAGAAATTTGAAGTATTGAACGACAAAGGGCTGATCGAGGCCGAGTTGCTCGCGGAGACGTGCGATATCCTCGGCGGTCCGCTCCTGCCCGAGCATATTGTCGATCGGATCGCCGACGAAAGTGAACATCGAGAAGGCGACAAGCCCCACGATCAACAGCACGAGAATGGATTGCGCGACGCGCCGGATGATGAATGCTAGCATTGCGCCTCCGTTGGTTTGGATCGGGACGGCGCACCGCCGCCCCGGCCTGTCTTCAGTTCACACGCACCCACCGCAGGATAAAGAAGTTATCCGGGCGCTGCGTCAGTTCGATATTGGAGCGGGTCCCCCAGATCAGGGGCTGGACATAGAGCGGAACATAGGCCTGCTCGTCCGTCATGATCTGTGCGACCTCATCAAGCATGGCCTGGCGTTTTCCCGCGTCGATTTCCGATTGGATCATCGGCAACAGTTCATCGATGCGCGCGTTGGAGTATCCGCCGAAGTTCCAGCTTCCGAGCTTCTTTTCTTCATCGGGCGTCGCAACAAGAAACCGGATCGGATGCTCCGCATCGAAGGTTCCGGGGGACCAGCCGAGCAAATACATGTCGAAGTTATCCGCCCGCAACTCGGGCCAGTAGTTGTTGACCGGCATGGCCTCCAACGTCGCGTCGAGCCCGACCTGCGCCAGCATTCCCGTCACCGCCTGACAGACGGCTTCGTCATTCAGGTAACGATTGTTGGTGCATTTCAAACCGAAGGAAAAACCATCGGGATATCCCGCCTCGGTCAGCAGGTCCCGCGCCTTTTGCTGATCAAAGCCCGGCGCGTCGGCGAGGGCTTCGGAATACCCGCTCATCGCAGCGCTGACCAGTTGGTTCACCGGCTCGGCATTGCCACGCATGATCGTTTGCAGGATCGCGGGCACGTTGATCGCATGCGCCACGGCCCGGCGCACACGCGCATCGGCGAAGGGGTTGGCCTCTAAGGTCTCGGCGGAATACTTCAGCGCGCCCGCCTCATGCGGAAAGCCCAGCATGATGACCCGCGCCTCGATCCCTTGAACAACGCTCACATCCGGATTCCCCTGAAGCCGGGCCACATCCTGCACCGGCACGGGATTGATGAAATCCACATCGCCCGAGAGCAGCGCCGCAAGAGCGGTGGCCGGGTTCTGGATCGGTGTCAGCTCCGCGCGGGTGATGTTGTGCTCAACCTCGCCCCACCATCCGTCGAAGGGTTCAAGGACCGTCCGTAGACCCGGTTCTCGGGCCGTTACAGTGAACGCCCCGGTGCCATTGGCATTCAAAGTCGCATAGTTTCCGGCTTCCTTGTCGGGTCTTATCGCGTTGTTGGCCTCGGCCCAGCCGCTGTCCATGATCATCCAGTTGGCGATCGAGGACGGGAACAGGGGGTTGGGCGCGGTCGTCATGAAATCGACCGTATAGTCGTCCACCACCTTCACCTCCGACACCGGTGCGAACCAGCTTGCCGTATCGGACTCTGGGCTGGAGGCCCGCTGATAGGAGAACATCACATCTTCTGCATCGAACGCGCTGCCGTCATGGAAGCGCACCCCTTCGCGCAGCGTAAATCGCCAGCCTTCACCCTCGCCGATCGGTTCCCACGATGTCGCCAGCGACGGCTCCACGCTCATATCCTTGCCACGCCGTACGAGGCCTTCGTAGATATTATTGAGAAATCCCAGCACCGGCGTCGAGTTGACAGCATGCGGGTCCATGGTCTGCGGATCGGTGGTCACCGCCCATCTGAATTCTTCGGCCTGCGCGCCACCGGCACACCAAGCGACCAGCGTGGCCGCCATGATCAGATCCTTCATGGCATTTCCTTCCTGAAATCGGGGAGAGCCGGGCTGAGGTCAAAGGCCCATGCTGACAAGACAGGCAACCCCGCGCGCGGACAGAAGGCGCACGCGGGGGCGAGGTTCAGTTCATCGTGAAGTATTTGACCTTCGGCTGATCCTCGGGATCAACCTCGATGCCGACAGTTTCCGCCATACCCCAGTTCAGCACCTGGTGGTGAATGGGAATGTAGAGCTGCTCGTCCTGAACGACGCGCCAGATCTCGGCAATGTCCGCATTGCGGGCTTCCAGATCGGTGTTCGACGCCAGAGACTCGATCTTGGCATCAAGTTCGTCGTTGTCGTAGCCGGTGCCGTTCCAGGTGCCAATATCGGATTCCCGGCCGTGCACGAGGAAGTTGAAGACGTACTCTGAATCATAGGTCGGAACGCCCCAACCCAGCATGTAGAAATCCGTCTTTCCATCGGTGATGAGCGGGAAATGCTGCGCCTTGGGTTTGGCGTCGAGGTTCACCGTTATGCCAATCTGGCCCAGCATACCAACGGCCGCCTGACAGATCGCTTCGTCGTTGATGTAGCGGTCATTCGGGCAGTCCAGACGGATCGAGAACCCATCGGCATATCCTGCCTCGGCCAGCAGCGCCTTGGCCGCGTCGATGTCGGTGCTGGATTCCGCGTCCATCTCTTCGGTCCATCCGTTGACGAACGGCGGTGCGATCATGCCGGCCGGGATAGACTGGCCCCGCATCACGACCTGCTGGATGGCATCACGGTTGATCGCCATCGACATCGCCTTGCGCACACGCACATCGGCCAAGGGGTTCTTGCCGTCGACGTCATCCCCTTCGATATCGTCCGCACCCATATTCAGGCCAAAGAAGATCACCCGGTTCTGCGGCGCCTGCTTGACCATCAGCCCATCGGCATTGTTCACGCGGTCCAGATCCTGCACCGGCATGTCCTGCAGGAAATCGATTTCGCCGGACAGCATTGCGGCGACGCGGGTCGCGGCGTTCTGGATCGGCGTGTAAACGATCTCCGTGACCTCCATCGGGAATTGGTCGATACCCCAATAATTGTCGTTGCGCACCATGACGGTCTTCACATCCGGTTCGCGGCTTTGCAGCATGTAGGGACCGGTGCCATTCGCGTTCGTCGTGGCATAAGTGATCTCGCCACCTTCGAAATCCTGCACGTTGACGGTGTTGTTCGCCTCGGCCCACCCCTTGTCCAGAATGAAAAGATTGGTCAGGTTCGACGGCAGGATCGGGTTCGGTCCGTCGGTCACCATCTCGACCGTGTAATCGTCGACGGCGCGCACTTCGGTGATCGACCCAATCAGCTCTTTCATGTCAGAGTTGGGCTGCTTGGCCCGCTCGAAGCTGAAGACCACATCTTCGGCCGTGAAATCGGCGCCATCGTGGAACGTCACGCCTTCACGCAGCTTAAAGACCCAAACGTTCGGATCGTCGGCTTTCGGGCCCCACTCGGTCGCAAGAGCCGGCTCGAAGGCGCCGGTCACATCGCGAATGATCAACGGTTCATACATTTGGTGCCGAATGGTATGCGTCGGACCTTCGTTCTGCGAATGCGGGTCGAGCGTCAGCGCATCACCGGCGCGCGCCCACCGCAGGGTTTCAGCGCTTAATGGGACGGTCGTCGCCATGAGTGCGCCAATCAGCGAAAGAGCAAATGTCGATTTCATCGGGTTCCCCTGTTTATCGTTTCTTTGTGTTCGTTCGTGATCGTGATTTTTGACACTGCCTTGCATAATGGCAAGCGCGCTGCCGACCATCTGGCACTGATCCGGCTGACATTAATTTTATTTGACTCGAAGACCCTCGCCACAGGGTAGGCAGACGTCCTGCGGCGAGGGTATCACATTATTCGGCCGTGAAGTACTTTACCTTCACCTGATCATCGGCGTCCACGGCGGCCCCGACACCGGTTTTCATCGCCCAGTTCAGCACCTGGTGATGAATCGGCAGGTAGACCACATCGGCCTTCGCCATCGCCCACATCTCGGCAATCATGCCATCACGCTTTTCAAGGTCGACCTCGGCCGCGATCGCCTTGGTCATCTCGTCCAGCTTCGGGTTGGAATAGCGTGTGCCGTTCCACGTGCCGTAGAGATCCTCCTTGGTGTGGTAGAGGAAGTTGAAGATGTACTCGGAGTCATAGGACGGCACGCCCCAGCCCAGCATATAGAAATCCGACGTCAGCCCGTTGACCAACGGAAAGTGCTGCGCCTTCGGCTGTGCGTTCAGGTTCACCGTCACGCCGATCTGCGCCAGCATGCCGACCGTCGCCTGACAGATCGCCTCGTCATTGATGTAGCGATCATTCGGACAATCGAGCTGAACGGAAAACCCATCGGCGAAACCGGCGTCCGCCAGCTTGGCCCTGGCCGCGTCCAGATCCATGGCCGGTACGGCATTCAGCTCTTCATTCCAGCCGTTGACGAAAGGCGGCATGATCACACCCGCCGGGATCGACTGGCCCCGCATCACGACCTGCCGGATCGCATCGCGATTGATCGCCATGTTCATCGCCTCGCGGACACGCAGGTCGGCCATGGGGTTCGGACCATCCATCGTCTCGTTGACCAGAGCGTCGCTGGTGTTGAGACCGAAGAAGATCACCCGGTTCTGCGGCGAGGACATGATCTTGAGCGCGGGATCAGCCTCGACCCGCTGCAAATCCTGCACCGGAACATCCTGAATGAAATCCACCTCTCCGGACAGCAGTGCCGCCATACGGGTCGAGGGGTTCTGGATCGGCGTGTAAATGATGTCGGTGTAATCGAGCGGGAAGGTGCCTGCGCCCCAATACCCGTCATGGGCCGTCAGCACCGTCTGGGCATCCGACTCACGGCTGACCAACTTGTACGGCCCCGTTCCGTTGACGTTCTGGGAGGCAAACGTCTCCTCACCGCTTTCGACGTCCTGCACGCGGACCGCGCCATTGGTTTCGGCCCAGTCCTTGTCGATGACAAGGATGTTCGGCAAGGCCGCCGGCAACAACGGGTTCGGCCCTTTTGTCGTGATCTCAACCGTGTGATCGTCCACGGCCTCAACCGAGGCAATCGAGGAAATCAGCCCCTTCATGTCGCTGTTCTCGCTCAGCGCACGCTCGAAAGAGAACACGACATCTTCGGCGGTGAAGGCCGCCCCATCGTGAAAGGTCACGCCCTGTCGCAGCGTGAACGTCCAGACATCGGGATTGTCCGGGCTGACAGACCAGTCCGTCGCAAGCGCCCCTTCCAGCGCGCCTGCGGGATTGCGCAGGACAAGCGGCTCCATCATTTGCTGCATCAACGCCAGCGTCGGACCTTCGTTCTGCGCGTGCGGATCAAGCGTCAGCGCATCCCCCGCGCGCGCCCATCGCAGCGTTTCCGCCTGCGCCGCGCTCATGGTCAGTGTCATGGCCGTTGCGGCCAATAGCAAATGCCTTGTCATTGTCAGTCTCCCTGTTTTTATGAAGTTATCCTTGGGGTTGCCGGCTCAGGTGCCGGCAATCACCACGTCGCGCGACAGGCCGGACAGCCGTTCGACACCGTTCGCGCCGAGAATGACGATATCCTCAAGGCGGATGCCGAACCGGCCCGGAATGTAGATCCCCGGCTCAATGGAAAAGACCATGCCTTCCTTCAGGATCGTCTCAGACGAGGAGGTCAGGTAAGGCGGCTCATGCACTTCGAGACCAAGGCCATGTCCCGTGCGATGCACGAAATACGCGCCATAGCCCGCATCGGAAATGACCTTGCGCGCCGCGTCATCGACAACATGCGCCGCCACGCCCGGCTTTGCGGCCGCCGCCGCTGCCTGCCAGGCCGCCTCCACGACCGCATGGACCGCGTCATATCCTTCGGGCACCCGGCCAACCGCCGCCATGCGCGTGATGTCACTCGGATAGCCGCCAAAGCCTGCGCCGATGTCAAAAACGATGGCGTCGCCCTCTTCCAGGACGCGCTCCCCGGTGGAATGATGGGGAAACGCACCATTCGGCCCACTCGCGCAGAGGGTGAAGGCAACCTGCGCCCCGGCGCTTGCGAAACTGTCGCGCATGGCCTGCGCCACCTGCGTTTCGGTCAACCCCGGCCGGATGGCGGCAAAGCCAGCCTGCATGGCCTGATCCGCCACGGCCGCGCTTGCCTTCAGCTTTGCCAGCTCCTCGGTGTCCTTGATCATGCGCAAGGCGCCGACAAGCTGATCGGCAAAGACCGGCTCCGCGCCGTTGAACACATCGATGAGCGGGAGCGAGAAATCCGTCCGCATCGTCTCGTCCAACACCAGCCGCGTTGCCTGCCCGATCTTCTGGGCGAGACTCAGCAGCGCGCCCCCGGGTCCATCCTCGTCCTTCCATGTGATCAGCGGCAGGCCCGCGTGCGCGCCGGCCTGTTCGGCATTGACCGAAGGAACAACGAAATACGCGCTGTCCTGCCCGATCGCCAGCAGCGTCAGGCGTTCGTCCGGATGCGGATGCCAGCCCAGAACCCAGTGCATATGCGCGCCAGGGCCAAGCGCCACAAGGTCGACGCCCTGCTCCGCCATCGCTTCGCGAATTGCGGAAAGCTTTTCAGTCATACGGCTCATGTCATCTCCTCACGCTGCGCGCGGACGGGCGTCCGGGGTCAGCGGGCTTTGATAGGGGGTCTTGCCTGTGCGGTCGGTGAAATCGGCGCGCGCTTCAGCCAGCAGCGCAGGTTTGCTCAGAAGGTCCGCCGCCGCACCCGCCAGCGCCTTGGAAACCTGCACCATGGCCTTGTGAGCGGCGGGCGCCTTGCCCTGCGCGGTGATCTGCCAGGTGTGGCCCGGCGTTCCGATGGCATAGGTCGCCCCGGCGAGCTGGGCAAACGGCACCGTCCAGCTGATATCGCCCAGATCGGTGGAGCCGAGCATCGGCACGCCGCGTGTCTCGTAGGGCACGACGAAATCGCAGATCGGCGTATCGCGCGGATCAAGCCCGGCAGCCAGATAGGCGGCTTCGATATCGGCCTCGGTCAACGTGCCCTGCATCCGGCTGGCATACTCCAGATCCGCAGCATCGAACTGCGCCGGACCAACTGCTTCCATGTGGCGCTGCAGCAGCTTGTAGAGCGGCGGATTGTCCAGCATTTCGGACATTGCGGAGATGAAATCCACCTCCACCGAGGTATCCGTCATCAGCGCCGCGCCCTTGGCAACATTGGTCACCCGCTCCACCAGCGACTGCATGTCCTTGCGCTTGAGGGAGCGCACCGAATAGCGGACCGTCGCGCGCTCCTGCACGATGTTGGGCGCGATCCCGCCCGAATCCGTCACCGCATAATGGATACGACTGTCCTGCGGCACGTGTTCACGCAGGTAGTTCACGCCCACGTTCATCAACTCGACTGCGTCCAGCGCGCTGCGTCCCAGATGCGGGGACACCGCGGCATGTGAGGTCCGGCCCTTGAAGTGGAAATCCACCATCGCCACGGCCAGCGTCAGCGGCGGGATGATCCCGTTGAAGCTCATCGGATGCCAGGACAACGCCGCATCCACGTCGTCGAAAACACCGTCGCGCACCATGAATGTCTTGGCCGCGCCGCCCTCTTCCGCGGGGCAACCATAATACCGCACGCGGCCCGGCACGCCGTTCGCCTCAAGCCAACCCTTCACCGCCGTTGCAGCCAGAAGCGCACCAGCGCCCAGAAGGTTATGCCCGCAGCCGTGGCCGCTTCCGCCATCCGTGACCGGCGCGTGGTAATCCACGCCGGCCTGCTGACTGAGACCCGGAAGGGCATCATACTCTCCGAGGATCGCAATGACCGGGCCACCCTGCCCCGCCTCGCCCATCACGGCGGTTTCGATCCCCGCCACGCCCGCGGTGACGCGAAACCCCTCTGCCTCCAGCATCTCGCGATGCGCGGCGGCGGACTGATGCTCCTTGTACAAAAGCTCGGGCGTGTCCCAGACGCGGTCAGCCAAGGCGCAGAAACTGTCCTTCTTGGCCTCGACATGGGACCACAGGGCGTTCTCGTTGCTCATGCGTTCCTCTTTCTCGTGTTAAAAAAGTTTTACTTCGGACATCTGTTCGCTTTGCGAACGATCTGTCAAGAACCGCAATGTGACAGCGCCACACTCAGTCCAGCTCTGCCTCTGCTTCGATCTCAACCGCGTAATCGCCAATCAATTCCTTGACCACGATCAGCGTATTGGCCGGGCGGATCTCTCCGAAATAGCGGGCGTGTATGGCGGACACCGCCTGCCAGTCCGCCTCATTCGTAAGGTAGATCCGCGTTCGCAGGACATCCTCAAGCGTGCCGCCCAGGGCGGCAACCGCGCCGGCAATTTTGTCGAGGATATAGACCGCCTGACCGGCGGCATCGCCTGGGCAGACGTCCGTACCATGCGGATCGGTCGCCGTTGTTCCGCTGACCAGGATACGCTTGCCTTTGCGCACCGCACGGGCAAACCCGGCCTTTTCCTCCCAGATCGAACCGCTCTCGGCCCGTTGCCGTCCGGGTCGCGGCTCGGACACCGTCATAACGGGCGGCAGCGCGTCGAGATGATGCGACAGATCACCAGAGGCCGTCAGGAACGGCGGCTTGCGGTATTCGTCGCCACAATCACCGGGAATCGGGTCAAGGCCAGACACCGCCTCGGCGATTGCCGCGTGGTCCTGCTGATCCAGCGCAAATCCCAGCATCCGGCGATTGTCATCGCGATGCGCGTTCTCGTTCAGTCGCACGCCAACAATGACACCCGCTGTCGCGCCCTGCTCCAGTACCCACCGGCTTGCGACATTTGACACCGAAACACCATGCCGCGCCGCCACGGCCTGCATCCCCTTCAGGAGCGCCTGGTACGGCGCCCAGCCACCGGCGGCGTCGATGAACCGTTTGTATTTCATCCGGCTCCAGTCAGCGATGTCGTCCGGTTCCGCCGCACCCAGCCAACGGTCCGACAAGAAGCCACCACACAACGTGCCGAATCCCAAAAGACCGACCCCGTTTTCTTCCGCGACACGGGTCAGCTCGCCTGCAGCTCGCCGGTCGATGACCGAAAAACACACCTGGTTGGTTGCGATTTCGATCCCCTGCTTCAAGACCATGCGCAGATGTGCCGCATCGAAATTCGTCAGACCGATGTGACCGATCAGCCCCTCTTCCCGCAGCCGCATCAATTCCGCCAGCGCATCAAGATACTCGGGCGATTGATACTGCCACCAATGCAACTGCATGACATCGACCCGGTCCATTCCAAGCCGGTCGAGCGCGGTCTCCACACCCTTACGCACAACGCCTGCATCCATCGGACCGGGCTCGGGGCACCATTTAGTCAAGATGGTGGGCGCCGCGCCCCCTTCCGCAGCGAGCAGGCGGGCCGCGCGCCCAGCGACGATTTCGGCGCTCCCATAATGGTCCGCCATGTCAAAGGTCGTGAACCCCGCGCGCGCATAATCGGCCAGCGCCTCCGCCGCTGCATCGAGGTCGATCGTCTTTCCGTCCCGCTCCTGATCGGCCATCTGCCAAAGGCCGGTGACAATGCGCGACAGCCGCAACCCCGACGGCAGTGTCATTTGGTCCAGAGACTCAGTCATTTTGCGCACCTTTCGGACATGTGTTCGTTTATCGGGCAGATTGGCGTGGCCACAGCGAAAGGTCAACGGGTTACTAAGAAATTCGGAAGATTCTCCTAAATCACTATAATTATTACATATAAAACATCCAGCCCCGCGAAACCACGCAATACACACCCACGCGTGAAAAAATCATTGACCCGCTCTTCGTGTGCTGCCAGTCTATTTATCGGACATTTGTCCGTATAGCGAACAAATAAAAATTCCCAACAGGAGGCCATCATGAAAAACTGGATCATCGCAGGCGCAACAGCGCTTGGTCTTTGCTTCACTGCCGCTGCCCCGGCAGAGGCAAAACCGCTCGAAGAGATTTTATCCGACGGCACCATCCGCATCGGCATCAACCCCAACTTTCCGAACATGAGCACCCGCAACGCCGACGGCGAATGGGAAGGCTTCGACATCGAAATCGGCTCGATGATCGCAGAAAAGCTCGGCGTCGAAGTCGAGTGGGTGCCCACCGAGACCGCGCAGCGTGTACCGTTCCTTGTCTCCGATCGCATCGACGTGTCCATGGGCGCCCTGACCCGCAATTCCGAACGCGCCAAGCTCATTGATTACACTGCCCCGCTGCACACCGAGGTTCTCGCCGTGCTCGCCACCGACAAGATCGAGGGCGACAGCTGGCAGGACTTCAACAAGGCGGGCGTAACGCTGGCCAACATGCGCGGCAACTGGACCGTGGGCTGGATTGAAGAAAACATGCCAGAGGTCGAGATGGAGCTGACGGATTCCATCGCAGACACCGTGCGCCTCGTGGCGCAGGGCCGCGCCGATGCCATCGTCGAAAATATCGACTTCTTCATGGGCTTCACCGAAAACCACGAGAACGTCGGCTGGCGCGTCGTGTCGGAACCGATTTTCGTGGCCTATTGCGCGCTCGGCGTGAGCCAGGGCAACGACACGCTGTCCGAAGTGCTGAACATCATTCTCTTCGATCTGCACACCTCCGGCACCGTCAAAGCCGTCTGGGAAGAGAATTACGGCGCGCCGATGCTGCGCGAAGTTCCCGTAACACCCTGGTTCTAAACCCCTTCCGCGCGCAGGATTCGTCTTGCGCGCGCCTGAACGGTGGACATCCGCATGAACTACAACTTTCAATTCAACGTGGTCTGGCGCAATTTCGATGCCCTGCTCGAAGGTGCGTGGCTGACCTTGCAACTCGGTGTCTTTGCGTTCTCGGTGGGCTGTCTGATCGGCCTGATCGGCGCGGCCTGCCTCAGCTTTGCGCCGCGCCCGGTGCGCTGGCTCGTCATGGCTTTCGTCATCTTCATCACCAACACGCCCGCGCTGATCCAGATCTATTTCCTCTATTACGGATTGCCTGAATTCGGCATCCGCTGGTCCAATGAGGCCTGTGTGCTGATCGGCCTTACGCTGAACGCCGGGGCCTATCTGACCATGATCCTGCGCGCCGGCTTTCTATCCGTTCGGCAAACCGAAATGGAAGCGGGCGAAACCCTTGGCATGTCCCTAGTGCAACGCGTGCGCTATATCGTCGTGCCGCATATCGCCAAGTCAATCTATCCCGCGCTGGCCAACTTCTTCATTGTCGTGCTGGTCATGGGCACCTCTGTCGGTGCAATCATCGGCGTCGACGAACTGACCGGACAGGCCATCAACCTGTCGACGGTGAACTATCGCTGGCTTGAATACTTCACTGTTGTCGCGCTCATGTACGTCGTTCTGACCTTCATCGCGTCGATCGGGCTGGCGCTCATCGGACGGTGGGCCTTCCGCGTCAAGGCGAGGATCTTCTGATGGATCGCATCCTTGAACAACTCCCCGCCTTCTTTGCCTGGAAAAACATCGTCCTTCTCGCGGAGTCCACCGCGCTGACCCTGTCGATGACGGTTCTCGGATGCGTGATCGGCTTTGGTCTCGCGCTTGTGCTGGTCTACCTGCGGACAACGCCGGGACGGTGGGCCATGCCGTTGCGGGCGCTGTGTATCGCCTATGTCGAGGTGTTCCGCCGCATCCCCTTTCTCGTGGTCATTTATCTGGTGCTTTTCTTCATCCAGACCGTGGCGCAGGATGTATCGCTCTTCACCATCGCGGTGATCTCGATCTGCATCTATGCGATTGCCTATACCGCCGACATCATCCGGGGCGGCATCGAAAGCGTCCCGCAAACACAGATCGAAGCGGCGCAGACCATGAATCTGAGCCGGTTTCAAACCATGCGTCTGTGTGTTCTGCCGCAGGCCCTGCCGGTGATCCTGCCCCCGGCCATCGCCTTTGCCGTCAGCTTTATCAAGGACACCGCGTTGGTCAGTCAGATCGGCGTCTTCGAGCTCACCTTCCGAGGCAAGGAACTCAACAATCAGGGCTATTCCGGGGTGCTCGTCTTCGGAACCATCGCCTTTTGCTACTTCCTCATGTCATTCCCGCTCAGCCTTTTCGGCCAATACCTGGAGAAACGCCTTGCCACACCTCGCGGTCAACGACATTCACGCTAACTACGGCAAACTCACCGTGCTGCACGGGATCGACTTCGACGTCGACCGGGGCGAGGTTGTCTCTCTCGTGGGGCCGTCCGGGTCGGGCAAGTCGACCGTGCTGCGCGCGCTGGTCGGGCTGACCCCCGTGACGAAGGGCGCCGTCGAGGTCGACGGCACCCGCATCGACTATGCGGCCCCGCGCGCGGTCAAGGCCGCCCGCGACCGCATGGCCATCGTCTTTCAACAATACAACCTGTTCCAGAACATGAGCGTGCTGCGCAACGTGACGCTGGCTCCGACCAAGGTGCAGGGCCGCCCGCGCGCCGAGGTCGAGGCCGAAGCCATGGATCTGCTCAAGCTGGTCGGCATGGATCACAAGGCGCACGCCTACCCCGACGAACTCTCCGGCGGCCAGCAGCAGCGCATCGCCATCGCCCGCGCGCTCGCGTTGCGGCCTGAAATCCTGCTGCTCGACGAGGTCACATCGGCGCTCGACCCCGAACTGGTAAACGAGGTGCTGGACGCCATCCGGCGTCTGGCCTCCGAAGGCATGACCATGCTTCTGGTCAGCCACGAAATGGCATTCGTCCGCGAAGTGTCATCCAAGGTCGTCTTCATGGATGCCGGCCGAGTGGTCGAGGCGGGCGATCCCGCCACCATCTTCGATGCCCCCAGCAGCGACCGGGCCCGCGACTTCTTTGGCAAGGTGCTGCGCGGATGACCGACACGCCCTATCATTGGCCGGAGGAACACTGGCGCGCCCGCGTCAACACCGTTCGCGCGGGGCGCCGCCTGTGCCCGCCGTGGCCCGGTGGTGCCCGCGCCGCTCTCGCGCTGTCGTTCGACTGCGATCATGAAACCTTCGAACTGGGCACCGGTCGCAGCGCCGTCGGCCGTCTGGCATGGGGCGAATATGGCCGCCGCAAGGGTGTCCCGCGCATCCTTGACACGCTCGCACGTCATCAGGCGCAGGCCACATTCTTCATTCCTGCGGTCTCTGCCCTGATCGACCCGGAGGAGCCGCGCCGCATCACTGCGGCGGGCCACGAAATCGGGGTGCACGGCTGGATTCACGAGGTGAACGGCACGCTCACGCCCCTCGAAGAGGCCGAAGCGCTCACCCGCGCCCGCGACACGCTGGAACAGATCACCGGCCAGCGGCCCGTGGGCCACCGCGCCGCGCATTGGGATCTGTCCGACGACACGATACGGCTGGTTGCTGATGCTGGTTTCCTCTACGATTCCAGCATGATGGCGGACGACGATCCCTACGAACTCCTGACCGGGGGCAACCCAACCGGGCTGATCGAACTGCCGGTCGACTGGAATCGCGATGATGCGGTCTATCTGCTTTACAACAGAACCCCGCCGACCCGCCCCACCCTGACACCTGATCAGGTGGGGGATATCTTCCTTGCCGAACTCGATGGTGCCCGGACCGAGGGCGGCCTTTGCCAGCTTGTCATGCACCCCTTCGTGATCGGCTACCGGTCCCGGATCGCGATCCTGGATCGCCTGCTTGCACAGGCGCGCGCGGCAGGGGATGTCTGGATCACGACCCATGCCGAGATCGCGCGGCATTGCGCACAGGAGATGACATGACCTTCCCACAGGACCTCGCCGCGGCCATCCGTGCGGACGACGCATGGCGCGCCTTGCAAACGCATGTCGAGACCACCGTTGGCGCAAAGCTCTTCACAATCATGACCGTTGACATGGAGGCGATGCTCGCCCGGCGCGCCTACAGCTCGGATCCGGTCAACTACCCGGCCGCAGGGACGAAACCGATCACTCCGAACCGCTGGTTCGATCATGTTCACGGCCGGGGAAAAACTTTCGTCGCCAACACGTTGGAAGAGATCGACACGGTGTTTCCCGATGCAAAGCTGATCGGCGCGTTGGGCTGCGGATCAGTGATCAATCTGCCGATCAGCGACAATGGCCATCTGGTTGCAACCATGAACATCCTGCACGAAGCAGGCCACTACACCCCCGAGCGTGTCACCCTCACCGAAGAGATGCTGGCCGGTCCCGCCCATGATGCCTATCACAAGGCGCGTTCATTCGGCCCGCTTTTGTGACGCGTTCAAATCGCCAAAGATGTCCAAAGTCCCGGTCCAGAGCACCCGGGCCGGCGTGTCGAACGGATTGGACCAGGCGTGCGCGCGCGTGCTGTCATAATGGGCGCTGTCACCCGCGGACAGCACCATGCGCTGCCCCTCAAGCGTGAACTCAAGCCGTCCATCCAGCAGATAGAAGGTTTCTTCCCCGGCGTGGCCGGTTTTTTCGGACTTGTAACCCGGTTGGATCGTCAACACGAAACACGACAGCTCGGAGCCGGGAAACACCGCGCCGAGCCGCTCATACGTCACCTCTGACGCGCCCAGCAAAAAGCGCGGGCGCGCGCCTTCGCGTGTAATACAATCCGCCGGCTGTGGCTTGCCGACAAAAGCCTCCATCCCCACCCCGAGCGCCGCAGCGATCCGGGCCAGCGTTGTCAAAGTCGGGGTGGCCTTGTCCCGCTCGATCAGGCTCAGGTAACCCGTCGAAATGCCCGCGGCCTCCGACACCTCGTTCAAGGTCATGTCCAGCTTTTGCCGACGTGACCGGATCATACCGCCGATCCCGAGCGTCTCTTCCAGAGTTCCGTCCAAATTCCGCCCTCCCTGCGCAGGTTTAGCACGGGTTTTCGTTCATGCACCCGCATAAGTGCACTACCCCGCATGGCGAACCCGCTCTCCGGCCCCAAGGCTCGCGGCATAAAGCTCCCGCGAATAGGGTGCATCCAGCCGACCATCGCGCAACCGCGCAACCGGGGCCTCTTCGACAAGCTGCCCTTGGCGCAACACCCCAAGCCTGTCGCACAGGAAGCTGACCACCGGCAGCGAATGCGTGACCAGGACATACGTCAGCCCCCGCTCCTCCCGCAAACGGACAAGCAGGTTCAGGATTTCCGCTTGCACGCTCACATCCAGCGCGCTTGTTGGCTCATCCAGCAACAACAGCCTCGGGTTCAGCATCAGTGCCCGGGCAATCGCCACCCTTTGCCGCTGTCCACCAGAAAGCTGATGCGGAAAGCGAAACCGATAACGCGGATCGAGTCCGACGCTCGCCATCATCTCGATGACGCGGTCATCGCGCTCTGCGATCCCATGGATCTGCAGCGGCTCCGACAGGGTGGCATCTACCGTGCGGCGCGGATGCAGGGAGGCGTAAGGGTCCTGAAAGACCATCTGGCAGTGGCGGGCGAATTCTCTCTGGCCGATGCCGCGCCGCATCGCCCCGTCGAGCGCAATGGTTCCGCGCCAATCCTGCGCCATGCCGACAACGGCACGCAGGATCGTCGACTTCCCCGACCCGCTTTCGCCAACCAGAGCGTAGCTTTCCCCCTGCGCGACACGCAGCGAAACATCCTGAACCACGTCGACGCGGCCATAACGGACGAACAGGTTTTCGATGGTCAGCGCGTCACTCATGTGCCGCCTCCGGCGTTGCGGTCCATGACCGGCAGGAATTTACGCGTCTCGTCCATGCGCGGCACGGACTCCAGCAGGCCACGCGTATAGGGATGTTTGGCAAGCTGCAGGGCACCGCCCTCCAGTTCCTCCACCACCTCGCCCCGATTCATCACCAGAATGCGGTCGCAGTAGCGCGCCACCAGATCGAGATCGTGGGAAATCAGGATCAGCCCCATACCGTTTTCCACGATCATCTCTTCGATCAGGTCAAGCACCTGCGCCTGCACACTGACATCCAGCGCAGACGTCGGCTCATCCGCGATCAGGATATCGGGCTTGGGGATCAACATCATCGCGATCATCACGCGCTGCCCCATGCCGCCCGAAACCTCATGCGGATACAGCCCCATCACATGCTCCGGATCGTTGATCCGCACCTTTTCAAGCATGGCCAGAACCCGTGCCCGCACCGCGCCCCGCGCAATGCGTTCATGCACGCGCAGCGCCTCGACGATTTGCGCGCCCACGGTCATCACCGGGTTCAGCGAATAGCGCGGGTCCTGCATCACCATGGAGATCCGCGCACCCCGGATGGCCCGCATCTCGCGGTCGCTCATGCCCATCAGATCACGGCCCTCGAAGGCCAGCCGCGCAACACTGACCCGCGCAGGCGGGCGCAGCAGCCGCAGAATGGCCCGCCCGGTCAGCGATTTGCCCGATCCGCTTTCGCCCACGATCCCGAGACGCTCGCGCCCAAGATCGAAGGTCACGCCACGCACCACCTCGACGCGCCCTCGCGGGCTGGGAAAGCTGACGCGCAGATCGCGCAGTTCCAGAAGCGGCGGCATCAGCGGCCCTCCCTCTGCTTCGGGTCCAGCACATCGCGCAGCCCGTCACCCAAAAAGCAAAAGCCCAGCGAAACGATGATGATGGCAAAGCCCGGCATCGTCGCCACCCACCACTGATCAAGAATGAACGAGCGCCCGCGTGAAATCATCGCGCCCCATTCCGGCAGCGGCGGCTGCGCCCCAAGCCCGAGAAAACCCAGGCCCGCCGCAGTCAGGATGATCCCCGCCATGTCCAGCGTCACCCGGATGATCGTCGAGGACAGGCACAGCGGGATGACATGCAGTCCGATCACCCGAAAATGCGACGCGCCCTGCAGGCGCACGGCGGCGATGAACTCCGAATTGCGGAAGGTCAGTGTTTCGGCCCGCGCGATCCGCGCATAGGCCGGCCAGGCCGTCACTGCGATGGCAATGATCGCATTCTGCAGCCCCGCCCCGAGCGCCGCGACGAAGGCCAGCGCCATGATCAGCTTCGGCAGCGACAGGAACACATCCGTCAGCGCCATCAGCACCCGGTCCACCCAGCCCCCGAAATATCCGGCCACGGCCCCGATGATCAATCCAAGCGGCGCCGAGATCACCGCCACCATGACCACGATCAATAGCGTGATCCGGGCGCCATGGATAATCCGGCTCAGGATATCGCGGCCCAGCTCATCCGTGCCCATCCAATGCGCCGCTGACGGCGGCAGGAGCCGATCACCCAAGTTTTGCCCGACCGGCGAATAGGGCGCCAGCCACGGCGCGAACAGGGCCACGATCACCAGCAGTGCGATGATCGCCGCACCCAGCATGGCCAGGGGATTACGCGCAAAGGCGCGCGCGATGGACCACGCCTGCCCGGCCTGCGCCTGAAGGCGGGAGGCGGGCGCATCATCGGTCAGCCAATCAATCAAGGCCATCAGCGACTCCTCGGATCGAACACGCGGTAAAGAAGGTCGGAGAGCCGGTTGATGACGATGAAAACCGTTCCGATCAGGATCGTCGCCCCCAGCACCGCCGCCATATCCGCCCGAAGCAGCGCCGTCGTCAGGTAGTTCCCGATCCCCGGCCAGCTGAACACGATCTCAACCATCACCGAACCTTCGAGCAGGACGGCATAGCTCAGGCCGATGACCGTGATCAGTTGCACTCGGATCGGGTAGAAAGCGTGTTTCCAGATCACCGCCCATTCGCTCACACCCTTGACCCGCGCGGTGGTCACGAACTCCTGTGCGAGCTGATCGAGCATGAAACTCCGGGTCATGCGCGCGATATAGGCAAGGCTGAAGAAGCCGAGAATGGCGGACGGCAGGATCAGATGGGATACCGCGTTGGCGAACACCGTCCAGTCCCCGGCGAGCAGCGCATCCACTGTCAAAAGCCCGGTGACCGTCGGCACCAGCCCGTCATAGAAAATGTCGATGCGCCCCGGCCCCGCGACCCAGCCAAGCCCGGCATAGAACACCGCCAGCCCGATCAGACCCATCCAGAATGCGGGCACCGAATAGCCAAGTAGCCCCAGTACCCGGATGATCTGATCAAGCCAGCTGCCCGCACGCGCCGCCGCGACCACGCCCATCGGCACGCCAAGCAGGACACCGATCGCGATGCCCACCGTGGCCATCTCGATCGTGGCCGGAAAGAACCGTTTGAGATCGTCCACTACGGGGCGGCCCGTGGTCAGGGACGTGCCGAGATCGCCGGTCAAGACGTCGCGCACATAGATGACAAACTGCGTCAGCAGCGGCTTGTCGAGGCCAAGCGCGATGCGCGTCGCGTCATAGACCTCCTGGCTGGCGCGATCGCCAACCACGGCCACGACCGGATCAATGGGCACGATCCGCCCGATAAAGAACGTGATCGCCAGCAGCCCCAGGAACGTCAGCAGCGTCACAACGACAAACTGCATCACACCGACTGCGATGTCAGCCAGTCGCGCGGTTGCTGAATGGGCGGTTTCGGACAGATCTGCGGACAAGATTGACCTCTAGCACGGGTTCTGGGTTAATATGTACGCATTACGAACAAAAGTTCTTTATATGTAAAGATCAATCTGCTTACAGTAAAATTATTTTACGACTCAGGTCCACCCGGGCCGAAAATCAGGCACCGAAAAAGGTGCAATCCGACCAACGGGAGTTGTCACATGAAAACACACCTCAGACATTTTACCGCTGCGCTCACGGCGCTTGCCCTTCTGGGAGCGCCGGCCAGGGCCGAAACGCCGCCCAATGTGCTTGTCGTGGCGCAGAACATCGACGACATCGTCGCACTGGACCCGGCACAGGCCTATGAATTCACCTCCAGCGAATACATGGCGAATGTCTATGACCGGCTCGTGCAGTACGACGCCGAAGATACGACGGCGCTTGTCGGCGGCCTTGCCGAAAGCTGGGAGATGGACGCCGACGCCCGCACCATCACCTTCAAATTGCGCGACGGTGTGAGCTTTCATTCCGGCAATCCGCTTACGGCCGCAGACGTGATCTACAGCTTCAAGCGCGTCGTGGCGCTGAACAAGAACCCGGCCTTCATCCTGACCCAGCTGGGCTGGACCCCCGAAAACTTCGAGGAGATGGTGTCCGGTGACGGCAATACGGTCACCCTCAAGTACCAAGGCGAATTCTCCCCGGCTTTCGTGATGAACGTTCTGGCCTCGCGTCCCGCGTCCATTGTCGACAGTCAGCTTGTCATGTCGCACGAGGTTGACGGCGACATGGGCAATACCTGGCTGAACACCAATTCCGCCGGAACCGGGGCCTTCACGATGCAGATGTATCGCCCCGCCGAAATGCTGCGTCTCAGCGCAAATCCCGACTACTACAAGGGCGCGCCGAAGATGGAGCAGATCATCATCCGTCATGTGGCAGAGGCGGCGACACAGCAATTGCTGCTCGAAAACGGCGACGTGGACATCGCGCGCAACATGACCCCGGAACAGGTGGCGGCCCTGCCCGAAGAGGGGTTCAAGGTCGGCATCCATCCTCAGGCCGCGATCCACTTCATTTCCTTCAATCAGAAGGTCCCTGCCCTGCAGTCAGAGGCGCTCTGGGAGGCCTCCCGCTATTTGATCGATTACGAAGGACTGACAAGCACCCTGCTCAAAGGGCAGATGGAAACCCATCAGGCCTTCTGGCCCAAGGGCTTCCCCGGCGCTCTGGAAGACACGCCCTTCTCCTATGATCCGGAAAAGGCCAAGCAGATCCTCGCCGATGCCGGTGTCGAGTTGCCGATCACCGTGGAAATGGATGTCTTCAACTTCGCGCCGTTCACCGATGTGGCTCAGTCGATCCAGGCCAGCTTTGCCGAGGCAGGGATCAACTTCGACATCGTGCCCGGCACAACCGCGGCGATCATCACCAAGTACCGCGCGCGCGAGCATGAAGCGATCATGCTGTATTGGGGGCCTGACTTCAACGATCCGCACTCCAACGCCAAGGCCTTCGCCTACAACAAGGACAACTCCGACGACGGGTATGCCTCCACCACAACGTGGCGCAACGCCTGGGCGGTGTCCGACGAGATGAACGCCCGGACCATGGCGGCCCTCTCCGAAAGCGATCCGGCCAAACGCGAAGAGATGTACCTGGATCTGCAACGGGACGTTCAGGCCAACGCGCCCTTCGTCATCATGTACCAGGCAACCTTGCAGGTCGCGATGGACGAGGACGTCTCCGGCTATGTCCACGGCGCCAGCTCTGATCTGGTCTTCTATCGGCTTGTCGAGAAGAACTGATCCCAGCCGACCGGCCAGACACGCCCGCGATCTTATTGATCGCGGGTTTTTCTGTTCTCAGGCGTGGCGCCAGCGCGTCACGTGCCGCTCCCAGGGCTGCAGCAGCACCCATTCCACCAACAGCATCACACAGATGAACGAAAATGCGTAGACCAGAACCATCGCCACGTCGAACAACTGAAAATACAGGTGGATCTGAAACCCGACCCCGGACGATCGGCCAAGGAATTCAACCACAAGCACGATCTTCCAGATTACCGCCACACCCGAGCGCGCAGCGGCGGCGATGAACGGGGCAAGCTGCGGCAGGACCACATGCCGAAGCCGGGTGATCCAGTTCAGACGATAAACCCGCGCCATGTCATCAAGCTGCGGATCGAGCGCCCGCGCCCCTTCCCGGATCACCGTGGTGACATTGGGCACCTTGTTCAGCGTGACCGCGAGGATCGCGGCGGTCTCGTTCAGACCGATCCAGAGATAGCACAGGACGATCAACACCAGCGCCGGCAGGTTGAGAAAGATCACCAGCCACGGATCGAGCCAGGCATTGAGCCGGGGCGAGCGCCCCATCGCCAGCCCAAGCGCCACACCAAGCCCCATGGCCAGTGTGAACGCCCAGATCACCCGCATCAGCGTCGCGCCCAGATGCATGAACAGCGCACCCGACCGCAGCTCCCGCACGAAGGGCTCAAAGAGATCCCATGGCTGCGGCAGGGTCTGCGGGTCCGCGGTCAGAAAGGCCGCCAGAACCCACAGGCTCAGAAGCCCCAGGATCGACAGAAAAGGGGTCAGGCGAGGATCAGTCACGAAGTCTCTCTATCACGGGATTCTGCGCCGGTCTCGCGCCCCGTACGGCATGACAACCGTCCGAAAGCGCAAAGCCGTGCCTACTGAATGGTGATGGTGACTTGCTGCGTCTCGCCGGTGGTGCCACGAATGCGGATCACATGCTGGCCGGGCTTGATCGCAACAAAGGACAGCTCCATCACGCCCGCCGCATCGAACTCAAACGAATCGATGGCCATCGGGCGGATTTCGATGTCGTTGATGACAATCTCGTCCATCCAGATGTTGCGGAAGAAATCCTTGCCCTCAAGGCCCATCTCGCCAGAGCCATCTGATGTGATCTCCATCTCGTAATACGCGCCAGACTGCAGCGTGACATCCTCGCCGAGCGGCTGCCCGGAGGACAACGTCAACTCAATCGTCTCGCCCCTGTTGCATTTGGCCAGAAGCCCGGCAAAGCCAAAACTGTCACACAGCGGCGCAGCATACGCGGGCGCACCCAGCAAGCAGGCGGCCAGCGCCGCACTCAGCATCTTCATGTCTTTCCTCCCTTGGTCCGGCGTCATGGTGCCGCGCAAAGGCTGCGCTCCGACACCACCAATGCGGCCACCTCCATGGCCACGTCGATGCCGGTCATGTCAGTCGAATTTCCCTCTCTTGTCAGCATGGACCTTTGTCGCGGTATCAAGACGAATCGCCCGCGCACCGGCGCACGGGCTCAGGCAATGTTCTGTGCGATCCACCGCCCCCACGGCCGCAGTCGGTCCCGCTTGGCATACAGGAACACAACCAGAGCAAGCCCGGCAGCCAGCGCGATGAAAGGCGCGCCCGCGCCGCCGCCCGACACCAGCAGCGCCAGCGCAGAGGCACTGACCTGCCCGGCATAAAGCGCCGAAGCAATCAGCCCCGCCGTGGCATTTGCCGTCTCCGGGCGACCCGCCGCCATGATCCGCCGCACGGTCAGCGGCAGGAGTACACCAAACCCCGCCCCGAGTAGCATCGCCGCGATCAGCAACGCGGCCACCGAAGCGCCCAGCCCGAATTCCACAAGCCCGAGGATCACCGCACCGATTGCCGCCACTTCCACGCTGCGCTCCGGCACGGCCTCCATCAAAGCGGCAATCTTCCAGGAGGTGATCCCGCTGACCAGCGTCGCGCTAGCAATGGTCAGACCGGCCAGCGCGGGCGCGGCGCTGAGCGCAGGCATGTAGGGCGCCTGCACCGGGATCAGGTAGAAGGCCGTCATGGCCAGCGCGATGGTCGCCAAGGGCCGTTTGAGCGGGGCAAGATCTGGCCGCACCGTCCCCTGCCGCAATGCTGGCTTCCAGTCGAAACCAGAGGCAAAGAACGCCACCGGCAAGGCCAGAAGATAGAGCACAAAGGGCACCCGCCAGCCCATCTGCGACAGCAGCCCGCCGAGCAGGACAAACACCACGCCGCCAAAGGTGTTGATCGCCGATTGGCGATTGATCACCTGGGCGCGCTCCGCCCCCTGATAAAGCGCCGCAATGGCCGCCGTGGCAAAGCAAAGCACCGCCGCCGTGGCAAGCCCGAGCCCGACCCGCGACAGCAACAGCCAGACAAACCCGGGCGCAAATCCGCCCAGAACGCCGAACCCCGCCAGCGCGCAGAGCGCCAGGACAAACCCCTTTCGCTGATCCATTCGCGCCGTCTGCCGCCCGATCCATGGACCGGCCAGCATGATCACAAGGGCAGGCAGCACAAGCGCCACCCGGCCCCATCCGGTCGCCGCGCCCGACAGCGCCGCGTCCATCAACGGCACCGCCGGGGCGATCGCCGCGCCGCTCATCACCGCAGAGGCGCTCGCCGCCCAGATCACCGCGCGCCGGGTCGGCGCGAGGTTTGGCAGGCTTTGGGCCCCGGCGCTCATTCCGCCGCCCACCGCTGGACGGGAACGCCGCGACGCTGCGCCGGGGCCAGCAGACGCTGCACCGCAAGATCCGCAGAGGTCAGGCACCCTTCCATGGTGTGCCCTTCGAGGAAATCCCCGGCGATTTCCAACCCGCTGATGCTTTCGGCGGCGCGCAGGATATCCTTCTTCACCGTAGTGAAATATGGCGCATAGCCGCAGATCCCGCCGGGATGCCGGGCCACATGCACCCGCAGACGCCCGGCCTTGATCGGCAAACGCTTCGAAAAGGTCTCCTCCGCGATCTGCACCAGATCCACATCGGAGCGGTCGAGGATATTGCGCGCCGCCTTGCCCGAGAGGGTGTAGCGCACATGATGCGGCGAATGCAGCCGGTTGGCCGAGCAATGGCCAAGGGGCGCGCCCGGCTCGAACATGATCGAATGCACCCCGTCCTTGAACACCGGCGCATCATAAACGACGTTCACCATGGCCAGCGGAAAATACCGCAGCTGATCCAGCGCCACCCGGCCATAGGCGGGTAGATCCGTCATCTGGCGCAGCACATGAGCAGGCACCGCTGAGATCACCCGGCTTGCCGGTATCATCCGCGGTCCGGTCTTTTCCTCCAGCATCAGACCGCTGACATGGCCTTCGTATGTCAGGATCTGCCGCACCTTGGAGCCAAAACGGATCGTCTTGCCCTTGGCAAGGTTGTCGTGGAACTGCCCGATGCCGCCCGCGATGGCATGGTGCGAGCCTTTGCCAAAGCCGGAGGCAAACAGCATCATCAAAGATGGATAAAGCTCCGACGGCTCCGCCCCGCCCATGATGATCGAAAACAGGCGCAGCGGCCCCTCGTTCAAACGTTTGGTGAAATGCTTGTCGATGGTCGCGTGATCCCAGCGCTTCTCCACCTGCTCGATCAGGCCCGAGGTGTAATTCAACCGATCCGCATTCTGCCGGGCATAGCTGAGGAAGTTGCGGAACTGCAATGCCCCGCGCGGCCCAAGCGCCGACGCCAGCCGCAGATCGCCCGTCAGGGTCTTGGACTTCTCCAAAGCCACCAGAGCATTGTTCATGACGATGTGAAAACCCGGATGCTGATCTTCGAACTCGGTGATCCCGAACTCCTGCAACAGCGCATTGAACCGGGGCCATGCGCTGGAGAAATTCTTGCCGCCGATCTCGAAGGCATGTTCGCCCTGCTGAATGCAGGCCGCGCGCCCACCGACATGAGAGCCAACCTCGTGAATGACACTCGGAATGCCGCGTGCGGCGAGATAATGCGCCGCACCAAGACCGGACACCCCGGCACCAATGATATGAACGGGATCCATCAGGATTCTCCTTGAACGGTTTTGACCCGGCTCTTGGCGCGGGCGGTTTGAATGGAACATTTGGCAAAAGGTTTCTGTCCGGCATAAAGCCAGGCACAGCGGCTGAGCCGCCCCCGGCCCATCTCGGTGAATTCCCGCGCCCCGCGCAGGTACACGCCCCCGGTCAGGTCCGACTGCGGCGCGATCTGCTCGATGCTGACGCCGGTCAGAATGTCACGCATGCGGTGATCGCCATCACCGGTGGCGTTGAGATATCGCTGCACCTGCATGAAGCACTCCAGCAGATAGAGCGGATGCACCGCCTGCGTCGTGTCGGCAAACAGGCACCGGGGCGAGATCGGCAACAGCCGCGCCTCGATGGACGCCTGAGACACAACCGGTGTGGTGATCAGCACATTCTCTTCGCGCCGCTTGTTGAGCAGCGCGCCGTCGCAGGGCACCAACCCATGCCCCGGCTGGAACGTGGCGCGGCGCGGCAGGGGTCGCAGTTGCCGTGTCAGATCGACATCGATCCGCGCCCGCACCCGTCCGTCCTGATGGATTTCGACCTTGCAGCATTGCCGCCCGTTGCGCTCCGCGCTGTAGGTCTCGACGGTCACCGGCGCATCGAACATCACATACTGGACGAATTCGGCGCGAATGGCGCTGACATAGCAGGGGGCCGTGGCGCAGTTCTGTGCCGCCTGCACCGCCCCCTCCAGCAGCAACAGCCCCGGCACATGATCGAGCGGATGATCAAAGAAGAACGGATGCGCCTGATCCACGATCAGCCGGGCCGCGCCGGGCCGATCCGATTGCACGTATTGCAAAACCGTGTTGCGCAGATCCATGCGGCGATCAAGAGCGCTCATATCCGCGTCTCCCGGTTCAGACTGTCAATGAAATCGGCCGTCTCCCGGGCCGGGTCCAGCCCGGCGGCGAGCGCAGCCTCGACCACCCCGGAAATCGCACTGCCGACAATCGCGATATCCGCCCCGGCGGCAAAGGCCCGGCCCACATCGCGCGGCGTTTTCAGCCCGAACCCGAGGGCAACGGGCAAATCTGTATGGCTGCGCAGCGCCTCGATCTGGCAGGTCAGATCCGCCGGATCGACCGAGCCCCCGGACCGGCCATAGCTCGAAACAAGGTAAATGAACGCACCGGCCCGGCCCAGAACCCGCTGCCGCACCTCCGGCAGGGCATTGGCATAGATCGTGCCGACCTGCGGCAAACCCGCCCCTTTGGCAGCAATATCAAACCGCGCTGTCAGGGCCGGCGGCAAACCATGCGGCAGCACACCGGCAAACCCGGCGCGTTTCGCCATGCCAAGGATTCGCTCGAATCCCTCGGGACGCAGGGTATGGCTCGAATCCGCCAGAAGGATAATGTCGATACGGTCGGTGAACTCCGCCGCCATCTCGATCACCGACTGTGCGCTGATCTCATTGCTCAACGCGCGCTTGTGCGCCTGCAGCAGCGTCTTGCCATCGGTAAAGGCATTGCGGAACGGCAGGCACAGCTCAACCATCGCAATCCCCGCCTCGGCACAATGACGCAGAAGCGCGCGGGTGACATCAAGCGACGGATCGCCCGCCATGATCAGCGGACAGAGCTTGCGCGTCCGCACCGGGGGAACGGACAGGATCGGGGTGGCCCGGAAAAAATCTGGTGTATGGTTCATCATGAAGCCGCCTGGAACAGGGTGGAGGGAGAGGAGGCGAGCACGAGCATCCGCGCCGCCTTGCGGTGAATGGCACCGCCTTTGATCCGCGCAGCGGAATCCACGTCCACCGCTTCGAATTCCGAGGTCTCGGACAGGTCGCTGATGCGATCCGGGGTCAGCCCCCCGGCAAGCCAGATCCGCGCATCGCCAAGACGCTCGCGCCAGCGAGCCGCCGTCGCGGCGCGCAGGCTCACACCGGTCGAGCCAATCGCCCCCCGACCACCAATCCGATCGATCAGGAACACGTCACAACCGGCCTGCCGGTAGGGATCAACCAGCCGCTCGATGGGGCTCTGCCCGGCATCATCCACATGCACCGTCTTTATAACGGTCAGCCCCTTGTCCTTGAGAAAGGCAATGTCCCGCGGTGCGTTGAACCCGTGCAATTGCACATGCCGCACCGGCGCGTGTTTCAGCAGCGCCCAGAGCTCTGCCACCGGCCGCCGCACACAAACGGCCACCGGCCGCACCCGCGCCGCCGCCTCGGCAAGCGCCACGAATTTCGCATCACTCAGGCTCTTTGAATGCCCGTCAATGCCGGTCCACAATCCCGCATACCCGGCACCTTCCTGTTCAAGAATGTCGAGCTCTTCGCGATTGGTGATACCGCAGATCTTCAAATCCATATTTATTTCTCCGGAATCATAATTACGGAATTCATTTCATGGATAGACGATACAAAAGTGCCGTGTGATGTAGTGTTCAATATTCAAGTGAGTTGTTTTCCCGGCGCACATTGCGTCATGCCCGGGAACAGTCTGTGACATTCGCGAAACCGTCACAATATCCTTGATACAAAGGCGTTACCCACGTCACCGTCACAAGAAAAACGCTTCAGGTTCCCCGAAAACAATCGTCAAGGTTGCGCCATACTCTGTCACAGGACCAAATGTTCTGTGTGAAAACGTCTTACAAAAAGTCGAAACGCCTTTTTGTTTTCACGCAGATTCAGGCGAGGTTGGCTGCGGAATAAAAATGACCGTTCCATTTCAAATCTGACCTGAGGAAATCAAAAATGTTCTCCAAGACCCGGACCTCCCTTTTTGCTCTCGCAACCGCCGCCGTCGCCTCCTTTGCGGGCATGGCCCAGGCCGACGCGCTGCTGCCGCAGGCAACGCCGACCTCGCCGCTGATGAATGATTGCCGCGATGTGATGGAAGCGGTGCAGAACCGCTACAACGGCTACGACAGCTGGCGGATCGTCCACATGAAGATCACAGACGAGACCGGCGCGATCAAAACCCGCCGCATTGCCGCCGCACACAAGAATGACGGCATCAACCGCCGTCTGCGCTCCTATGTCTTCGATCCCTCCGAGCTGGCCGGCGTCGAATCCTCCGTCCGCGACAGCTTCGAGCCGGGTCTGCCGGACAAGGTCTGGGTCTACCTGCCCTCCGCCGACAAGATCATCGACGTCAAATCCGAGGATCTGTCGCAGCGCCTGTATGGCTCCGATCTTGCCGTCGGCGAGATGCTGATCCGCCAGGCCGACGATTACGACTGCAAGATGCTCGGCACCGGCGAGTTCCGCGGCTACCCGGTCTACAAGATCTACGTGACCCCGCGAACCGAAGAGGAAGTCATCCGCCTTGGCCTGCGCGACGGTGAGCTTTGGGCCGACACAGAGACCTTCATGCCGATCTATTCGAGCTTCAACGCCGACGCCCCGAACGAACAGCGCGTCCTGGAAACGCTCGATCTGCGCTGGGTGAACGGCGTCTTTGCCCCGGCCCGCTACCGCGTCTCGACCATCAAGGAAGGCCGCGTCGTGTCCTTCTCCGATTTCGAGACCGAGGGCGAAGCCTTCAACATCGGTCTGCCGAGCCGCTGGTTCGAGCTGGACGATCTGTCGAACCCTGCCAGCGATTTCAAGGATTTCCGCTCCGACAACATCGCCGCCAACTGATCCGACACAGGGGCGCGGCCGCACCAAAGGCGGCGCCCCGATTTCCCCAAACCCTTTTCAGGAGCCTGATCCATGAACCCGCTTTCCTTCGTCGAAGGACTGATGACACGCTTTCTCCAGACGGTGTACACGCACCGAATCAAGGCCGTCGTCCTCCTTCTTGCCGTTGTCTTCGGCTATGTCGCGACCAATCTTCCCAACCTTCAGAAAGACGGCCGCGTCGAAGCCTTCATGCACGAAAGCGATCCGGCCCTGGCGGGCTATTACGACATGCGCCGCGAGTTCGGTCAGGACAATCGCCTGATCGTCGCGGTCCGGTCGGAGAACGTCTTCTCCACCGAGTTCCTGAGCAAATTCTCCAACATGCACCGCGACCTGGCGGACGATGTTCCCTACGTGTCGGAGATTTTCTCGCCCTACAACATTCCCTTCATCGAACATGAAGACGGCGGCGTGTACCTTGAAGAGCTGGTGCGCAACATGCTGCAGCGGGGCCGCGATCCGCAGGAGCTGCGCGAGCGTATCCTCGATACACCGCTCTATCAGAACTTCATCGTGTCCAAGGACGGCAGCACCGCCGCCGTGGTGATCGAACCTTATCGCTACGCCCCCGCCGCCAACGACTGTGTGCCCGATCCCTCCTCCGGCGCGACCTGCGAAATCGTCTTCACGCCGCTCAGCGAACGCCCGCTTCTCGGCGCGCCGCACTACGCCGAGATGACCGCCGCCGCCCGCGAGATCGCTGCGCGCTATCAGGCCGAGGGCTTTGACATCTCCATCGCCGGGGCGCCCGTCCTGTCGACCGAAATCGTCGCCATGATGGAAGGCGACATGCCGCGCTTCACCCTCGCCTGCGTGCTCCTGACCGTGCTCGCGATGCTGTTCCTGCACCGCAGCTTCCTTGTCGCGATCGGCGCGTTCCTGAGCTTCGCCACCGCGATCTTCTCGACCCTCGCCACGGTCTCGCTCACCGGCACGGCCATGACGCCGCCGGTACAGCTGCTCATCCCGATGACGCTGGTCGTGGGGCTGTGTACCTACATCCACTTCATCGCCACGGTTCTGAAAACCCGCAGCACCGAAAAGGATGGCCGCGAGGCGCTCAAACTAGCCGTGAAGAAGGCGAACACGCCGATCCTCTTTACCGCGCTGACCACCGCAGGCGGACTTGTCGGTCTTGCCGCCGCACCGCTGGCGCCGATCACCGCGCTTGGCATCTTTGGCACCGTTTCGGTCGGCGTGTCCTACCTCCTGGCCATGACCTGGGCGACGCTGGTTTTCCGCACCCTGCCCGAGCGCTACCTGAACAAGCAATCGGACAAGCCCGGCTTCATCGCCACCGCGCTGACCCGTGGCGCCATGATCGCCGCAGAGGCCCCGCGCCGCACCCTTGCCCTGTGTGCCGGTGTGACACTCGCCGCCGCTCTGGGGATCGTCAACCTCAGCTACTCGCACAACTCCCTGCTTTGGCTGCCGCAGGACAATCAGGCCCGCCTGTCCACGGAATTCGTCGACGACACCTTCAACGGCACCGTGAACCTCGAAATGGTCATTACCCCCGCCGAGGGTCTGGACTTCCGCGATGAAACCCTGCTCAAGACCGTGGAGGCCACGGCGCGGGAGGCCTACGCTACCGTCGACATCCCCATCGGCCGACACACCTCCATCATCTCCTTCATCGAAGAGACCAACCAGGCGATCAATGACGGCGATCCCGCCGCACGGACCATCCCCGGTCAGGACGAGATCTGGGATCAGCTGCTGCTGCTCGAAGGTCAGGGCATCGACGACATGAAGCGCTATGTCTCCATGGACTACTCCTCAGGCCGCGTGTCCTTCCAGACGCCGTGGCTGGAGGCCAAACTCTACACCGACGTGATCGAAACCATCGAGACCCGGTTCGAAGCCGCCCTTGGCGACACCGCCACGGTCGAGAGCACCGGCCTGATCGCCCTGCTTGCCAAGACCTCGAAGAAGGTTCTGGACAGCATGACCGTCTCCTATGCCATCGCGCTGACGCTGGTCACCGGGATGATGGCGCTTGCCCTGCGCTCCGTCGGCCTCGGCCTTGTGAGCATGGTGCCGAACATCGCGCCCTTCGCGGTGCTGCTCGGGATCATGGGCTATCTCGGCATCCCGCTTGACACCTTCACCGTGCTGATCGGCGGCATCATCACCGGCCTGATCGTCGATGACACGCTGCACTTCTTCCACGGTGTGCGCGATCGCCTGCAGGACGGTGACGAGATGAAGGAAGCGATCCGCAAGACCATGACCGACATCGGCCGTGCGGTCTTCACCACCACGGTTGTCGTGATGGCCGGGTTCGCGGTGTTCACCCTCTCCTCGATGTCGAACATCCAAAGCTTTGGCCTGCTGATGGCGACCGGGGCGCTGCTTGCCCTGCTCTCCGAGGTCTTCATCGGCCCCGCCGTGCTGATGGTCTATGACCGCCTGCGCCAGCCGAAGGAGACCCGTGGCACCGCCCCGGTGTTGACCGATGCCCCGGCCTGAGCCGCAAAAACCGGAGGCCGCGTGCGATCTGCGCGCGGCCCTCGCCAGCCTCAGAGGCCCGGCCACGCCGGGTCTCTTCCACGTCAAAACTGGCCTCACCCCGGATCAGGCCTGCACGGATTTCGCCTATGAACACGCCGGCCTGCCCGCCCGTCCCCGGCCCGGCGCGGAGCCCGCCGTGCTCTACAAACAGCGCAAGGGGCCGGACCTATTGCTCGGGCTTTACGGCTGCGAGGCGCGGCTCCGGGGCTGGCTTCCGGCGCTCGCCGGGCGCGCCATCCCGCAGGCGGTGCGCAGCCTCTCCCCCCTGCCGCCGCGATCCGCCCCCTCCGATCACATCGAAGCGGCGCTGGACCTCACCGCCCTGCCCATCCCGCAGATCACACCCCGCGATGCCGGACCCTACATCACCATGGGGTTTGTCATGGCCGGAGACACCGGCCCGAGCCTCGCCCTCTCTGCCCACCGCATGCTTGTCCTGGGAAAGGACCGCCTCGGCATCTCCATGCTGCCGAGCCGCGCCCTGCGCCACCTCGCGAAAAGCGCCCACGCCAATGGCCGCGACCTCCCGGTGTCCATCAACATCGGCGTGCCGCCCGCCGTCGCCGTGGCCTCCGCCACCGCAACCGCCCATCTGCCGGAGGAGTTCGACAAGCTCTCCCTTGCCGGGGCTCTTGCCTGCGAGCCGGTTTCCCTCGCCCACGGCGACGCGCCCTTCCTGCCACAATCGGAATACATCCTGCATGGCCGCCTGACGGCAAACACCGCGCCCGAAACTCTGAAGGATCGGCCCAAGGGCGTCGCCCTGCCGGAATTCCTTGGCTATGACGGCCACGCCGGGCCGGATCTGCTTGTCATAGACGTCGACCGGATCACCCACCGCCCGAACGCGCTGCTGCAATCCTGTATCGGACCGGGCAAGGAGCAATCCTCGATCCTCGCCCTTGGCGGCGTCCTGGCCATCGCGCTGGCGCTGCGCACACAGGGCGGGCTGTCCCAGATCGCCGACCTGCGCTACAGCGCCGCCGGGGGCGGGATGCTCCTGCTCTATGTCGCGCTGCAGCCGGGGGCCGCCGCGCAGCTTGATCTCGCGCAGCTGGCGAAAAGGCTCATCGGGGTCATGCCTTTCACCAAGACCATCGTCTTCACCGATGACGACATCGACCTGTCCAGCGATCATGACGTGCTCTGGGCGATGACCACACGCTGTACCCCGGCCCGCGACACCCATGCCATCCACGGTCTGCCGCCCCTGCGCATGGACCCCTCGCAATGCGGCGATTGGGAGGCCAACGGCGGCACCGCGCCCTGCCGAAGCTGGATCAACGCAACCGTGCCGGAGGCCCTGCGCACCCGGACCCGGCGCAGCTTTGCATAACGAAAAGACGCGCCCCGGGAGGGACGCGTCTCTGTCTGCCGATCAACAGGGAGTGAAGTTTACTCGGACAGAACGAACGGCGCGGTGTAGTTCGCCACATTCTCCGGGGTGATCAGGAGGCAATCGAACAGCTGCTTTTCCTCCGCGACCATCGGCTCGCCGTTCTTGATGTAGTAATCCGCCTGCTTGACCGCCTCGGCGGAGAACACGGCAACCGGCTGCAGCACGGTATAGGCCATCTCGCCCGCCTTCACCGCGTCCACCGCATCCGGGGAGCCGTCAAAGCCGCCGACGACCACACCCTCAAGCTTGCCGGCTTCCTTCAGCGCGGCAATCGCCCCAAGCGCCATCTCGTCGTTACCGGAGATCACAGCGTCGATTTCCGGGTTGGCCTGAATGATCGACTGCATCTTGTTGTAGCCTTGGGTCCGGTCCCAATTCGCGACTTCCTGCGCGACCTTCTCCAGATCCGGATACTGGCTCAGCACGGTGTTATAGCCGTTCGACCGCGTGGCGGCGTTGTTGTCGGACGGGTTGCCGAAGAACTCGACATACTTGCCGGAATCGCCGACCATCTCCTGCCAGGTCACCGCGCCAAGCGCCGCGCCCTGCGCGTTGTTGGAGACAAGCTGCGCGATGGCGATGCCGCTCTCGTTGATCTCGGCGTTCACGAGGAAGACGGGAATGCCCGCATCGGTCGCCTTGCGCACCACACCCACGGAGCCGTCCGCGTTGGCCGGGTCGAGGATGATCGCCTTGGCACCGTTGGTGATCGCCGCGTCGATCAGGTTGCTCTCGACGTTGGTGTCACCCTTGTGCGCCGAGACGCTGGCCTCATAGCCAAGCTCTTCGGCCGTCGCCTTGGCCACTTCGCCTTCGGTGAACCAGTAGGGGTTGGCCGGGTCGGTGACGATGATGGAAATCAGGCCCTCGGCCCAGGCGGAACCCGCCATCAACGGCAGCGAAGCCGCAGCAGCCAGAAGCGCGCGTTTGGTGAAGGTGATCATGTGTAGTCTCCCTTTGGGTTTATATGCCGTAAAGGCGGTTTTCGCAGCCGGGATCTCCTCACCCCGGCCAGCGCGAAACTGTCGTGGGGTGAGGGTCAGCCGCGCTTCCCCTTGCCCCCGTATTGAATGGAATTGAGCATCACGGCGAGCACGATGACCGCGCCGGTAAACACCGTCTGCCAGTAGGAGCTGACGCCGATGATCACGAGGCCGTCCGACAGAAAGCCGATGACAAACGCCCCGAGCAGCGTCCCGCGCACCGTGCCGCGCCCGCCCATCAGGCTCGCCCCGCCCACGACCACGGCGGCAATCGCCGTCAACTCATAGGTGGTGCCCGCCGTCGGACCAGCGGAGGTCAGCTGAGAACTCAGGACGAGGCCGGCAATCGCCGCACAGACACCCGACAGCATATAGACCGCGATCTGCACGTATTTCACCGGCACACCGGACAGCTCCGCGGCCCGTTCGTTGCCACCCGAAGAATAGAGCCAGCGGCCAAACGCGGTCCGCGACAGCAGCAGCCCTGCGGCAATCGCAACCACCGCCAGCACGATCACCCCAACAGGCACGCCCGCGAAGCGGTTGAAGCCCAGCCAGTCAAAGCCGGTGTTGCCGAAGGACGCATCGCCGCCAAGGTTGTTGTAGGTCAGCCCGTTGGTCATCAACAGCGCCACGCCCCGCGCCACATAGAGCGAGCCAAGCGTCGCCACGAAGGCCGGCACCTTGAAGAAGGCCACCAGAACCCCGTTGCAAAACCCCACGAACGCCCCGACCGCCAGCGTCAGCACCACAACGGCCCAGACCGGTGGATAGAGGATCACCCCGGCGCTCTCGATCTCGATGCCCTGCATCAGGAACCCGGCAAAAACCCCGGTCAGCCCCAGCACAGATCCGACCGAAAGGTCGATCCCGCCGTTCAGAATGACCAGCATCATGCCAATGGCCAGCAGGCCGAAGATCGCCACATGGTTCGCCATGATCAGAAAGTTCGACACCGTCGCATAATTCGGCGAAAGGATCGAAAAGGTGATGATGATCGCGATCAGCGCAAAAAAGGCCCGCCCTTCCAGCAGCAGATGCACGATGCCCGCGCCGCTGCGTTTCTTCGAGGGCCGCGCCCCGGCGGAGGTCGTTGTGTCCGTCATGTTGCGTTCTCCTCGCGTGTCATCAGGCGGCCCGGCTCTCGCCGGAGGCGGCCATGATCGCTTCTTTCGTTGTGTCTGCCGTGAACTCGGCGGCGATCTTTCCGCGCCGCATCACGATGATCCGGTGCGCAATGCTCAGGCACTCGCCGACTTCGGAGGTGGAATAGACCACCGCCATGCCGCGCATGGCGTGTTCGGCCAGGATGCGGAACACCTCGGCCTTGGCCCCGATGTCGATGCCCCGGCTCGGCTCATCGAGCAGGATCACATCCGGATGCGTCACCAGCATCTTGCCAATGACCACTTTTTGCTGATTGCCGCCGGAGAGCGAGCCGATCGGCGCGCCCGGGCCGTCGGTCTTGACGGTGACTTCCTTGATGGATTCGTCGATGATCCGCCGCTCTTCGCGCAGGTTGGTAAACAGCCCCCGGGTGAACCGCCCGATCGAGGACAGCGACAGGTTCCGCCCGACCGTCATGGTCTGCACCAAACCGTCGCGCTGCCGGTCCTCCGGCACGAGAACCAAACCGGCATCGATGCGCTGTGCAATGCTCATGCCCAGCACGGAAGTGCCGTTCAGCAAAACCTCGCCCGCGACCGGTGACAGGCGCCCCGCGACCGTCTCCATCATCTCCGTGCGCCCCGCGCCCATGAGCCCGTAGATACAGACGATCTCGCCCTTCCGGACCGTCAGATCCAGCCCATCCACCGCCAGACCATCGCCGGTGTGCGACGCCACGGACAGGCCCTTGAGTTCCAGTGCGGGCGCGCCGAAGGCGCTCTGCGGCGGCGCGCCAAGGTCGAAATTCTCCCCCACCATCGCGCGCACGATCCACTCAAGGTCGATGTCCGCGCGCGGCGCATAGGCCGTCATCACCCCGTCCCGCAGCACCACCGCATGGTCGGTGATGGTCAACGCCTCTTCGAGGTGGTGGGAGATATAGACAATGCTCACGCCCTTGGCCTTCAGGTCTTCGATGACCTTGAACAGCACCTCGACCTCGGAGGCGGACAGCGCGGAGGTCGGCTCATCCATGATCAGGATCCGCGAATTCACCGACAACGCCCGCGCGATCTCGACGATCTGCTGCTGCCCCAGACGCAGATTTTCCACCGGGGTCAGCGGATCGATGTCTTCTTCCAGCTCCCGCATGAGCGCGGCGGTCTGGCGGGCCTCTTCGGCAAAATCCACGCCCATCGGCCCGATGATCTCGCGTCCCATGAAGATGTTGTCCCGCACGGTCATGTTCGGCGCGAGGCTCAGCTCCTGATGGATGATCGAAATGCCCAGATCCCGCGCTTCCACCGTCGACTTGATCGCCACCGGCTTGCCATCGAGCAGCAATTCGCCCGAGGACGGCAAATGCACGCCCGACAGGATCTTCATCAACGTCGATTTGCCCGCGCCATTCTCTCCGAACAGGGTGGTCACCTGGCCGCGATGCACGTCGAAATTGACACCCTTCAGCGCCTGCACCGCCCCGAAACTCTTGGCGACATTGCGCGCGGCGAGCACCACCTCTCCGGCTTCCGGCTGCGCGGTCCGAGTCTCGTCATGGATCATCACTGCACCTCAAGCGTGACCGGTGTCACCAGCCAGTTCTTCGGGTTGATCATGGTAAACGCACCGGTGACGGTGATCGTCTTGCCCTGCAGGGTGTCCCGATCGAGACCGTCCAGCGTTTCGGCCGCCATAGCCCGGTTAATCCCCGCGCCGGCGTCCTGGTACTCGATCTGGTTCTTGAAGGCGCCGAACGCGATATCGCCGACCACGTCGCGCAATTCGGTGCCGTTGATCGCCGGACCGGTCTGCACGCGGATCTTCGTGCCTTCGGGCAGGTCCGCCACTTCCACCGGGACAATGCCGGATTTGCCTTCCCCCGCCACGCCGGTCAGCGTCACCGCCATCACCGGGAATGCGCCCGCCATTGTGCCATGCGCCGCGATCGCGGCGGCCTTGTCGGCCTTGAGATCGGCAGCCAGCGTCGCGGCCTCTGCGGCGCGCGCCTGCACCGCCTCCCGAATGCGCGGGAACTCTGCCGCGCCAAAGCGATCAGGTTCAAACGCCTGCTGCCGCAGGTCCGCCTCGGAGCCGACCGTCACCACGGTGGTATCCAGCGCGATGGCCCCCAGCACCACAACCGCCGCGATAGCGATATAGAGCCCGCGCCGCGACCCGGTCGCGCCTTTGGCTTTCGATGTCTCGCTCATGGCCATGGCCTCCACACCCCTTTCTGATTGCCCCCGAACAGCGTCACCGCCCGGCGCTCCGAACCTGCCACTGCAGGCCCCGTGATTCCCCGACCTCGACGGCGGGGCAAAACTTTATCGCAGGGTTTGGCCAAGCGTCTGTCTGCATTTGGCTTTCCTCCCCTCGCCGCCGCCCCTGACCTCCTCAGATCAGATGTGGGAACCGGCGCTCCGCAGGCCCATCGGGCATGGCGGATTGAACAGACCATATGTGAAATAAATTTCGATGTCTGCAAAAAAATTCAGACGATGGATTTTTTTTGTGCTACACCGGGATCAAACAGGGCGCGAAAAATCTGCCTCATGGTTGTGCGTGCCCTGCGCCGCCACAGGAAGAAAAGCCCGAAAACCAAAGGGGGGAGACGTGCTCACACGCGACCAGACCGAGCAGCCGGAGACCGGTCATGCCTGATTCGAGCGACCTCATCATCGGCATCGACGCGGGCACATCGGTGATCAAGGCCGTGGCCTTCGACCTCACCGGCCATCAGCGCGCCGCCGCCTCCGTGCGCAACCGCTACACCATGGGCGCGGGCGGCGCCGCCATCCAGAACCTCGGCACGACCTGGGACGATTGCTGCGCCGCGCTGCGCGGCCTGGGCGAAAAGATCGACAACCTCGCCGCCCGCACCGCGGCGCTGGCCCTTACCGGACAGGGCGACGGAACCTGGCTTGTCGGCGCGGGCAACAGGCCCGTCACGGACGCCTGGCTCTGGCTCGACGCGCGCGCCGCACCCACCGTCTCCCGCCTTGCCCTGGGCCCTTTGGACCGCGCCCGTTTCGAGGCCACCGGCACCGGCCTCAACACCTGTCAGATGGGCAGCCAGATGGCGCATATGCAGGCCACCCATCCAGAGATGCTCGATCAGACCGAAGCCGCCCTGCATTGCAAGGACTGGCTGTATCTGAACCTCACCGGCATCCGCGCCACGGACCCCTCGGAGGCCAGCTTCACTTTCGGCAATTTCCGCAATCGCCACTATGACGACACGGTGATCGAGGCGCTCGGCCTGACCCATCGACGCGGCCTCCTGCCGGAGATCATCGACGGCACGCAAACGACCCACCCCCTCAGCGAAGACGCGGCCGCCCAAACCGGCCTGCGCGCCGGAACTCCCGTCTCGCTCGGCTATGTCGACATGGTGATGACGGCCCTCGGCGCGGGCGTGCACACGGGCGACGCGGGCGCTGCATGCTCCACCGTCGGCTCCACCGGCGTGCATATGCGCGCCGTCACCTCCGATCAGGTCCACCTGAACGCCGAAGGCACGGGCTATGTCATCTGCCTGCCGGTGCCCGACCTCGTGACGCAGGTGCAAACCAACATGGCCGCGACGCTCAACATCGACTGGGCGCTGGCGCTGGCCGGGGATCTCATGGCCGAAATGGGCGTCACGGCCACCCACGCCGATCTGGTCGGCAAGATCGACACCTGGATGGCGCGCTCCACCCCCGGCGCCCTGCTCTATCACCCCTATATCTCCGAGGCCGGAGAGCGCGGCCCCTTCGTCAATGCAAACGCCCGCGCAAACCTCACCGGCCTCAATCAGACTCACCGCTTCGCTGACATCATGCGCGCCGTGATCGAGGGTCTCGGCATGGCCGCCCGGGATTGTTATTCCGCCATCGGAGCCATGCCGAGCGAACTCCGCCTCACCGGCGGCGCGGCTCGCTCTCCGGCCCTGCGCCGCGTGCTCGCCGCCGCGCTCAACACGCCCGTCAAAGTCTCCTCCCGGGAGGAGGCCGGAGCGGCGGGCTGCGCCATGATGGCGGCCGTCGCCATCGGCGCGTATCCGGACATGAACGCCTGCATCGCCGAATGGACGACCCCGCTTCTTGGCGAAGCCGAAGCGCCCGACGCCAAGCTCGTCCCGGTCTACGACCGGCTTTTCACCAATTACCAGGCCACGCGCACCGCCCTCCCGCCGATCTGGGACGGGCTCGCCGCCAGCCGCGCCGCAAGAGGACACTAAGCCATGAGCGATCCCATCAAGACCGATCTTTTCGTCATCGGAGGCGGCATCAACGGCGCGGGCATCGCACGCGACGCCGCCGGGCGCGGCCTCTCCGTTGTCCTGTGCGAAAAGGACGACCTCGCCGAAGGCACCTCCTCCCGCTCGGGCAAGCTCGTGCATGGGGGCCTGCGCTACCTCGAATACTACGAATTCCGCCTCGTCCGCGAAGCGCTGATCGAGCGCGAAGTGCTGATGAGGAACGCCCCGCACATCATCTGGCCCATGCGCTTTGTCCTGCCGCATTCGCCGCAGGATCGTCCCGCGTGGCTCGTGCGCCTGGGCCTGTTCCTTTACGATCACCTCGGCGGCCGCAAAAAGCTGCCCGGCACCCGCACCCTCGATCTCAAACGCGATCCCGAAGGCGCCGCGCTCAAGGACAGCTACACCAAGGGGTTCGAATATTCCGATTGCTGGGTCGATGATGCCCGTCTTGTCATCCTCAATGCCGTCGACGCCGCCGAACGCGGCGCAAGCGTGCTCACCCGCTCCCCCTGCATCTCCGCCCGCCGCGAAAACGGCGCATGGCATGTCACGACCAAGAACACCCTCACCGGCGAGACGCAGACCTTCGAGGCCAAACTGCTGGTCAACGCCGCCGGACCCTGGGTCACGGATGTCGTCACCCGCGTCGCCGGATCGAACTCCGCGCGCAATGTGCGCCTCGTCAAAGGATCGCACATCATCGTGCCGAAATTCTGGAAGGGCGAGAACGCCTACCTGGTGCAGAACCACGACAAACGCGTGATCTTCATCAACCCCTACGAGCGCGACAAGGCGCTGATCGGCACCACCGACATCGCCTACGAGGGCCGCGCCGAGGATGTCACCGCCGACGAAAGCGAAGTCCAGTATCTGCTCGACGCCGTGAACAGGTACTTCAAGGAACAGCTCACCCGCGAGGACGTGCTTACCACGTTTTCCGGCGTCCGCCCGCTGTTTGACGACGGCCAGGGCAACCCCTCCGCCGTGACCCGCGACTACGTCTTCGATCTCGACGAGACCGGCGGCGCGCCGTTGCTGAACATCTTCGGTGGCAAGATCACCACCTTCCGCGAACTGGCCGAACGCGGCCTGCACAAGATCACCCACCTGTTCCCGCAGATGCGCGGCGACTGGACCGAAAGCGCCCCCCTGCCCGGCGGCGACATGCCCGGTGCGGATTACGAAGACTTCCGCAATCGGATGAAGGCCGATTTCCCGTGGATGCCGCGCGCGCTGCGCCGCCACTATGGTCGTCTCTACGGCACCCGCACCGCCCGGATCGCAGGCTCCGCCACCTCGCTCGACGGGCTGGGCAAACATTTCGGCGGCTACCTCTACGAGGCCGAAGTGCGCTATCTCGTGGAGCATGAATGGGCGCAAACCGCCGAAGACATCCTCTGGCGCCGGACCAAGCACCGCCTGCACCTGAGCGACGCCGAACAACAGGCCTTCACCGACTGGTTCAACGCCCGCGCGGAGGCGGCCTGACATGCCGCTGACGCTCTCGCTCAACACAAATCCGCTGGTCAACCGCTTTGCCGATCCCGACGATCTGATCGACGCCATCGCCCGCGACATTCGCATCCGCGATATCCAGCTGACGCATGAGTTCATCAACCCAAGCTGGCCCGCCCCGGTGATCCGCCGCCTCACCCGGCAAATGGACCGCGCGCTTCAGCGCACCGGCGCCCGCGTCACCTCCGGCATGACCGGGCCTTATGGGCGCCTCAACCACTTCGGCCACCCGGACCCGGAGGTCCGCCGCTACTACGGCGACTGGTTCAAGACCTTCGCCGACATCATCGGCGATCTCGGCGGCGCCTCTGTCGGCACGCAATTCGCGATCTTCACCTATCGCGACTACGACAACGAGCAGCGCCGCGAAGAGCTGATCCGGATCGCCATCGAGCACTGGGCCGAGGTGGCAGAGCACGCGAAGGGCGCGGGGCTGGAATTCGTCTTCTGGGAACCCATGTCGGTCGGCCGCGAATTTGGCGAAACCATCGACGCCGGCCTGAGCCTGCAAGACCGCCTGTCCGCCGCCGACATGGCCGTCCCGATGTGGATGATGGCCGACATCGACCACGGCGACGTCACCTCCCCGAACCCGGACGACACCGACCCCTATGCCTGGGCGCGCGCTGTCCCGAAGGTTTCCCCGATCATCCACATCAAACAGTCGATGAGGGACAAATCCGGCCACCGCCCTTTCACCGCCGCGTTCAACGCCAAAGGCGCGATCCAGCCGGAACCCCTCCTCGAAGCCTTCGCGGCGGGCGGTGCACAGGACAACGAAATCTGCCTCGAACTGTCCTTCAAGGAACGCGAGCCCAACGACCGGCAGGTGATCCCGCAGATCGCCGAGAGCGTCGCCTTCTGGGCACCCCATATCGACAGCGGCGAGAAGGACCTGAAGGTCTGATCCCACGCCGACCTTGCTTTTTGCAAGGTTAACGGCAATGGAAAGAAGCCCGTGGAGAGAGAAGAACATGGCCAAGGACCGCAGCACAGCCGACAGCGAGCATTCCCTCGCCATCCGCGCCGCATGGCTGCACTACGTCGGCGGCCTGCGCCAGGCCGAAGTCGCCAAACGCCTCGGCGTGCCGTCAGTCAAGGCACACCGCCTGATCGCCCGCGCCGTCGCCGAAGGGGCAGTGAAAGTCTCGATCGAAGGCGAAATCATCGAATGCATAGAGCTGGAACAGGCCCTTTGCGCCCGCTTTGGCCTCGAAACCTGCGAAGTCGCCCCGGACCTCGAAGAGGACGGCCTGCCCCTGCGGACACTGGGCCTCGCAGGCGCATCGCGGCTCCGACGCTGGCTGGAAGGTGGCGAAGAACTGACCATCGGCATCGGCCACGGCAGAACCCTCGCCGAAGCTGTCCGTGCAATGCCCCGATTCAATGCAGGCACCCTGCGGTTCGTGTCTCTGCTCGGCGGCCTCACCCGCAACTTCGCCGCCAACCCGCACGACGTGATGCACCTGCTGGCAGAGAAAACCGGCGCCCGTGCCTATGTCATGCCGGTACCGTTCTTCGCCAACACCAGCGAAGACCGCGAAGTCCTGCTCTCTCAGCGCGGCGTGGCGGAAGTCTTCCAACTGGCAGAAACCGCACCCCTGAAAATCGTCGGCATCGGCACGGTGGAGCCGGAAACCCAATTGGTGACCTCGGGAATGATCGAACCGTCCGAGATCGACGCCATCTCCGCTGCAGGCGGCGTCGGCGAAATGCTCGGACACTTCTTCGACCCTTCGGGCAACGCACTGGAAACGCCTCTGACGTCCCGCACCCTCGCCGTCTCGCTGGACGACACCCGCAAAGACCGCATCATCGCACTCGCCGGCGGCGGAGAAAAAGTACGCGCCATCCATGCCGTCCTGAAAAGCGGCAGGCTATCAGGTCTGATTACCGACGAGGTCACCGCCCGCGCCTTGCTCAACATGTAATAAGTTGCGCCGCGCTTTGCGCGTCGCCCGGGGGCGCGGGCTGACGCCCGCGTAGGCTAAAAGCCCCTGTTCGTATGCATTCGAACCGGGCGCGTAACGAAAAAGTCTATTTGGATATTTGATCAGAGAAGAAACAGAGCGATGTGACCTGGATTCTTCTCTGTCCAAATATCCTCGGGGGTCCGGGGGCGAAGCCCCCGGCTGGTCGACGCGCGAAGCGCGGCGAAACCTCTCAGAGGATCGATTGCCCTGTCGCTGCCCAATCCTTCGAGAACTGCTCCAGGCCCTTGTCCGTCAGGACATGGCCCGCCAGCCCCTTGATCACGCCAGGCGGGATCGTCGCCACGTCGGCCCCGGCAATCGCAGCCTCTTTCACGTGATTCGCGGTGCGGATCGAGGCTGCAAGGATCTCTGTTTCGAACCCGTAGTTGTCGTAGATTGCCCGGATATCCGCGATCAACTCCATGCCGTCTATGTTAAGATCGTCCAATCGGCCAATGAATGGCGAAATATATGTCGCTCCCGCCTTGGCCGCCAGCAGCGCCTGATTGGCGGCAAAGCAAAGTGTCACGTTCGTCTTGATGCCCTTGCTGGTGAAGTGGCGGCAGGCCTTCAGCCCGTCCAGTGTCAACGGCAGTTTGATCACCACATTGGCCGCGATCTTCGCCAGGTGCTCGCCCTCGGCAACCATCCCGTCAAAGTCCAGCGCCGCCACTTCGGCCGACACCGGCCCGCCAACGATTGCGCAGATCTCGGCGATGACTTCCTTGAAATCGCGTCCGGATTTGGCGATCAGCGACGGGTTCGTCGTCACCCCGTCAAGCAAGCCGTAGTCGTTGAGCTCCTTGATGTCGTCGATGATGGCGGTGTCTACAAAGAATTTCATCTGATCAGTCCTTCTGTTCGGTCAGGTATGTTTTCACGGTGTTCACTTCGTCCACGCTGCCGAACACCAGCGGCACGCGATCGTGCAGATGCGCGGGGGCCAGATCGAGGATCGGGGTCACCCCATCGGTCGCCGCTCCTCCGGCCTGTTCCATCAGGTAGGCAATCGGAAACGCCTCGTAGGCCAGCCGCAGGTACCCGTCCTCATATCCCGGCCGCGTGTCGCCTGGATACATGAACAGCCCGCCGCGGCGCAAAATCCGGTGCAGATCGCCCACCGCCGCCGCGATCCAGCGCATGTTGAAGTCCATACCGCGCGGCCCGCTCGCCCCGTCCAGGACATCGCGCACATAGGACTGCAGGCCATCGCTCCAGCGCCGATAATAGGAAACATTGAACGCCACGGTCGTGGTCTTCGGTTTTACCGTCACGCCGGTCTCGTCGACAAAGAATTCGCCCCGGACCGGATCGAACGTCGCCAGAACGACCCCCGCGCCGGTGCTGAAGCCAAAGTCCACCGAATGGCCGAAGGACACGTAACACGCCGCGATCATCTCGCGCCCAGTGCGCAGGAAACTCTCCCCCGCCGGGAAGATCGCGAACAAAGCCCCCAGCGGCGCGCCGATCCCGATGCTGCCCGAGCCGTCGATCGGGTCCATGGCAACGTCGAAAATCCCCTTGGGATCAAGCGTCTCGACCTCTTCGGCCTCCTCGGACAGGACTTTGGCCACCCGCAGGCCGCGCATCGCGTCGATCATGTGATCATGCGCCGCCACATCGAGCGCCTTCTGCCGGTCGCCGCTGTCGTTCTCGCCCACGATATGGGTGGGATCACCGGGCAGCATGCCCTGGGCCAGACGCAGCGCCAGCGGCACCGCCTCATCCGCCAGCGCGAGGATCAACGTGGCCAGCGCCTGCCGCGCCTCATCCGCCCCGGCCCAGCCATGCAGGTACTCGGGCAGCGTGGGCGCGGCGATCGGCGCGTCGCGATCCAGCGTCAGGGGCATCACGTCGCTCGTCATTACATGGGGCATGGCTCTCTCCTTGCGTGGTTCCACCTATCATGGCCTCACGCGAAAACACAAGAATTAATCACATCCATAAATCCCAAAATCACATCATTGACGATATTTATGTGATGTGCGATGTTACAAAACAGACAATCTAGGGAACTCACCGGTGAAACGCGACGACAGGCAACAGGCGATCATGGATCTGCTGGTGACGGATGGCACCGTCGAGCTTGACGCGCTCGCGGAGCGCTTCGCCGTCTCCCGCATGACCATTCATCGCGATCTCGACGAGCTCGAAGGCGCCGGGCTGCTGCGCAAGCTGCGCGGCGGCGCCACCATCCAGTCCGGGACCCAGTTCGAATCCGACTTCCGTTTCCGCGAACGCCAGAACGCCAGCGCCAAGGCCACCATGTCCCGCGCCGCGCTCGACCTGATCGAGCCTGGCATGACGGTGATGATCAATGACGGCTCCATGACCGCCGTGCTGGGCCAGATGCTCGTGCAGAAGCGCCCGCTGACCGTCATCACCAACAATGCCGCCGTGATCGACACCCTGCGCGGCGAAAACGGTATCACCCTGATCGCCCTTGGCGGCGCTTATTCGGCAAAATACAACGCCTACCTCGGCAAGATTACCGAAGATGCGCTCTGCGGCCTGCGCGCGGACATTGCGTTCATCTCCACGCCCGCCGTCATGGGACTTGAGACCTTCCATATGGAGGGCGACGTGGTGCAATCGAAACGCCGCATGATGGATCAGGCCACCGCGCGGGTGCTCGTGGTCAATCACAGCCGCTTCGGTCAGGCCGCGCTCTACCGGCTCGCCGGCCTCGACGAATTCGATCACATCATCACCGATGCCGCCCCGAGCGCCGAGGCACGCGCCGCGCTCGAGGCCGCAGGCGTTCCCCTCACCATCGCATCCGACGACACGCAAAAGGCCACAGCATGAGCACCCCCGACATCTGGATCGGCACATCCTGGAAAATGAACAAGACCCTCGCAGAGGGCGAAATCTTCGCAAAAGCGCTGGCCGCGGCGGACGCATCGCGCGATCCCCGCATTCAGCGCTTTGTCGTCCCGTCCTTCACCGCGGTCCGAGAGGTTAAGCGGCTCCTCAAGGATACCTCGGTGAAGGTCGGGGCACAGAATATGCACTGGGCCGACGCGGGCGCCTGGACCGGCGAGGTCTCGCCCCTGCAACTGACCGATTGCAAGCTCGACATGGTCGAGCTTGGCCATTCCGAGCGCCGCGCGCATTTCGGCGAAACCGATGAGACCGTCGGGCTCAAGACCGAAGCCGCCGTGCGTCACGGGCTGACCCCGCTGATCTGCATTGGCGAGACGCTGGAGGAGCGCGAATCCGGCCGGGCAAGTGAAGTTCTGGAAAGCCAGGTGCGCGGCGCCCTGGGCAAACTCTCCGAGAGCCAGACATCCGCCCCCGTCCTGCTCGCCTATGAACCGGTCTGGGCGATCGGCGAGAACGGCATCCCGGCCACCTCCGACTACGCCGACGCGCGGCAGGCGGAGATCATCGCCGTGGCCCGCGACGTGCTGGGCCGCAAGATCCCCTGCCTCTACGGCGGGTCCGTCAATCCGGGCAACTGCGAGGAACTCATCGCCTGCCCGCATATCGACGGCCTGTTCATCGGGCGCTCTGCCTGGGATGTCGATGGCTACCTCGACATTCTGGCCAAATGCGCCAAAACCCTCTGACCCTGAAAAGGAACATGACATGAAAATTGCAGTTGCCGGAGACAGCGCAGGCGAAGGCCTCGCGAAAATCCTTGCCGAACACCTCTCCGCCAATCACGAGGTGTCGGAGATCTCGCGCACCGACGCCGGGCCCGACGCCTTTTACGCCAACCTTTCGGACCGCGTGGCCTCTGCCGTCCTCGCGGGGGACTATGAGCGCGCCATCCTCATCTGCGGCACCGGCATCGGCGTTTGCCTTTCCGCCAACAAGGTCCCCGGCATCCGCGCCGCGCAGTGTCACGACACCTATTCCGCCGGGAAGGCCGCGACCTCGAACAATGCCCATATCATCACCATGGGCGCCCGCGTGATCGGTCCGGAACTGGCCAAGGAGATCGCCGACACGTGGCTTTCGAAAAAATTTGACGAAAACGGCGCTTCGGCAGGGAACGTTCAAGCGATCAACGACGTTGACACCAAGTATAACAAGACCTGAGATCCTCCCCTTGCTTCAGGTCACCATGGCCCATGGCGTCTCCTCCCTCAGCGCCATGGGCCTTTTTGTGCCCGGCCCCATGCCCGTCAGGCGGGAATAGCCCAGGCCTCTCCCGGCTCCAGCGCCCGAAACCGCTCCGGCGCGACCCCATGCCTCCCAAGCGCGGCCTGCAACGCCCCCCAAGGGGGCCTCGCGCGCCTCATTCGTCAGGGGACTGTTGCCTTGTTTCTGCCGGTGCTTGAAAGCCCGGCAAGACGCCAGGGTCACACAGCATTTTCCAAGGGCCCGCAGATGAATTCGATCTCGCCTTTGACGCTTGGCTTCTTGTGACGGATATGCCCGCGTTTGATGGTGCGGATTGTCTGCTGCCGCTGAAGGGCGCCTTGGCCGATCGCAAGAATCGGAAGCTCTCACGATATCCGAGTCGCCGTTTCATGGCCGCGTGATCGCTCTCGATCAGATTGTTTCGCCACTTTCCATCAATGTGCCGGATGCTGTCAAAGCGAGGGTCATAATGGTGATTGACCTCTCGAATGACGCGACGATGGCTGTGCGCCTTTTCCGTCACCATCGTAGTTGGCCGGTGCAAGCGCACACGCTCGATTGCCTTGTTGGGAAAGGCCTGTGCCGCCTTGGCATCGCGTCGCGCGGTGAGGCGGAAGTCGACCATCCAGGCATTTACACCGATGGCGCGCCAGAAATAGCGCCCCTTGCCACCGACGCGGATGCAGGTTTCGTCGACATGCCTGTCTACACTTGCACGGCGTAAGTGTTTCTCGCTGCGCTTGGTCAATTCGAGGCCGAACTCGTGAACCCGGGGAAAGATGGTCGACCGGTCAACGATGACATCACGCTCTGCCAGGAGATCCAACACGTCCTGGCAGGACACCGGGTAGCGCAGAGACCAACGCACCGCACAAAGGACGATCTCACGCGGAAAGCGATGATGCTTGAACGGGGATTTACGCAGCATGCCCAACCTCAAAAGCGCGAAACTGACCAAACCAAACGATTAACGCAACAGCCCATGCATCGTGAGAAAGCCTGGGTCGTCACCGAGGGGCTGAACCGATTGCCGATGGCGATCGTCCGGATCGCTTCGGGTGCCGTGCTTCTGCGAACCGTTCCGCCGTCGTCCCGTTGGAGAAGTCCAATGGGCACGCCGCGTCCTGTAACCGATGCGGATCACAGGATCAGCGGCCCGTGGCACAGGGTTTGCAAGTCACTCGTCGACCGAGATGCCTTCTCTCGGGGCCCGGCTCAGCTCGACGACAGCAGCTTGCCCGCATGATCGCGGGCGCGACGGACGGCGGCCTCGACCGTGGGGCGGACCTCCTCGAAACGTGCAGAGGGGACCGGTACGGAGATACCGTACAGCCCACCGCTCCAGTCGCGTACCGCGACGCCCACCGCCGAGATGCCGTCAGTATGCGCGTCGAGGTCGTAGGCCAGACCAGTGGCGCGGATCTCCGCGAGTTGCCCCAGAAACTCGGCCTCGTCCCGCTGCAGGCCCTTGCGCTGCCATTCCTCGCGCGCGAGGTCGAGCGCTTCGCCCTCCTCCATCTCGGCAAGGCAGGCGAGACCGTTGGCCGTCGTCGTCAGCGGAAAGGCGTCGCCCACCGCTGACACGGTCCGCAGCCGGTGTGTGCCCGGGATCTGGTCGAGGAACAGCATCGCCCCGCCACGCAGCACCGAAAGGTCGGCTGTCTCGCCGGTTGCCTGCGACAGCTCCGAGAGCACAAGACGGCAGGTCTCGATCACCGAATTCCGGCTTTGCTCGGCCAGGGCGGTGATCTCTGGCCCGAGCCTGATTCGTCCCGCCCGCGATCCGGCGGCAAGCAGCCGTTCGGCCATCAGCGCGGCGACGATTCGCTGCACCGTGGAGCGCGGCAGCTCCACCGCCTCGGCGATCTGCCCAAGGCTCATCCCGGCCCGGTCATGCTTTAGCGCGCGCAGGATTTTCGCCGCGCGTTCAATGACCTGAATGCCGCCCTTTCCACTGTCTTCCCGTGTCGTCCCGACCATGATGGTGCCTCCTCCGAACCTGTCTTACCCGCCCGCATCGTGAGTGCAATGCTCTCGTGCACAACCCACAATACGGTACTTTGTTCGCGCGATAAAATACTATTTGACCGTATCGTGGTCATTCTGTATCGTTTTGAGCAGGGATGGGAGGAACCATACATCCTGCAGTTTCAATTCGGAAAGCCGCGCGACCTCAGGTCTGCGCGCACAGGGGAGCCATGCCAATGGTCATGATCAGAGGGATCGAATTCGAGGGAAACACCGACAACACGATGGGGGTAGAGTTCTACAACCTCAGCCATCGCTTCGGCTTCCAGAACCCGAACTGGCCGTATTTCGAAGACACCAAGATCGAGCGCATTCACTACATGGCGAAGTCCGGCGTGCTATCGCAGCGGATCACCACGACGATGCATGCAACCACGCATATTGACGCACCAGCCCACGTGGTTCAGGGCACACCTTTCATCGACGAAGTGCCGCTGCCGCATTTCTTTGGCACCGGCATTGTCGTGAACCTGCCCAAGAAGAAGTGGGAGCCGATCACGGGCGAGGATCTGGAAAAGGCCTGCGGTCACGCGATTCGCAAGGGCGACGTACTCATCATCAACACCGGCTGGCACAAGCAGTACGAGGATGGCGATTACTTTGCCTATTGCCCGGGCCTCGTGAAATCGGCGGCGGAGTGGATGATCGAGAAGGGTGTGAAGGTCGTCGGCCACGACACGCAGGCCAACGACCACCCGCTGGCCACCGCCATCGGCCCGCAGCGCAACGGCCCGCTGCTGCCGCATCTCGAGGCAGAGTACAAGGAATGGTCCGGCGGGCGCGGCTGGGAAGAGGACTTCCCGGAGTGGGAGCCGGTGCACAACCTGCTGTTCAAGAACGGCATTATGGGCATCGAGAATGTCGGCGGCGACCTTGACGCGGTGTCCGGCAAACGCTGCACCTTCGCCTTCTTCCCGTGGAACTGGGACCGCGGCGATGGCTGCATCGTCCGCCTCGTGGCGATGATCGACAAGGGCCAGCAATACCGCATCGAGGCCGGCGAAACCTTCTGACCAACGATCGTGGGGGCGCTCCCCCACCACCCCCCGAGACACCCTCGGGCCAGAACAGGGCGCGGCCGCCTCAGGCCGCCCCGACAAACACCGAAAGAGGAGCCGGTGCCTTATGGGAGGGGAGACATGAAATTCCTTTTGACGACCGTGCTATGCGCGTCCGGTCTGGCCGGAGCCTCCATGGCCCAGGTGTCTCAGACGCCGGACATCGCCGCCAAGCTGCCCGATCTGGGCCGCGAATTGAGCCGCGAGATGGTTGGCGGGACGAAGGCGCTTTATGCGCCGTTGCATGCCGCCGCGGATGAGACAGGGCTCAGCGTCCAGCGCGACCTGTCTTACGGGCCCGATGCCCGAAACATGCTTGATGTTTACGCGCCGGAGGCCGCGGACGGATCGAACCCGGTCATGATCTTCGTCCATGGCGGCGGGTTCGTGCGGGGCGACAAGGCGGATGTCGCCGGGATCGGTCGCTGGTTCGCCCGGAATGGCGTGGTGGCCGTGACCATGAATTATCGCCTTGCGCCCGACCATCCTTGGCCCTCCGGGGCAGAAGACGTGCGGGCTGCGCTGGAATGGATTGGCGCGCGTGTTGCGAACATGGGCGGCGATCCGTCGAAGGTTTTTGTCGTCGGCAACTCCGCCGGGGCCATGCATGTGGCGGATTACGTCTTTCGCGAAGATCTTCAGGCCGAGGATGACGGCGTGATCGGCACCACCCTGATTTCACCCCCGACCGTCGACCTGACTGCGCGCGACATAGATCCCTCTCGCGATGCGCTTTACTATGGCATCGACGGCGACCGGTCAGAGCAATCTGTCGTGAACGCTCTCGAAGGCCGGAAGATCCCGGTCATGATCGCCTACGCCGAGCACGAGCCCGACGTCATCATTAAGCAGACCCGCCTTCTGATCGAAGCGCTCGCAACGCGAGACGGCCGCCTGCCACTGATTACCGGCGTGCCCGGACATAACCACATCTCGATCGTCGAACATATCGGCACAGCGGACCAGTCGCTCGCATTCGAAATGCTGAGCTTCATGACGTCGCGTGCTTTGGAGGAGAAGTAAGCCCATGTTGTTGAAGAAGTTCGAAGACGCCCGCGCTTACGACGCCCCGAACCACTGGGGCTGCCACGGCCTGCGCCTGCAAGGCTTCGAGGAGGGCGGACCGACGAACCAGTGGGTCGGTTTCTCGCAATTCCTGCCCGGCGGCGGCGCCGGTCCCGACAGCACCCCCTTCGAAAAAGTCTACGTCGTGCTCGACGGCGAGATGACCGTCGAATGGGACGGTCACACCGAGGTGTTGCGCGCCATGGACAGCCTCACCGTTCCGCCCGGACAGGTGCGGCGCATCGAAAACCGCACGAACCACGTCTGCCGCATGCTCGTGGTCATCCCCTATCCGCCAAAGGACTGAGCTTATGAACCAGATGACACATGCACTGGCCGATCCGCTGTCGATGTTCGACGTAGAGGGCAAGGTCGCGCTGATCACCGGGGCCTCCGGGGCCTTTGGCATGGTGGCGGCGCGGGTGCTGGCGGGGGCGGGCTGCAAGCTCGTGCTCTCTGCCGGGAACGCCGAGGCGTTGGGCGAGATCGCCGAAGAGGTACGCGCGCTTGGCGCCACAGTCACCACCATCAACGCCCGCCCCGACACGGAGGAAGCCTGCACCAACATGGTGGCGCAGACCGTGGCGGCGCATGGGGCGCTCGACATCCTCGTCGTGGCCTCCGGGATGAACAAGGTCGCCAAGATCGACGAGATGGCGGTGGAGACATTCACCTCGGTCATGGATGCCAACGTCACCCAGAGCTGGATGTTGGCCAAGGCCGCGACGTCGCAGATGAAGGCGCAAGGATCGGGCGGCAAGATCGTCCTCGTCTCCTCGGCCCGCGGGCTTCTGGGGCATCCGGCGGGCTACACCGCCTATTGCGCCTCGAAGGCGGCGGTCGACGGCATCACCAAGGCGCTCGGCTGCGAGCTTGGCCCCACCGGCATCACGGTGAACGCCATCGCGCCGACGGTCTTCCGCTCGCCGCTGACGGCCTGGATGTTCGAGGACACAGAGCAGGCACAGACCGTGCGCAATGGCTTTCTCACCCGCGTTCCGAAGGGCCGTCTGGGAGAACCGGAAGACCTCGCCGGGCCGCTGCTCTTCCTCGCCTCGAAGGCGTCGGATTTCTACACCGGGCATATCCTCTATGCCGACGGCGGCTACACGGCGGGCTGAGCGGATGGCGAAGAACCAGCAGATCGCCGTCATCGGCGCAGGGCTCATGGGCCATGGCATCGCGCTGACGCTGGCGCGGGCGGGGCAATACGTGGCGGTCTCGGACCCGGTGCCCGAGGCGCTTGCCGCCCTGCCCGACCGGGTCCGCGACAGCCTGACCCTCATGGGGGCGGACGACGCCGAGATCGCCCGCGTTCTCAAGCGCATCGAGCTGATGGACAGCCTGCGCGGCGCGGTGCGGCAGGCGGCCTTCGTCTTCGAAGCCGCGCCGGAGAAGCTGGCGCTGAAGCAGGCGATCTTTGCCGAAGCCGAGGTCCATGCGCCCGAGGACTGCATCCTCGCGTCGAACACCTCGGTCATGCCGATCACGCAGATCATGTCGGGGCTCAGGCGGCGCCATCGCGCGCTCGGCACTCACTGGTGGAACCCGCCGCACCTGATCCCGCTGGTGGAGGTCATCCGCACGGAATGGACCGACGATGCGGCGATGGACGCGATGATGACCCTGCTGACCGGCGCCGGGAAGACGCCGGTGCGGGTCGAAAAGGACGTGCCCGGCTTCATCGGCAACCGGATGCAGCATGCGCTCTGGCGCGAGGCGATCAGCCTCGTCGAACGCGGCATCTGTTCCGCGGAGGCGGTCGACACGGTGGTAAAGAACTGCTTCGGGCGCAGGCTCTCGGTCCTGGGGCCGCTGGAGAACGCGGACCTCGTGGGCACCGACCTGACGCTCGACATCCACAACACGGTGCTCGCCGATCTTGAGGACCGCAAGGGGCCGTCGCCCTACCTCGAACGACTCGTGGCCGAGGGACGGCTGGGGATGAAAAGCGGCGAGGGCTTTCGCAGCTGGACGCCGGAGCAGGCGACGCAGACGCGTGACCGGGTGACCACCCATCTGCGGCGGCTGGACGGCATCCTGACCGACTGACGCCGGCTTGAGGCCGGACGGAGACGACGAGACATGACGGGACGGAGGCGGCGCCAAGACCGCCCCGGCCACTGCAAGGGCAGAAGGAGCCCGTGCACAGCCCTGCCGCAGAAGCGGTCGGGATTCCAAAAGGGAGAAAAGACAATGACGCATCCAAGGACACGTCGCCAGTTCCTGACCGGGACCGCCGCGATGCTTGCCGCCCCAGGGATCCTGCGGGCCAGCCGCGCCTATGCCGCGACGCCGATCCTGCGCGTGGGCCATGTCAGCCCGCGCACCGGCCCGCTGGCGGGCTTTGCCGAAGCGGACGACTACGTGCTGCGGCAGGTTCAGGAGATCTACGGCGCGGGCATCGAAAACAACGGCAAGGCCTGGACTGTCGAGATCATCTCGAAGGACAGCCAGTCCAACCCGAACCGCGCCGCAGAGGTGGCCGCCGATCTGATCCTCGGCGACGAGGTGGATATCATCGTCGCCGCCTCGACCCCGGACACGGTCAACCCGGTCGCCGATCAGGCCGAGGTGAACGAGGTGCCCTGCATCACCACCGACTGCCCGTGGCAGCCGTATTTCTTTGGCCGCGGCGGTGTGCCAGGCGAGGGTTTCGACTACACCTACCACTTCTTCTGGGGGCTGGAAGACGTGATCGCCGCCTTCCTCGACATGTGGGGTAAGTCCGGCGTGGCACCCAAGGTCGGCGGGCTCTTTCCGAATGACGCCGACGGCAACGCCTGGGGCGATGCGGAACTGGGCCTGCCCAAACCGCTGGCCGCCGCGGGCTATGACCTGATCGATCCCGGTCGCTACCAGCCGCTGTCGGATGATTTCTCCAACTACATCGACGCCTTCAAGGCGGGCGGCGTGGAGATTGTCACCGGCAACATGATCCCGCCGGACTTCGCGACCTTCTGGACACAGGCAGCGCAGCAGGGCTTCGGCCCAAAGCTCGTGACCATCGGCAAGGCGCTGCTCTTCCCGAGCGTGATCGAAAGCCTCGGGCCGCGCGGCGACGGGCTGTCGTCCGAGGTCTGGTGGTCGCCCGCGCATCCCTTCACCTCCTCGCTCACAGGGGCCAGCGCGGCGGATCTGGCGCATGGCTACACCGAGGCCTCGGGGCGGCCATGGACCCAGCCCATCGGCTTCAAGCACGCGCTCTTCGAGGTGGTGGCCGACGTGATCGCCCGGGCCGAAGATCTCGACGATCCCGATGCCATCCGCGCCGCGATCCCGCAGACCGACATGGACACCATCGTCGGTCGGGTGAATTGGTCCGACGGGCCGATGGCCAACGTCACCAAGACGCCGCTCGTCGCCGGGCAGTGGCAGAAGCACGGCGACGCCTTCGACCTGAAGATCGTCGCCAACGCCCATGCGCCGATGGTGCCGACCACGGGCGCACTGAAGCTCCTCTGAGTGCGCCGCCGCGCGGGGAGGGACGCCCACCGTCCCTCCCCCATCTCCAGACACATCCGAACGGTCCAGACACATGACGCCCATCCTCGAACTCGACAGGCTGACCAAGCGCTACGGCGCGGTGACGGTCGCGGACGACCAGAGCTACGCGCTCGCGCCCGGCGAGGCGCTCGGTGTCATCGGGCCGAACGGCGCGGGCAAGACCACGATGTTCAACCTCATCACCGGTACGGTCACGCCCGACAGCGGCAGCGTCCGCTTCGAAGGGCGCGACGTGACCCGGCTGAACGCCGCCACCCGGTCGCGCATGGGCATCGCCCGCAGCTTTCAGGTGCCGCAGCCCTTTGCCCAACTCACGGTCTTCGAAAACGCGATGATCGCCGCGACGCAGGCGGCGGGGCTGTCGGGCCGCACGGCGGAGCGACACTGCCTCGCGGTGCTGGAGCAGACCGGCCTGCTGCCCCGCGCCAACGACCGCGCCGGGGGGCTGACGCTGCTGTCGCGCAAGCGGCTGGAGCTGACCCGCGCCATGTGTGCGAAACCGAAGCTGCTGCTGCTCGACGAGATCGCCGGAGGGCTGACCGAAGCCGAATGTCGCGCGCTGGTCGACACTATCAAGGACATCCGCGCCACCGGCGTCTCGATCATCTGGATCGAGCACGTGGTGCATGCGCTGCTCGCCGTGGTCGACCGGCTGATCGTCATCGATTTTGGCCGCAAGATCGACGAAGGCGTCCCGCGCGAGGTGATGAACAGCAAGGCGGTTCAGGAAATCTATCTCGGGATCGAAGCCGATGCCTGATCCCATCCTGAAAATCCGCGGACTCGCCGCCTTCTACGGCGACTTTCAGGCACTTTACGGGCTGGACCTGCATCTCGACGCGGGCGAGGTGCTGGCGATCATCGGTGCGAACGGAGCGGGGAAATCGACTCTGCTGCGCTCGATCTCCGGGCTGATGCGCAACGGGGCGGAGCAGATCGCCTGGCGCGGCCAGCCCATCGGCGCGCTGCGCGCCGATCAGGTGGCAGAGCAGGGCATTGCGTTGGTCCCGGAGGGGCGGCAGCTGTTCCCCTCGCTCTCGGTCGAGGAGAACCTGATCATCGGCGGCCGCATCGGACGCCCCGGACCATGGTCGCTGCGCCGGGTCTACGATCTGTTTCCGATCCTTGAGGAACGGCGGCATCAGGCTTCCACCTCGCTCTCGGGCGGGCAGCAGCAGATGGTCGCCATCGGCCGTGCGCTCATGGCGAACCCCGACCTCATCCTTTTCGACGAGATCAGCCTGGGCCTCGCGCCGATCATCATCCGCGACATCTACGCCGCCCTCCCGGGCATCGTCGACGGCGGCATGAGCGCGATCCTCGTCGAGCAGGACATCACCAAGGCGCTGGCGGTGTCGAGCCGCGTCTATTGCCTGCAGGAGGGCCGGATCTCCCTCGAAGGCGCCTCGGGCACCATCTCGCGCGAGGCGATCTCGCGCGCCTATTTCGGAATGGAGTGACGGGCATGGACTGGATCAACGCCATCGTGCAGGGGACGCTTCTGGGCGGTCTCTATGCGCTTTTCGCCGCCGGGCTGTCGCTGATCTTCGGCGTCATGCGGCTGGTCAACATCGCCCATGGCGATCTTATCGTGCTGGCGGCCTATCTCGGGTTGACGACGTCGGTCGCGCTGGGGCTGCATCCGCTGCTGGCGCTGGTGGTTGTCGTTCCCGCCATGGCCGGGATCGGCTACGCGCTGCAGCGCGGCGTGCTGAACCGAACACTGGGCGAGGACCTGCTGCCGCCGCTGCTGGTGACCTTCGGCCTGTCGGTGATCCTGCAGAACGCCCTGCTCGAAGGCTATTCCGCCGATCCGCAGAAGCTCGACGCGGGCTCCATCGAGACGGCGAGCGTGACGCTCGGATCGCTGACGCTGGGCTGGATGCCGGTCCTGACCTTCGCAGTGGCGGTGGCGGTGATCGCGGCGCTGCAGTGGATGTTCTACCGCACGCCGCTGGGGCGAGCGTTTCGCGCGACCTCGGACAATCAGGACATCGCGCAGGTCATGGGCCTGAACAAGGCGCATGTCTTCGGCCTCGCCATGGCGCTGTCGCTGGCGGTGGTCGCGGTGGCAGGAATCTTCCTCGGCATACGCACCAGCTTCGACCCTTCCATCGGCGGCGGTCGCCTGATCTTCGGCTTCGAGGCGGTGATAATAGGCGGTCTCGGCAACCTCTGGGGCACGCTCGCAGGCGGCGTGATCCTCGGCGTGGCGCAGACCGTCGGCGCGCGGATCGATCCGGGCTGGCAGCTTCTGGCGGGGCACCTCGTCTTCCTCGCGATCCTTGCCCTGCGCCCCAACGGCCTTTTCCCGAGGATGAACGGATGACCCTTGCAGACTACACCGTCCAGCGCACGTCGCGTGCGGCCCGCATTGCCGCAACGCTCGGCGCAATCGCCCTCGTGGCGCTGATCGCCGCCCCCTGGTGGGCCGGTCGCGCCGACATGCGGCTGATCTCGGAACTGTGCCTCTATCTGGCACTTGCCAGCCTGTGGAACCTGATGGCGGGCTACGCCGGGCTCGTCAGCGTCGGGCAGCAGGCCTATGTCGGCCTCGGCGGCTACGTGCTGTTCGCGCTGACCATCCTCGCCGGGATCGACCCGCTGGTGGCCATCGGGCTCGCCGGGATCGCGGGTGCGCTGATCTCCGTTCCGGTCGCGACGCTGATCTTCCGCCTGAGGGGCGCCTATTTCGCCATCGGAACATGGGTCATCGCAGAGGTCTTCCGCCTGCTCTTCTCCCAGCTCTCAGTGCTTGGCGGCGGCTCGGGCACCTCGCTGCCCGCAGGCATCGTCAAGGGCTTGGCCGACAGCCGCGACGGGCGCGAAGCGCTCTCCTACTGGCTGGCGCTCGGCGCGGCGGTGGCGGTGGTCGCGGCGGTCTACCTGTTCCTGCGCTCGCGCAAGGGGCTGGCCCTCACCGGCATCCGCGACAACGAACTGGCCGCCGCCTCGCTCGGCATCGACATCTGGCGCACCAAGTTCCTCGTCTACGTCGTGACCTCGGCCCTGACCGCAATGGTCGGTGCGCTGATCTTCTTGCAAACGCTGCGGATATCGCCTGACGCGGCCTTCAGCGTCAACGACTGGACCGCCTTCGTCATCTTTATCGTCGTCATCGGCGGCATCGGCACCATCGAAGGCCCGATCATCGGCACGCTGATCTTCTTTGCCCTGCGCGAGACGCTGGCAGACCTCGGCACGATCTACCTGCTCGTGCTGGGCCTCGTCGCCATTGTCGTGATGCTGAAAGCACCGCGTGGCGTCTGGGGGCTAATCCGCGACCGCTTCGACACCGACCTCTTTCCGCTGGGCTACCGCGTTATGGCGCCCGCCCGGCAGACCTCGAAACCGACCATTGCCAACACCAAGGAGGCCTGACCCATGGCCCGCAAACCCCGCACCATCATCACCTGCGCCGTCACCGGGGCGATCCACACGCCCACCATGTCGGACGCCCTGCCCTACACCTACGACCAGATCGCCGAGGCCGCCATCGAGGCCGCCGAGGCCGGGGCCTCCATCCTGCACCTGCATGCGCGCAATCCCGAGACCGGCGCACCCTCGGTCGATCCAGAGGACTTCAAACCCTTCCTGCCGCGCATCAAACAGGCGACGGATGCGGTGGTGAACATCTCCACCGGCGGCTCGCTGACCCTCTCGATCCAGGACCGCATCCGGCCCGCGGCGACCTTTTCCGCCGAAATGTGTTCGATGAACATGGGGTCGATGAACTTCAGCTTCCATCCGCTGGCAAAGCGCTACACCGACTGGAAATTCGACTGGGAGAAGGACTACGTCGCGGGCTCAGACGGCAACATTTTCCGCAACACCTTCCGCGACATCGAGGAAGCGGCGAAGACGCTGGCCCCGCACGACATCAAGTTCGAGCATGAATGCTACGACGTGGGGCACCTGTACAACCTGCGGTTCTGCATGGACATCGGTCTCTTCAAGGCGCCGATCTTCATCCAGTTCGTCATGGGCATCCTCGGCGGCATCGGCGCGGACATCGACAACCTCGTCTTCATGAAGAAGACCGCCGACAAGCTGTTCGGTGACGACTACCGGTGGTCGATCCTCGCGGCGGGCGCGGCGCAGATCCCCATGGCCACCACCGCAAGCCAGATGGGCGGCAATGTCCGCGTCGGGCTGGAGGACAGCCTCTTCATTCAGCGCGGCGTGTTGGCCGACAGCAATGCCCAGCAGGTGCACAAGATCCGCCGCATCGTCGAGGAACTCGGCTGCGAGGTCGCCTCGCCGGAGGAAGCCCGCGAGATCCTCGACCTGAAAGGCGGCGACCGGACGGCGTTCTGAGGCAGTCCCGGCGGAAGAGGAGCCGCCGGGACCGCCGCGAGAACGCGAAAGACGGAGGACGGGCCGCATCCCGTCCGCGACAAGGGAGGACTTATAATAATGATGATGATGAAGACATTCCGCGCGCTCGGCGTGATGACTGTGCTGATGCTGGGCACCGCTCCGGCCATGGCGGAGACGCTGAAGGTGACCACCTTCCTGCCGCCCGCCCATACCTTCGTCGAGGCGATCAGGGACTGGGGCGCAGAGATCGGCGCGGCCTCCGGCGGCGAATTGCAGCTCGAGGTCTTTCCCGCCGCCCAGCTCGGCCCGCCGCCGCGCCAGTTCGACATCGTGTCGTCGGGTGGCGCCGACATCGGCATCTTTTTGCACGGGCTGACGCCGGGCCGTTTCCCGCTGACCGAACTGGCGGGGCTGCCGCTGACTCATCCCTTGGGCGGCGACAGCAGCGCCGTCAGCTCGCGCCGCCTGACCGAACTCGCCCCCGACTACCTCGCCGCAGAGCATCCCGGAACAAAGATCCTGTGGCTCGCTGTGACGCCGCCGCTGAAGGTGAACCTCGCCAAGGCGAATCCGGCGGACCTGGGCAACCTGAAGGGGCTGCGCATCCGCTATGCTGGCGAGACATGGCAGAAGATCATCGAGGCGATGGGCGCCGCGCCGGTGCCAGTGCCCCCGGGCGAGGCCGCCGATGCCATGGCCAAGGGTGTGGTGGACGGGGCGACCTTCCCCTTCGAGGCGACCAAGGCCTTCGACCTCGGGCCGGTCACCGACTACACGCTGGAGCCGGGGCTGGCCTCCGCGACCTTCGCGGTGGTGATGAGCCAACGCAGCTACGACCGTCTCTCGCCGGAGCTGCAGAAGATCATCGACGAGACCACCGGCCCCGACCGCGCTGCGTGGTTCGGCGAACGCTGGGACGCAGGCGAGGCCGAGGGGCGGCAGTACATGGTCGACGCCGGGGTGAAGATCGTGACTTTGGACGACGCCGGGATCGACGGGCTGAAGACCGCCTTCGAGACCATTGTCGCCGACGGCATGGCTCAGGCCGGCGACAAGGCAGATGCCTTCGTCGATGCCTACACCAAGTGACGCGACCGGGCGCAGGGTCGACCCCTGCGCCCTCCCCACGATGGAAAAGGATCGAAGCATGACGGAAATGGACAGGGACGGCGACCGGATCACCCGCGCGATGCATGCGGTGGCAGGGGTCGCGCTGGTGGTGATGATGCTTTGCGTGGTGGCGGACGTGATGCTGAGGGCCGCCTTCGACACGCCGGTCAAGGGCGCTTACGACGTGGTGAGCATCGCGCTGCTGGTGATGACCATGTTCGGCATCGCGCCCGTCGTGGCGCGGCGCGGCGAGATCCTGATCGACCTGATCGACGCGGTGCTGCCCCCGCGCGGGCTGCGGGCTTTGAGCGTGCTGGCGGCGGTGACGGGGATCGTGCTGTTCGCCTTCCTCGGTTGGGCGATGATCCAGCCGGCGATGGACGCCTGGGCCTGGGGCGAGCGCTCGCTTGAACTGGGCATTCCGAAATGGCCGCTCTGGGCGGTGGCTTTCGTGGGGCTGGCGGGTATCTTCTGGGCCTACGTCCTGCAACTGCGGGTCGTGCTGCGGTCGGTCCCCACCGCCCCCAACGAGGAGGGTGCGCTGTGACCCCCTTCGTCACCGGCCTGTCCGGCATCACGCTGATGCTGATGCTGCTCTTCCTGCGCCAGCCGGTCTGGCTTGCGCTGACGTTGATCGGGCTTGGCGGGAACATCCTGCTGAACTCCGTCTTTTCGGCAAAATTCCTCGCCGGGACGACTATGTTCGACGTGGCGTCGAGCTACAACCTCTCGGTCATCCCGCTGTTCATCCTGATGGGAGAGATCGCCACCGGATCGCGCATGTCCGCCGAGCTGTTCAACGCGGCGCGCGTGATGCTGTCGGGACTGCGCGGGGGCTTGGGCATCGCGACGCTGACCGCCTCGGCGGCCTTCGGGGCGATCTGCGGCTCCTCGGTCGCCACCGCCGCCAGCATGACCCGCATCGCCATGCCCGAGATGGCACGCGCCGGATACGATCGGGGCTATTCAGCGGCGACGGTTGCCTCGGGCGGATCGCTCGGCATCCTGATCCCGCCGTCGATCATCCTTGTGATCTACGCCTCGATCACCGAGACCTCCATCGCACGGCTCTTTGCCGCCTCGATGATCCCGGGCCTCGTGCTGCTGCTCCTTTACATCGCGATCGCCATGCTCGTCGCGGGCCGTGGCGAGACCACGCGCGAGGCCCCTGCCACGCTGCGCCAACGCCTGACCGCCCTGCGCGAACCCTGGCAGTTCGTCCTGCTCTTCGTGCTGACCATCGGCGGCATCTATGCCGGGCTCTTCAGCCCGACCGAGGCGGCCTCCGTCGGGGCCTTCGGTGCCATCACCCTCGGATTTCTGCGCGGCACGCTGAAGGTCGACGGGCTGATCGAGGCGATCCGCAACAGCGTCGCTGTCTCCTGTGCGCTTTTCATGATCATCATCGGCGCGACGCTGTTCTCCAACTTCGTCGTTCAAACCCGGCTGCCAGACAACCTGCTAGGACTGGCGGAACAGGCGGGACTGTCGGTCTGGATGGTCATGGCTCTGATCGTGGCGATCTACATTCTGCTCGGCTGCTTTCTCGAAGGCATCGGCATGGTGCTCATCACCGTCCCGGTCTTTCTGCCGATCGTGGTGCAATACGGCTTTGATCCGATTTGGTTCGGCGTCTTCGTCGTAGTGCTGGTGGAGCTGGGGCTGATCACGCCGCCGGTGGGGATGAACCTCTTCATCATCCGGGCGCAGGTGCGGGACATGCCGATGGCGACGCTCTACCGAGCGATCCTGCCTTTCTTGCTGGCGCCGGTCGTGCTGGTGGCGCTGTTGTTTGCTGTGCCGGGGCTGGCTCTCTGGCTGCCGCGCGTCCTGTATGGAGGCTGACCCATGACCCGAAAGACCGTCCTGATCTGTCACGAGCTGCCCGACTGGAGCGATTTCTACGTCGCGAAGCTGGGCGAGACATGGCCGCAACACCGCTTTCTGGCCGCCCATGACGAGGCTCAGGCGATGGACCTCGCGCCGCAGGCGCAGGTCTATATCGGCCTCGCGCCCAAGATGACGCCCGCGCTGGTCGCCCGCATGAGGCAGCTCGAATGGGTGCAGTCGCTCACCACCGGGATCGACGCGCTGCTGCACATGGAGAGCTTTCCGCGCGGGCTGCCGATCTCGCGCGTGGTGGGGGTGCAGGGGCCGCAGATGGCCGAGCTGGCGCTGACGCTGATGCTCACTCTTGCGCGGCGGGTGCCGGATCTACTCGCGGCGCAGGCGCGCGGGGACTGGGACCGGCGACCGCAGGCGCTGCTGCACGGCAAGACTCTCTGCCTGCTGGGGCTGGGCCAGATCGCCGAGACGCTGGCGCTTTATGCGCAGACGCTGGGGATGACGGTGACGGGTGTCTCGGGCCGCGAGAGCGCACCGCGTGTGGACCGCATCTTCCCCCGCCGGCAGATCAAACAGGCGGTGGGGCAAGCGGATTTCACCGTCGTGCTGACACCGCTCACCCCCGAGACGCGGCACATCGTCGACGCGGAGCTGCTGGCGGCGATGAAGCCCACCGGCTTTCTTGTGAACCTCGCGCGGGGCGGTTGCGTCGACGAGACGGCGCTGCTCCATGCGCTGACCTCGGGACAGATCGCCGGGGCCGGGATCGACGTCTTCGAGACCGAGCCGCTGCCCGCTGACAACCCGCTCTGGTCCGCGCCGAACATCGTCATAACGCCGCATGTCGGCGGCTTTGCCGACTGCTACCACGAACAATGCCTGCCAACGGTGCGCGAGAACTTCCGCCGCTACGCTTCGGGCGGGCCAGACGCGCTGGCCGACGCCGCAAGGAGGTCCTGATGCAGACCAATTCCCCGATCACCCCGCAGGAGCTGGAGCGACGCTGGACCGTCACCCGCAGGGTCATGAGAGACCTCGGCCTCGATGCGCTGGTGACGCAGGCGCGCGAAGACTGGATGGGCGGCTACGTGCGCTGGCTGACCGATGTTCCGGCGAACAACGGCTATCCCCGGACGGTGATCTTCTTTGCCGACGGACCGATGAGCGTGGTGGAGATGGGGGCCTTCGGCACCGACCGCGCCACCGACCCCGACGATCCCGCCACGCGCGGCGTCTCGCGCGTGCTGGGCACGCCATCCTTTCCGACGATCCATTACACCATCGACTACGACAGCCGCCTAGTGACCGAGGCGCTGCAGGCCCGCGGGGCGCGGCGGATCGGGCTGCTTTGTCCCGGCGCCCTGCCCCACGGGCTGATGTGTGCCCTCACCGAAGGGTTCGAGACGGTGGACACCACCGAGGCGTTCGACACCGTGAAGGCGGTCAAGAGCGCCGAGGAGATCGCGCTGATTCGTCAGACCGCTGCCCTGCAGGACAGGGTCTTTGCCGAGGTCTGCGATTTCATCCGGCCCGGGGTCACCGACCGCGAGGTCTCGGACCATGCCGAAGCGGTTGGGCGCAGGCTCGGCTCGGACCAGGGCATCCACCTCGGGCTGTCCGCACCGGTGGGCGAGGCCTCGCGCTTCCTCAACCGCCCCTTCCAGACGCGCGAGATGCGAGCGGGCGATCACCGCTCCATCCTGATCGAGGTCAACGGACCCGGCGGCATTTACCTCGAGATCGCGCGGACGCTGGTTCTGGGCAAGGCGCCCGACGCGCTGCTCGCCGCCTTCGAACATGTGAAGGCGGCGCAGGACCACACGCTGCGCCAGATCCGCCCCGGTGCCGCCCCTGCCGACATCGCCCACAGGCACGACGTCTGGATGCAGGCGCGCGGCCTGCCGCCGGAGACCCGGCTCTATGCCCACGGGCAGGGCTGCGAGATGGTCGAACGCCCGCTGATCCGCCACGACGAGACCATGCCGCTGGCGGAAGACATGCTGCTCGCCGTGCATCCGGGCTACGATGAAGGCAACGTCTTCGCGGTAATCTGCGACAACTATCTCGTGACGAAAACCGGCGTGAGCGCCTGCCTGCACCGTACTGAAAAGAAGATCTTCGAAATCTGAAGGACGATCACCATGACAAAGACCCCGAAAATCGCGCTCGAGGAACATTTCCTGCATCCCGATTTCGTCGACTACTGGGCGACCACCGCGCCCAACATCAGCCCATCCCTCTTTGGCAAGGCCCGCACCGCGCTGGAGGATTTCGGCGAGATGCGACTGGCGGCGATGGACAGCATCGGCGTCGAGCGGGCGATCCTGTCGCTAGCCGGGCCAGGGGTGCAGGCGGAGACGCGCACTGACACCGCCGTGCGGCTGGCGCGCAAGGCGAATGATGTGCTCGCAGAGCAAATCGCGAGACGTCCCGAGCGTTATGGCGGCTTCGCCCATCTCGCGATGCAGTCGCCACAAGACGCCGCCGACGAGCTGGAACGCTGCGTGCGCGAGCTGGGCATGCAGGGCGCGATGGTGAACGGGCAGACCGGCGGAGCCTATCTCGACGACGACCGCTATGCGCCCTTCTGGGAGCGGGTCTCGGACCTCGAGGTGCCGGTCTACATCCACCCCAACAACCCGCCGGAACAGACACACATGTACCACGCCCACCCCGAGCTTTGGGGGCCGGTCTGGTCCTGGACGGTGGAGACGGCGACCCATGCGCTGCGGCTGGTCTTTGCCGGGACCTTCGACCGCTACCCGGGCGCGCGGCTGGTGCTGGGGCATCTGGGCGAGACCCTGCCCTACCTGATGTGGCGGCTCGACAGCCGATGGGACATCTCGAACCGCGGCGAGATGCGGCTCGAACGCAAGCCATCGGACTATTTCCGGCAGAACATCTGGGTGACGACCTCGGGCATGTGCGCCGACGCGCCGCTGCGCTGTGCGCTGGACATGCTGGGGCCGGAGCGGGTGATGTTCTCCGTTGACTACCCCTTCGAGCGCAGCGCGGAGGCGGGCGACTGGATCGAGGCGGCCCCGCTCACGGAGCGCGAGCGGGCGCAGGTTTGCCACGAGAACGCGCGGGCCCTGTTGAAGCTGTGAAGAGCAGGGCGCTGACGGGCGGACCGCAGGGAAAGCGCCGCCCGAACGCAGCAAGGGTCATGGCGGGGCTGTTGCCCCGCCTGGCTCCCCGCGCGACTGCGCGGTCGACGCGATACAGGCCCGCGCCAGCTTGCCGTTCAGCTTCGCCAAGGTGTCTTGGCGAGGATATCCATGAAGGCCTGACCGGCGGGCGCACCAGACCGATGCCCCGCTGCAGGCCAAAATCGCCGATCTTCGGCCGGGGCAGCCTGTCGGTGCGTGGCACGGCCAGCGTCAGCTCCGGCAAAACGGTGATCCCGAGACCCTGCGCCACGAAGGCCCCCGCCGTGGCGAGATGCGCAACCTCAAACCGCGGCAAGAGCGTGTGACCCAGCCGAAGGCAGGCGCTGTCCGGCAGCGCCCGCACCGAGGTTCCCTGCGCCATGGCGATGAAGGGCATGTCGAGCAGATCGGTCAGACCATAGGGCCCGTCCGGCGCACCGATGGCAACAAAGGGCATTGCCAAGGTGTTGGGGGTTACGTTCTCGACTAGGTGGAGGGTCTGAAAGGGACGGCCGAGATGCCGCGCCTGAAAGGCTACCGTTTTCCGCGCGAGATCATCGCCTAGGCGGTCCGGTCCTACCATTGCTTCGCCCTGAGCACGGCGGATGTTGAAGACCTGCTGGCGGAACGCGGAGTGATCGAAAGTCGGGAGGCCGTCAGGCAAAGGGTGAACCGATTTGGAGACCACTTTGCGCATAATGTAAAACGTAACAGCCCGGCAGCGGCGGTCATATGGCACCTGGACGAAGGTGTTGTGCCGATCGCAGGCATGAAATTCTGGCTCTGGTGGGTAGTCGATGCAAACGGTGACGTTCTGGACATGCTTGTGCAACCGCATCGAAACGCCAAGGCGGCAAGGCGATTCATGAAGCGGGTGATGGCCCGTTCCGGCTATCCACGCGTTGTAATCACAGAAACATTGCGCAGCTAAATCAAGCAGATCCGTGATCTCGCCCCGAACACGGAGAACCCGGCGCACAAGGGATTGAACAATCGCATTGAAGGCTCATATCGGCCAACCCGGAAACGCGAAGAGCTGATGGGGCGATTCAAGTCTGCGCGCCAGGCGCAGCGCCGCCCACGACCAGATCAATATCGTTTTCCGCCCCGCCGCTACCGCATGTCCGCGAACGCCCGACGCCAAACCAGACCCGACGCTTTCGATCTATGGCACGGATGCACCCTCGAGATGACCGCCTGACGCCACCACCTCCTGCTAACCGCGTCAAGTATCCGACAACTTGTCAATGCCGGTCGTTGCCCTCCTGCACGCTGCCAAAAATCCGCACGATACGGAAATATGGATCAGGTGCGGGATGCCTCGAAACTCGTCCATGCCTTTTCGAAAGCATCGAAGTCAAAGCCGTCTGCGCTTGCCGGTTCAAGGATCAGCTTCTCGGTATCCTGCAGTTTGTGAATGGCCGCTTTCAACGTAGGGATAACTTCGGGCGGGATGACCAGCCCGCCATGCCGGTCCGCATGGATCAGGTCGCCATCACGCACCTGCATCCCCATGATCGTGACCGGCGTGCCGATCTCGCGAACATGAACAAATCCGTGGCTGGGCCCGATGGAACCTGCCACCACAGGAAAGCCATTCGGCAGGTCGCCAAGGTCGCGCATCACACCATTGGTCAAGGCGCCAGACAGGCCAAAGCCCTTGTGGACCGTCGTGTTGATCTCGCCCCAATAGGCGCCGATGCAGTTGGGGTAATCCATGTCCTCGACCACCGCGACGGCGGGACGCGGCCCGCTTGCCATGTGGCGGTAATAGTCCATCCGGCGGGCTTTGATGACCTCGGGGGCCTCGGTCGGCGGGGCCAACGCGGCGATGCGCGCGGTGCGGGCGTAGCCGACCATGGCGCACGCGCCAGGATCAGAGGCCTGCATCGTGCCACGGGTAAACGCGGCAAAGCCGCGCTTGCCCTGCGCGGTTTCGATGGCGTTGCAGACGGTGGGCGTGTCGACCTGTTTCAGCAGGGTCAGAAGGGCGTCGTTCATCAGGCCTCCAGCCAGCGGCGCAGGGCCGCCGTTGTCTCGGTTGGTTTTTCCAGCGTGGGCAGGTGCCCGGCCCCGTCGATCACGGTCAGGGTGGCATCGGGCAGCAATTCATGCATCAGGGTATGGCGGTGGACCGGGCAGAGCCGGTCTTCGGCGCCGCACAGCACCAGCGCAGGGCGGTCAAAGGCGCGCAGCGTATCGCATTGGTCCGGGCGATCGCGCAGCGCCAGCGACTGGTTGACAAAGGCGTCAGGCCCCAGCGTAAGCGCCATATCCATGCACAGGTCAAGGATCGCTGCGTGGTGCGGCCCGTCCGACAGGTAATGCGGCTTCATCTCGTCGCGCATCACTTCGGCCAGCTTGCCCGCGCGGACCCGGTCGATTTGCGGACCACGACGGGCCTGCACCTCGGGCGTCTCGGCCAGCGGGTTGGTGTCCAGCAGCGCCACCCGGTCGACCCGGTCCGGGGCCTGCCGGATCACTTCCATCGCGAGGATGCCGCCCATCGACAGCCCGACCAGCGCAAACCGATCCGGCAGATGCCGCAACAGCCGCGCCGTCATGGCCTGCACCGTGTCATCTTGCATCGGCACAAACACCGTGCCGGGCAGCTTCGCGACCTGCGGGCCAAAGAGCCGGGCATCGCACATCATGCCCGGCAGGTAGATCAGCGGCAGGCTCATGCCAGCGCCGCGCCCTCGGCCAGTGCGCCGAGCTTGGCATAGGCGATTTCCGGGTCCACCGCGCCAAAGCCCGCAAAGGTGCCAAAGCCGCAATCGCTGCCCGCGATCACGCGGTCCGCGCCAACGATATCCGTAAACCGCGCAATGCGTTGCGCCACCAGTTCGGGGTGCTCGACGAAGTTCGTGGTGGTGTCGACGACCCCCGGCACCAGAACCTTCGCTTCGGGAATGTCGCCCTTGCGGTCGCGGAAGACGGTCCATTCGTGACCGTGGCGCGGGTTCGACGTTTCGAACAGCACATAGCGCGCCTTGGCCGACATGAGCGTGTCGAACATCCTGGCCATCGGGATATCGCAGACATGCGGTCCCTCGTAATTGCCCCAGCAGATATGGATGCGGACCTTGTCCTCTGGCACGTCCTGAAGCGCGTGGTTCAGCGCCTCCACATGGCTGGCGGCAACCTTGACGAACTCGGCGTCGCTGAGGTCGTTGAACAGCATGTGCCGCGACAGGGCCAGATCAGGGCAGTCCAGTTGCAGGTCCAGCCCGCTGGCGACGATGGTTTCGTATTCGGCCTTCATCGCGTCGGCCAAAGCGGCCAGATAGGCCTCGCGCGTCTTGTAGAAATCGTTCTGCAAGAAGAGCGAGATCACCCCCGGCGACGCCGCATTCATGAAGCCGCGTTCGACGCCATGATCAGTCATCGCCGCCTTGAGGTTGGCAATGTCCTTTTCCAGCTCGCCCTGCCCTTTGGATTTCACCTCACCCACACACATGGGCCGGGCATATTGCGGCGTGCCGCCGCTATCGGCGATGCGTTGCAGGAAGCCGGGGAACAGCTTGAGATCGGCGGGCGCGTTGCGCGGGCTGTCGCCGTCGAAGCCGGTGTAGCGGTCCTTGACGTAAGTCGCGTAGCTGATCTTGGACGTCTCGCCATCGCTGACGATATCGACGCCAGCCCTGGCCTGCTTGCCCACGGTTTCCGACACGGCGGCGGTCATGCAGGCGTCAAAGGCGGCTTGATCGTAGGCCTCGCCCCGTTCACGGGCAAAGATGAAATCCACCACCGCCTGCGTGCGCGGCAGCGATCCGACATGGGTTGTCCTGACGGGCATTGCTGGCTCCTCCGTCTGCGCTGCCCGCCGAATTGTCAGCTGACAACTTATTAATTTTCATTAACTTTTTCGATCAGCCCTGCCACGTCAGCCCGGCCGGATCGCCGGTTCCGACGACGTGATACAGAGCCGCTTCGCCGGTCATGGACGGCACCGCGCTGTGGGCGAGGTGTTCCGGCACGGACATGGTGTCGCCGGGGGCGAGCGTGACGCTGCCGTCGTCCCACGCCACGCGCCAATGCCCCTTGACTGGCATCAGGACGGACGGCCTGTCATGGCTATGTTTGGCCTCGGAGACGGAGGCGCGGGTGATGAAATCGACCTCGAACCCCGGCTTGTCCTTCAGCAGGCCGGTTTCACCGATCACCTTGCAGGGCTTGCGATCCGCCAGCGCGACCATGTCCCAGTAGCGCGCGACGTGGTTCGGCAGGACTTCCGCCGTGGTGGGTTCGGGGCGTTTCGCCAGCTCCTCGTCGTTCATGAGCGGCATGGGCTTGACGCCCTCGGGCAGGCGCTGCTGGCGCGTGGTGTCATAGAGCTTGCCATCCTCGCCCAGAACCAGGCCGTGGTCGGCGGCGTCCTGGATCACCTGCGGCGCCCACATCACGCCCCCGCCCGCGTCGTCGCCGCCAAGGATCGCCATGATCATCCCGTAATCGGTGCCGATATTCTCGAAGCCCCGGAAGATGCCGGTCGGGATGTTGAAGATGTCGCCCTGCTCCAGAACGACCTCGCCCGCCGTGCCCCAACGCCCCCAGAAAAAGCGCCAGCGCCCGGACAGGACAAAGAACGCCTCGGCGGTGCGGTGATCGTGCAGGCTGTTGCGGCATTTCGGCGGCTGCCCCGCCGCGCCGATGTTGAAGCCGTGCGGGATGGTGATGTGCACGTGCTGGTCGGGGGATTCCGACACACCGCCGCCGATGATGGTGAAGTTCTCTTTCTGGTCGGAGCCGGGCGTGTGGGCGTCGATGAATGCGGTCTTGCACGGTTGCAGATCGCCGTAGCGGACGATGCGGGGTTCCATTTCGGCGGGGGTCATAGATCACCTGTATGCAGAAGAATTTGTTTCCAGATCGCGGTTTCGTCGAACAGCGTCCATTCGCGGCGCAGTTTGGGCTGGCCGCCGATCACCGCGCCCCATTCGGCGTGGCTGATCCCGAGGACAAAGATTTCGGCACCCGTGGGATTGCCGAAGGCGCCATAGCCCTCGTGCTTGCCATGCAGGGTCCAGCGAAGGGCCGAGCGCGGCGGCATCGACGGGTCGTCTCGGCCGATCTGGTGCGTGATTGTGAAGGCCGCGTTGGGCAAGGCCGCGCGCAGCCCCATCCAGAACTGGTCCGCCCCGTCATGCGACAGCGTATCGACGCCGCCGGGGTAATGCAGGTTCGCGGCGCGATCGTATTCCGTGGGGATGGCAGTGAAATCGGCCCCCATGATGCGCTGCAACAGATCTGCGTGCCGCTGGCCCCATTCATTGTCGTTTCCGGTTCCGCTGTAGGGCCCCGGAACCTCGGTCGCGGGCGTGTAAGGGCGCACGCAATTCGCCGCGCCGCCCTCCCGCGCGATCAGATCACGGGCATGGTCACGCGGATCGATGCCCAGTTGCCGGACGATGGCCCCCTGATCACGGATCAGCCATTCGTCGTTGATCCGGTTGTTGATGGCGTGGCAGTCGGCGAGGATGCGATAGTGCAAGGTCTTGCCGGTCGGCGCGCCGTAGACGCCGGGGCGCGCGTGGGTGGCGGTGGAATGCAGACGGTGCGACGACAGCATGCCCTCTTCCGGCGTGCCGGACCAGATCACGTCCTCGCCATACAGCGTTCGGTCGGGAAATTCGGCCAGCGTGGCCATCGTGGCGGCGATCACGCCCTGATTGCCCGTCACCACAGACGCGGGCGACCGCACCACGATATCCGGCGCGTAATAGTCATGCAGGGTTGCGATGCCGCGATCTTCCCAGATCTCTTTCGTGATGCCGATGATGTAATCGGGGAAGTCGGTGAATTTCGGATCAAAGCCCTTCATGGTGTGTATCCTTCTGGAATGCGGGCCGATCCGCGCAGGATCAGCGGGCTGTCGATGACGATCTTGCCGGTTTCGGCGTCCGGGTCCTCGATGCGGGACAACAATGCCTTGACCGTTTCATCGACCATGCGGTTGGCGCGTTGGCGCACAGACGTCAGGTCATAGGCGGGCCAAGCGGCGGGCGGTACGTCGTCATAGCCCACCACCGACACGTCGCCGGGAACGGACAGGCCCAGTTCGAACCGGATCACATCCATCACGGCGAACGCCATGTGATCGTTCGCGACGAACACGGCGTCGGGGCGGTCGGGACGGTCGAACATCGCCCGCGCCGCATCCCGTGCCTGATCGAGGTTGAAATTGCCCACGCCGCGCGCTTGCAAATCGACCCCTGCCGCCGCAAGCCCGCTCAGGAAGCCGGCCTCTCGGTCACGCTGGGTCGAGGCGCCCTCCCACCCGGCGATATGGGCAATCCGGTCATGCCCGCCCGCCAGCAGGAATTCGGCCACCTTGCGACCGCCCGCGACATTGTCGGACGTCACCGAGCTCACGCCCTCGCGGTCTTCGTAGCGGTTGAACAACACCACCGGCACGCCCGCCTGTTCGCAGCGTTCGGCAATGTCCGATGACATGGCGACCGACGCGAAGACGATGCCATCGACCTGGTAATCGAGGATTTCCTCGACCACCGCGTCGATGTTGTCTGCCGTCTGCGAGGCCATGAAGACCAGCACGTGGTAGCCCTGCACCTGCAACGCGGTCGACAGCTTTTCCAGCGCTTCGGGGTAGAAGTAGTTTTCAAGGTAAGCGACCACCAACCCGATCATCCGGCTTTTTCCCGACGCCATCGCGCGCGCCAGGATGTTGGGCCGATAGCCCAGTTCCGCCGCCGCCTTGCGCACTTTTTCGACGGTCTTCTGCGATGCCGAGGCGCCGGGGGTGAACACCCGGCTCACCGCCGACTGGCTGACCCCGGCCCGCGCCGCCACATCCGCTGCTGAAACCTTGACCCGTTCCATCAATCCGCCGTCCAACCTCCGTCGATCAACAGCGAGGTGCCGGTGATCAGCGCCGCCGCATCGGAGGCAAGAAAGACCGCAGCGCCCATGATGTCTTCGACCTCGCCGACGCGGCCCAGCTTGATCTTGTCCTCGATCCATCGGCGTCTTTCGGGGATCGCCAGCGTCTGTTCGCCCAAGGGGGTGCGGATGAAGGTCGGGCAGATCGTGTTGACGCGGATCGCGTGCGGCCCCCATTCGATGGCCATCGCCTTGGTAAAGCCTTCGACCGCGTGTTTGGTGGCGCAATAGACCGCCCGGTCGATGCCGCCCACATGCGCCATCTGGCTGGAAATGTTCATCAGCGATCCGGGTTTACCGGCCGCGATCAGCCCCTTGGCCACGGCGCGGGTCAGGAAATAGGCGGCCTTGACGTTCAAATCGGTGACGGCGTCGTAATCCTGCGCTGTGGTGTCCACCGCAGGCGTATGCCGCGCCAGCCCGGCCGAATTGACGAGGATGTCGAACGGGCCGCGCTGCACCACGGAGGTGTCGGTCGCAGCAAGGTCGGTGATGTCCAGCGCCAGCGCCTCGGCCTGCCAGCCCGCATTGCGCATCTGCGCCACGGTCTCGTCCAATGCCTCGGCCCGCCGCGCGACCAGCGTCACATGCGCCCCCGCCTCGGCGAGCGCCACGGCACAGGCCTGCCCGATCCCGGACGATGCCCCGGCGACAAGCGCGCGGCGGTTTTCAAGACGAAAGGACGGGGTGCGGGGCAAACTCATCAGCGATCTCCTACCGGAAAGGGAACACGGCCCGGCACGCGGGCCTTGTTGAACTCGCGCATCCGCGCCAGCACGTCGACCCCAAGCTGCCGGTAGGCATCGAGAATATCCACCAGCACCCAGTTCTCGCGGATCAAGCCGTTCTCCAGCCTCCAGAAATCGAGACTGCGCATGGTGATCTTCTGCCCTGCGGGCGCGATGCCCATCCAGCCGTCATGCGTCACCGTCTGGATCATGTCGGGCCAGCCGGTCACGGCGGCGTAATCGCCGTCACCGAAGAAATGATATGTGATCTCGTCCACGAATTGCCCGCGATCCGGCATGGCTGAAAGGAACGGGATCTGGTGCCAGTTGCGAAAGCCCGCGATGCCGCGCCCGGTGCCGATGCCCGCAGGCCCGTACCAATTCATGCGCGGATGCCAGAACCGCTCCATCTCCATCACCTCGGGGCCGCCTTGCGACGGGTGTCGCTTCATGTGATCGAGCATGTCGATGATGTGCTGCTGGGACGTGTTCGCTCGTGCCGCATCCCACGGACCCGGCACGATCCCGTTCTGGGTCATCGGCCCCGGAATGCAGAATTCGAGCCCCAGCGACGGCGCCATCGGCCACGCGCCCGCCTGGATCATGACTTCGGGAATGTCCCAAAGCGTCTGAATCTCGGTGACGCGGCCCTCTTCGAACCGGTAGAATTCGTGAAAGCGCATATGCGCCAGATGGCCGGTCGGCGGGATGTCGAGCCACGGCCCGACGAAGGTGCCGACATAATGCCCGCCGCAACCGACCCAATCGGCCACGTGTTCATCCGGTCCGGCCATGACGATCCAGTCGCGGCGTTCGAGGTCCGGCATGGCATCGAACAGCGGCGCATAGCAGGCATCGAAGAACGCCCCCGGCCCGGTCATATCCCCGAACGGGTGCGGCATGTGGATGACCGCATCCGGCGCGATGACCTCGGCCAGCGCCTTGCGCACGGCGTCAGGATCGAAATCCGCCATCGCCGCGCGCAGCGGCGCCAGCGCCGCCTTGTTCCGGGTGTGCACGTCGCTCATTCCGCCGCCGTCCCGTAGGCGACGTTCTTGCCGCCGTAGCGACGCACCCGGATGTTGCATTGTTCGGCATGGCCGACAAAGCCTTCGAGCATGCACAGACGCGAGCCGTATTCGCCCACCATCGCCGCCGCCGCGTCGGTCGTGACCTTCTGATAGGAATGCGTCTTCAGGAACTTGCCGACCCAGAGCCCGCCGGTGTAGCGCCCGGCCTTCTTCGTCGGCAGGGTGTGGTTGGTGCCGATCACCTTGTCGCCATTCGCCACGTTGGTGCGCGGCCCGAGGAACAGCGCGCCGTAGCTGTGCATGTTCTCCAGATACCAGTCGTCGCGGTCGGTCATCACCTGCACGTGTTCGTAGGCCATGTCGTTGGCCACTTGCAACATTTCGTCATGGGTCTCGCACAGAACCACGTCGCCGTAGTCCCGCCAGCTGACCGATGCGGTGTCCGCCGTGGGCAGGATCGCCAGCAGGCGGTCGATCTCGGTCAGGGTGTCCTCGGCCAGCTTGCGGGACGTGGTGATAAGGCAAGCTGGCGAGTTGTAGCCGTGTTCCGCCTGCCCGAGCAGGTCCGTCGCGCAGAGTTCCGCATCCACGGTCTCGTCGGCGATCACCATCGTCTCGGTTGGACCGGCGAAGAGGTCGATGCCGACGCGGCCATAAAGCTGCCGCTTCGCCTCGGCGACGAAGGCATTGCCCGGGCCGACCAGCATGTGCACCGGGTCGATGCTTTCGGTCCCCAGCGCCATCGCCCCGACCGCCTGGATGCCGCCAAGGCAAAGGATCTCATGCGCGCCGCCCAGATGCATGGCGGCGACGATGGCCGGGTGCGGCTGGCCCTTGACCGGTGGGGCGCTGGCCACGATGCGCGGAACGCCCGCAACACTGGCCGTCAGCACGGACATATGCGCGCTGGCCACCATCGGGAACTTGCCGCCCGGCACGTAGCAGCCGACAGACTGCACCGGGATGTTGCGATGCCCGAGGATCACGCCCGGCAGGGTCTCGACCTCGACGTCGGTCATGCTGGCGCGCTGCGCTTCGGCAAATGTGCGGATCTGCGTCTGGGCGAACTTGATGTCCTCCATGTCGCGCGCGCTGACCTTCTGCATTGCGGCCTCGATCTCGGACGGCGTCAGGCGGAACGCCTCCGGCGTGTAGCCGTCGAACTTGGCCGACAGGTCGCGCACGGCGGCATCGCCGCGGGCCTGGATATCGGCCAGTGTCGTCTCGACGACGCTGCGGACCTTGGCATCCTCCTCGGCCTTTTCACTGTCGGACTTGCTGCGTTTCAGGAACTCGATCGCCATCTCTATCTCTCCTCCTCGGGGCGGGGCGGCACGCGGTCGCCCCGGTCATAGGCTTCCCAGCCCTCGCCGCCGAACACGTCGACGCCAAGCTGGGCCAGAACATGCGGAAAATCGACCATCACCCAGTTGTCGGTGATCTTGCCGTCTTCGACCTTCCAGAAATCCATGTAACGGATCGTGACCCGCTTGCCGGTGGGCGCGACCCCCATGAAGGGGCCGGAATGCGTGGCCTCCTGCCGGCCAAAGGCCGCGGCCCATTCGCCCATGAACAGCCGTGCCTCGTCGACGCAGACCTTGTCGGAAAACGCCGCCTGAAAGGGGCGTTGCCAGTTGTCCTGAAATTCCTTCAGGCCGGTCTTGGTGCCGCAGCCCTGATTGCCCATCCAGCGAAAGCTCTCGGCAAAGAACTGGCCGATATCTTCGATGCGGTGATCGTTCAGCCCGTCCACCATGCCCTCGATCACGCGGCGGGTGTCGTCGGTCTTGGTCATGTCCGTGTCGCGGGACAGAACGGCTTGCTCTGGTCGTGATCCCTTCATCCCTTCACACTCCTGTTCCAATGCTCTCTCACGGCCTGCATGTCGATTTCCTTTGGGAGCGACACAGTCTTTCCGCTCAGATGTGCGTAGTCCGGCTGAATGATATCTGAGACGAGAATTCGGCGAGTGCACGGATCGATAGACAATAAGAACAGGTCGAAAAGTCGGTGAAGATCCCGACGCAGGAGTATACCGTTGGCCTTCAGATCAGAGCCACCCTCGGAAACCGGTCTTATGTGACAGGCTTCAAGTGCTTCGGGCACGCGGTTGCCGGAGAAAACGCATGTGGCCAAACAACTTTCCATAAGGCGCGCCCGAAATACTGCTTGTTCAGGTCTGCCCAAGACCTTTCGAAACTCTGCCTCTCTCTCCTTGGTCAAGAATTCCGGGCGCCCCTTGCCCCTAGGGACGGGGTTGTGGAGAACCTCAAATCCTAAGAATTTCAAAGCATCCGCGTAGACCGGCGAGTGGTAGTTAGATGTTTCGCCTGACGCCCTCAACAAAGACATTCGAGCCAACGCTTTCATTGGCAAGAGTGATAGTTTGTTGACAAGAAAATAGGATCGCGACCGCGTGACGGCCGGGCCTCCGACTTGGTCCATCTCCCTGTTTGCACGGGCTAGGTATTCGTCTTCTCCAAGCCTTGTAAGCTCGTCGATTTCGTAACGCACGCCGTCGCTTGAGATCAGTGCCTTGACATGATCGAGCCTGTTCATCCCTTCACCGCCCCTGCCGTCAGCCCGCTGACGATCTGCCTCTGGAAGACCATCACCAGCAGGAACAGCGGCGCGGTGATGGATACGGCGGCGGCGACGGCGACGACTTGATCGGTGGTCGTCGTCTCGCGGTTGAACATGCCCGCGATGGCCGGGACCATCGTCTGGTTCGACGCGTCCAGCAGCAGCGAGGTCACGAGGAAATCGTTATAGGCCAACAGGAAGCTGAACAGCCCCGTGGTGATCACCCCCGGCCACATGACCGGCATGATGACACGGCGGAAGGCCTGAAAATGCGAACAGCCGTCCACCCGCGCGGCTTCGTCCAGCTCTGACGGGATGTTCTGGAAGAACGAGCGCAGCATCCAGATGGTGAAGGGCTGGTTGATCGCAACCAAGACCGCGATCACCGCCCACGGCTTGCCGTAAAGCGTCGGCGCACTCTCCCCCATGATGGGTGCAAGCCATTCGTTGGACGAGATGAACACAGGCAGGTAGCCGGCCACCAGCACCGAATGCGGCAGCGCGCGGAAGATCAGCGCGATGATCAAAATCCAGAACGCCAGCGCCGAGCCGGACCGCGCCAGCCCGTAGCCCGCCAGCGTGCCGACGGATAGCGAGATGGTCACAACCCCCACTGTCACGATCAGCGAGTTCTGGAAATTCTGCGCAAAGCCCCGATCCACCCAGACGGTCCGATAGTGTTCCGTCGTGGCGCCGATGATGTCGCGCCCCAAGGGGCCGAGGACCGGGTTCAAGGCGTCGCTGACCATGGGCAGCGCTCCAAAGAACGCCACGACAAAACCCAGGCCCAGCACCAGCGCCCCAATCACCCAGCCCAAGGGCACCCAGCCGCGCGGGCTGAGGTCTTCGACCCATCCGGGCAAGCGGCGCGTGGCGATGCGGGCGGTGACCCAGGTGATCGCGATGGCCAGTGCGATATCCAGTACCGACCACCCCTGCCCCGTGGACCGCGTTTCCGGGCCAAAGATGACGTTCAGCGGATTGCTGTCGAAGGCGTCGATCGGTGCCTTGAAGCTCATGACCGTGATCCACAGGATCGGAAAAGCGGCGATCAGGCACCACAGGGCGAGGAACCCGCCCGAGGCGATGCGCAGGCTCAGCGGTTGGCGAAAGGCTTTGGCGGACATCAGCGTACCCCCTTGTGATCGCGCCACGTGCGGCGCAGCAGCGGCACCAGCAGGATGGCGATGCCGATCATGGTCAGCATGGCCGAGGCAGACGCGCGGGAAATCGACCGTGTCCCTGCCTCGTTCGGTGTCAGGAAATCATAGGTCAGCCATTGCAGCGAAATGACGTGGCCTTGGGAGCGGAAGCCGACGATTTCCTCGAACACCCGGTAGGTGTCCATCAGGTGGATCATCGCGACGAAGACGATCAGCGGCATCAGGTGCGGAACGATGATATAGCGCAGCCGGTCCAAGCGCGACGCCCCATCCAGCAGGGCGCTTTCGATGCTGTCACGGTTCACCGTCTGAAGACCCGCGTAGAAGATGATACCGGCAAAGGGTGCCACGTGCCAGACCCGGTAGAACATCATGATCAGCTCGATCGTCCAGGCCTGCGCGAACATGGCGATGTCGCGGCCCGTCCACCATTCCAGCCCGGCCGTCAGGATGCCGTCGCCCCGGAACAGCCAGTTGATCGACAGCGCGCCGATGACGGGCGTGATGATGAAGGGCAGCAAGGAAATGAAGATCACCGGACCGCGAATGCCCTTGGCAGCGTTCTCGATCACCAGCGCGATCAGCAGGCCGGTGCCGACCACCAAGGGCAGCGTCACCAGCGTGAACATCAAGGTGAATCGCAACGCCTTCCAGAAGTCGATGACGTTCAGCGCTTGCCATGACCCGGCCTTGATGGCGGCCCATGCGCGGTCGGGTTCGATGACATTTCGATAGCTTTCGAACCCCACCCAGCGGGTGGTCGTCATGATCTGCCCGGCCTCGTCCAGAACCGGCTGGGTCTTGACCTCTGTCACGCAGGTTTGTTCCAGAAAGCCGGGGGTGCAGGTTTCCACCTCGACTTGTTCGTAGACCGGCAGGGTGACCTTGAAGCTTTGCAGGAACACGCTGACCAGCGGCGCGGCGATGAACAGCAGCATCATCAGAACCGAAGGCGCGACGAAGGCGGCGAAGGTCTTGAACTTCATGCGACGTTCCTTTGATGAGGGCGTTCTGTGAAATCGGCACCGACGAGGATGGGATCGGTGATCGGCGTGCTGCGGCTGCCATCGGGGGAAGCCGGGGGCGGCGACGCGCCGCCCCCGACCTTGGATCAATCGACCAGACCGGATTCCCTGGCGGCGGTCAGGTAGGCGGCCTCGATATCGGCCAGTGTGGTCGCGGCGTCCTTGGCACCGGTCAGGTAGTCGGCGATGCCGTCACCCAGCGCGGTGTGCATGATGCCCATGGCACCGGAGGCCGGATAGGGCTTTGCCCCCGCCATCGCGGTGGCGGCGGCACCGGCGGCCAGACCACCGGGCACGTAACCCTCGATCAGCCAGACGGCGACGTCGTTGTTGGCCTGCACCATTTCGGTGTCGATGCCCTCCATCACGACCTTGAAGGCGGCTTCGGCCTCTTCATCCGAGATATTCGACGCAATCACGATGCCATCCCACCAGATCGAACTTGCCGGGGCTTCGGAGCCCATCGGCGCGGCGGCCATCTTGACCTTGCCCACGACCTGGCTTTCTGCGGCGTCATCCATGGCTCCGGCGCGCGAGGCCCAGAGGTTTGCCATGGCGATCTTGCCTTGCTGGAACTGCTGCTGAACGTAGGTCGAATCCGACACGAGATATTCGGGATCCATGTATTCGGTCAGCGCCTTCATGGTTTCCAGCGTCGCGAGGCCCTTTTCATTGTTGATGTTGGGCATGTTGCCGTCGGCAAAGAAGGTGCCGCCTTCGCCAAGGAAGGTGTTCACGAATTCCTCGCCCAGGTTCCAGCCGGTCATGAAGGTGCCGCCGATCGGATAATCGACCACGCCGGCCTCGTTGATCTTGGCGGCGGCGTCCAGCATCTCGGCATAGGTGGTGGGCACCGCGATGCCAAGGTCGTTCAGGATGTCCTCGCGGTACATCAGGTGTTGGTTGTTCACCATCATCGCCACGGCCATCACCTTGCCGTCGATCTTGATCAGCTGGTTGGGCTTCAGCTGTGCCCCATGCGCCGCAACCAGATCATCCAGCGGGCGGATGGTGCCTGCATCCAGCAGCGGGATCAGGGTCGAGTTCGCCACGCCGCCGATATGATAGAGCGACGGGTTCGCGGCAAAGGCTTCGGGCTGTTTCAGGCGGAAATCCTGATCCAGGTTGGCCTCGACATTGCCGCATTCGGCCATCGCATCGGTCACGGCTTTCCACGCCTCGAACCCGGCGGTGAGCGATTTCACCGGCACGGTGTTCTCGAAGGCACAGCCCGCCCAGGCGCCGGTAGCGGCGAGTGAGACGGCGCTGGCCATCAGGATCTTCTTCACGAACATGGTTCTGGTACTCCCGGTTGGTTGGGGCTGCCCTGCAGTCGCAGCCCGTGGATTGCGGGGTCATTCCCCGATACGCGCCCCTGTCGTTGCATCGAACAGTTGGCAGTGTTCCGTCGGAATGCGGATCGAAACGGTCTCGCCGATCTGCGCACGAAAGCTTTTGTCCGCCTTGACGCTGACCAGCGTGCCGCGGATGCGGATGGTGACCATCGTGGCATCGCCCAGTAGTTCCAGCGTATAGATCGGCGCGGTAATCTGACCGCTGTCCGCGACCTGCGCGTCCTCGGCGCGAAACCCCAGCGTCACGGCCCCATCGGGTGCAGAAAGATCGGGGATGTTGGTGTTTTCGGCGGTGAACACACCGCCGGAAATATGGCCTTCGATCAAGTTCATGGCGGGGCTGCCGATGAAACTGGCAACAAAGGTGTTGGCAGGCCTGTCATAGATTTCGGTCGGGCTGCCAACCTGCTGAACGATGCCCTTTTCCATCACAACCACACGGTCGGCGAGCGTCATCGCTTCGATCTGGTCGTGGGTGACGTAGATCGTGGTGACCGACAGTTCGTGGGACAGGTTCTTGATTTGCGCCCGGGTGCTGACCCTCAGTTTCGCATCGAGGTTCGACAGCGGTTCATCCATCAGGAAGACATTCGGTTCGCGCACGATGGCGCGGGCCAGGGCGACGCGCTGCCGCTGCCCGCCCGACAGTTCCGCCGGTTTGCGGTGCAGAAACTCGTCGAGTTCAACCATCGCGCTGGCGCGGCGCACCTTTTCGTCATGGGTGTCGGGGTCGATGCCGCGCACCTTCAGCGGAAAGCGGATGTTCTCGTAGACGTTCATGTTCGGGTAGAGCGCGTAACTTTGGAACACCATCGCCACGTCGCGGTCCTTGGGTTCCAGATCGTTCACGATCCTGCCGCCGATGGTGATCTCGCCATCGGTCGGATCTTCAAGGCCCGCGATCATCCGCATCGTCGTTGTCTTGCCGCAGCCCGACGGCCCCAGCAGCACAAGGAATTCACGGTCGGCAATCGTCAGGTCGAACTTGTCGACACCGACGAAAGACCCCCAACGCTTGGACACGTTGCGCAACTGGATTTCGGCCATCGCGTCTGGCTCCCTGTGTTGACCCAGCACATTTTGCATGCGCTTGCAAAACTGTAGACAGAGCTGCATCATTTCGGCAAGGATTTTTTGCAAGCGCATGCAAGATTGGAAAAAACGATGAGTTATCAAGCAGAAAAGCAGCTGGTGCGGGATTTCTACGCGGCCCTCGACGCCGCCCCGCCCGACCGAATCAACGACACGCTCACCCGCGTCATGGCCGCTGACGCGCTGTGGCGCGGGTTTCATCCCTTCGGCGAACTGATCGGACCCGACGCGATGGCCGACACCTTCTGGACGCCGTTGCGGCAGTCCTTGACGCGGATGCAACGGCGGCAGGACATCTTCTTTGCGGGGCGCAACGAAATGGATGGTTTTGCCAGCACATGGGTCGTGTCGATGGGCCACCTGATGGGTCTGTTCGATTTGCCTTGGCTGGGCATCGCGCCCACGGGCAAGATGGTCTTTCTGCGCTATTGCGAATTCAACCGGGTTGCCGATGGCAAGATCGTGGAAACAGCGATGTATTTCGACATTCCGCATTTGATGATGCAGGCGGGGCTGAACCCTTTCCCGCCGCAGACCGCCGCGCATCTGGTTCAGCCCGGCCCCTTGACGCATGACGGCCTGCTGTTCGACGACGCGCCCGAGGCCGAGGGACAGGCAACCCTGGCCGCCATCAACGCCATGATCGGCGACCTCGGCACATGGCAGTTGGGTTTGCCGCTGGAAGAAGAACTGGCCCGCACGTGGCATGACGACATGATCTGGTGGGGGCCCGCCGGGATCGGCGCCACCTACACGATCGAGCGTTACGCCAAACAGCATTCCGCCCCCTTCCGCGCCGCGTTCAAGGACCGGTCGAAAACCACCCATATCGCGCGGCTGGCCGAAGGAGCCTATGGCGGTTTCTTCGGCTGGCCGAATTTCACCGCCCTGCATACGGGGGGCTTCATGGGCATGCCTGCGTCGGATAAACGCGGCGAGATGCGGGTGATCGACATTTACCGCCGCGACGGCGACAAGCTGGCCGAGAACTGGATCTTCATCGACCTGCTGCACTTCTGGAAGGGGCTGGGTGTCGACATTCTTGACCGGATGGCGCGCGTGCCTCGGACCTGAATTGGAACGGCGGTGAGACAGTCGGCCACGGTAGCGGCGCTATGGGCCTTTTGTGCCCGGCCCCATGCCCGTCAGGCCGGAATAGCCCAGGCCTCTCCCGGCTCCAGCGCCCGAAACCGCTCCGGCGCGACCCCATGCGTCCCAAGCGCGGCCTGCAACGCCCGCAGGGGGGCCTCGCGCGCCTCATTCGTCAGCTGGATCGTGCCCCAATGGTGGCCGACCGCGTGCCGCGCTCCGGAGATCTTGAAGCCCTGCACCGCCTCATCCGGGTTCTGATGCTGATCGCGCATGAACCAACGCGGCTCATAGGCGCCGATCGGAAGCAGCGCCGCCCGCACCGGCCCGAACCGCTCCGACAGACCCGCATAGGGCCGCCCACGGTCAAATCCCGTATCCCCGATGAAATGCACCGCCCCCGCAGGCCCCGTCAGCATGAACGCCGCCCAGAGCGCCATGGACCGATCGCCCATCCCGCGCGCGGACCAATGATGGCTCGGCAGGCAGTGCACACCCAGATGCGCCGCCTCCGCGCTCTGCCCCCAATCCATCACCGTCACGCGCAATCCGGTCCCCGCGAGCAGCGCATCATTGCCAAGCGGCGTGATCACCAGCGGATCATGCCCAGCCTTCAGCCGCCGCAACGTCTCCAGATCCAGATGGTCGTAGTGATTGTGCGAGAGCAGAACCACATCGATCTTCGGCAAGGCCTCGAACCTGACCCCCGGCGCACTCACCCGCTTTGGCCCGGCAAAGGACACGGGCGAAACCCGCCGCGACCACACCGGATCGGTCAGCACATTCAGCCCGGCGACCTGGATCAGCATCGTGGCATGGCCGATCATCGTCACCGTCAGATCGTCCACCCGCGCCGCCGGTGTCACCGTCTCCACCGGGACCGTTTCGGGCCAGGCGGCACGAGCCTCCCCGAACTGCCAGCGCATCAGATCCGCAAAGCCGCGCGGCGCGCTGCCATCGGGATTGAAGAACCGCACCCCGTCGAAGTGATCGCTCTCAGGGCCGTCATAATACCGATTGCCGCGCACCGCGCTGCTGGTAGAGGCCAGGCCCCCGGCGGCCCCGATCCCCAGCAGGGCAGCGGCAGAGCGAAATAACGTACGGCGTTTCATGGGATCATCCTTCGAGGGGAAGCGTGCGAAAATCACCTGTGACAAATAGGGGGCCCTGCCCCGCGCGCCACCCCGCCCTCCTGCCGGCGCTGCAAATTGTGCGACACCACATGTCGTGGCCCGGCAGTCGCGCCGGCCCGCGCGAATCTGCCCGCTCCTCCCGCCCGTCGCCTGCTTGCCCGCCCGGAACAGGCTCTATTCAGGCGGAACAGAGCCTGTTATACACCGACGGGCAACCACCGGCTGAAGCCCTGACATTACAAGCACTTAACGCACCCGGTCTGTAAAGGCCCCGTTAACCTACCAGATCTGGTATTGCCGCCAAAACCACGCCCTGTCAGGATTTTCTTGCCAAACGCCCATCATCCGGCTTAAAGAAACGATAAACAAAGCGCTGTCGTTAAACAGCGTTACCGAGCGAGGCGATGACACGATGACCGGATCCACTCCGATCCATATCAATACCCGTATCCGGGAGAACGCGGAAAATCTGGCCTCTGCGCTTGAATCGCACATGCTGAGCAGCTTTGCGCCCGACGCGCGCAAGCAACTGCGCCTGTTTTCCGCCGGGGAGGCCGCCGATCTTCTGGGCATCTCTGCCAGTTTCCTGCGCAAGCTGCATTTCGACGGACGCATTGCCGATGTCCACACCTCCACGGGCGGCCGCCGTCATTACTCCGCCGCAGATCTGAACGCCATTCGGGCCGTGTTAGAGACGAATGCAAAGGCCAGCGGCACCTATCTCAAAGGTCGTCGCCCCGGCGACAAGGTTCAGGTTCTCTCCTTCCTCAACTTCAAGGGTGGCTCGGGCAAGACCACCAGTTCGATCCACGCCGCGCAGCGCTTCGCGCTCAAGGGGTATCGTGTGCTCTGTGTCGACATCGACCCGCAGGCGTCGCTGACAACCTTGTTCGGATATCAACCGGAAGTTGATTTTTTGCACTCAGGCTCAATCTACGATGCCATTCGCTACGAAGACCCCCTGCCCTTCTCGGAGATCATCCAGAAGACCTATTTCACCGGACTGGATCTCGCCCCCGGCGGGCTGATCTTGCAGGAATTCGAGCACGAGACCCCGACCGCGCTGCGCAACAACGTGCAGCCTGCGTTTTTCGCCCGCATGGCCGCGGCGCTGCAGGAGGTGGAAAATGACTATGATATCATCATCTTCGATTGCCCGCCGCAGCTTGGCTATCTGACCATGTCGGCGCTCTGCGCCTCTACGGGCGTGCTGATCACCGTTGTGCCCAATATGCTCGACGTGGCCTCAATGAGCCAATTCCTGCAAATGTCCGCCGACCTGCTCGACGTAGTCTCGAATGCCGGGGCGCGCATGGATTTCGATTTTCTGCGGTTCCTGATCAACCGCTACGAGCCCTCCGACGGGCCCCAGCAGCAGGTCGTCGCCTTCCTCCGGCAGCTTTTCGGAAGCGAGGTCATGGTCGCGCCCATGCTCAAATCCACCGCAATTTCCGACGCGGGCCTGACGCAGCAGACCATCTACGAGGTCGAGCGCAGCGCCTTCCACCGATCCACTTATGACCGCGCCATCGAGTCGCTGAACGCTGTGAACGACGAGATCGAGGCGCTGGTCCAACACGCTTGGGGACGCGACTGATGGCACGAAAGGGTATCCTGAATATAGGCTCTAACACGCCTCAAGACCGCAAAAAGCCTGACGCCCCGGCCCAGCCGCGCGGCGCCGTTGGCGCATTGCAAAGCTCGCTCACCCGGCTTCAGGAAAACGCGGTTCAGGATCTCGACCCGCATCTGATCGACGCCGCCGGGATGCAGGACCGCCTCGGTGTCGACGAGACGGCTGACAAGAATTTGCTCGACAGCCTGCAAACCTACGGCCAGCAGGTCCCGGTCCTTGTCCGTCCGCACACCTCGAAACCCGGCCGTTACGAGATTGTTTATGGCCGCCGCCGCGTGCTCGCTGCGCGCGACCTCGGCATGACCGTCAAGGCGATGGTCCGGCATCTCGACGATCAGGCGCTGGTTCTGGCACAGGGTCAGGAGAACACCGCCCGGCAGGACCTGTCCTTCATCGAAAAGGCCAGCTTCGCAGCCCAGCTCGACGCCTCCGGCTATGACCGCGCCACCATCGCCGCGGCCCTGTCGATCGACATGCCCATGGTCAGCCGCATGCTCAAGGTCGGCCGCGCCTTCGATATCGCCTTTCTGCAGAAAATCGGCTCTGCCCCCGGCATCGGACGCGACCGCTGGATGATGCTCGCGGATCTGATGGAGCAGGAGGCCGTGCGCACGTATCTCGACGAAATGATGGTCGTGCTGCCCTACGTCGACGGCTCGGACGCGCGGTTTGAAAAGGTCCTGGCCTGGGCCAAGGGCGAACGTCCGCACGTGCATCAGGCCAAGCCGGACAAGCCCGGCCCCCGCCTGCTGCGCAGCGCCGATGGCGCGCCTCTGGCCGAGGTAAGGCGGGTGGCGAAGGGTCTGACCCTGACCATCCCGGCCAAGACGTCTGACGGGTTCGATTCGTGGCTCGAAGACCACGCAGAGACCCTGATCCAAGACCTTCATGACCGCTGGCAAACGCAGCGGCACGAAGACAACTGAGGCGAAACGAGCAGCAAAAGGAGGCACGACACACCCGGAAACAGACAAAGAAAAAGCCCCCCAGGACAAATCCCGGAAGGCTCTCTCAACGTTTAGCACCTTTGAGATACCCGCCCTCTACCAACACTGTCAACTCTGCTGATTCGCAGAGCGGGGATTTTTTGTCTTTTTTTGCCTGAACGGCCTGCACACCCCCTGCCCCGGCGCTCAAACGCGAGTCCGGGACCGGGAAACTGCGGCCTGAGGGCTGTCGTGAAATTCATGATGAAACAGGTGTCCAACCTTGGGATTGGGCAGCCCGTGACGGCTTGCCTGCAGGATGGCAATCAGAGTGGCGGAACGGCTGACAAATGGGAGTTGCTCCGGGTTCTGGCCCGGGCGGCGGAGGGCATGGGTCTCAACCACCGCACTCTGTCCGTGCTGCGCGCCCTGCTCAGCTTCTTCCCCGATCGCGCCCTGCCCGACCGGCCCGGCGCGGCGGTCGTGTTCCCCTCGAACGCGAGCCTGTCGGAGCGGCTGAACGGGATGCCCGAAAGCACATTGCGCCGCCATCTGGCAAAGCTGGTGCAGGCCGGAATTGTCAGCCGTCAGGACAGCCCCAACCGCAAGCGCTATGCCCGGAAATTCGGCCTGTGCTATGGCTTCGACCTCTCGCCACTGGCACGGGGCGCCTGCGCACTTCAGAGCGCGGCTGAGGCGGCGGAAACCGCGCGTCAGCGGTGCCTGGCACTGCGGGACCGGCTGGCCCTGATCCGGGTACGACTGATCGAGGAAAGCGGCTTGAATGAAAGCGATGCGCGGCTGGAACGCGCGCGGTTGATGCTGCGCCGCAAGGCCGATGAAAGCCTGCTGACAAAGATGATCGAAACGCTGGAGCCGCTGTTGAAAACCGCTGTACCCAACGTGCCGGAAACCGAAGAAATGAGCGGCAGCGACAGGCAAAATGAGCGGCACATACAGGATACAAATAAGATAACTTCTGTAAGTAAGGCCGAGGCGGAGAATTGCGCCCGGACGGCTGACACCGTGAGCCTGAATGAGGTGATGCGCCATTGCCGCGAATACGGCAGCTTTTTTCCTGACGCCCCGCGAACATGGCATGGGGTGGTGCAGGTCGGTGAACGGCTGCATGGAATGTTGGGGATCGAGCGCGGGGTGTATGACAGCGCCATGCGCAGGCTTGGGGTGCAGGCGGCCGCGACGACCTTGCTTTGTATGCTGGAGAAAATCGGGTCGATCCGCAGCCCCGGAGCGTATCTCAGGGGGATCGTGGCCAAGGCCGAGCGCGGTGAGTTTCACCTTCGGGCCATGGTTCTGGGATGTGGTCGGGAGAAATTGTCAGCTGACAATTTTGCCTGATGAGCGGCGGACAGGGCCGGGCGGATCAGGAATTGTCAGCTGACAATTCTGCGCGGCGAAGACCCGATAAATGGATCGTGCGGTGCAGAAGCGAAAAATTGTCAGCTGACAATTTCAGGCGTTGGGAGCCTTTTCGGCCTCTTCGATGGAGGGCGGATCCTGATAGATCGACCAGCCGACGGGGCGGCCGCTGTCCGGCAGATCGCTCTCTTCACGGTGCATCCGCAGGTAGGTCTGGGCCATGAAATGCGCGGTGATCGGCGCGGTGATGAACAGGAACAGCGAAATCAGAAGCTCGTGGAAGGACACGTGACCGTCGACAAAGCCGAAATAGATCATCGAGCCGATCAGAACGCCGCCGAGACCAAGCGTCGTGGCCTTGGTCGGAGCATGAAGACGCTGCATCGCGTCCTGCAGTTTGACGAGGCCGAAAGAGCCGACCAAACCGAAAATCCCGCCGAAGACGACAAAGACGGAGATGATGATATCTGCAATCATGGGCTTCTCCTTATTCGATGATATCGCCGCGCAGCAGGAAGCGGCAAAACGCGACGGTAGAGACGAAACCAACCATGGCGACCAGCATGGCGGCCTCGAAATAAACGGCGGTGCCGTTTTTCATGCCGTAGAGCACGAGGATGCCGATCATGTTGATGACCATCGTGTCGAGCGACAGGATGCGGTCCGCGCGGGTGGGGCCACGCAGCAGCCGCCAAAGGCAGAACAGCAGTCCAATCCCGAAACAGCTCAAGGCAAAGGTGAGGGCGTATCCGATCATGCGAAGATCTCCTTCAGGCGGGCCTCATAGCGGGTCTTGATCTCATGGATGACGGCTTCCGGATCGTCGGTGTGCAGGCAGTGTACCAGAAGGCTGCCGCCATCGGCGGAGAGCAGGGCGGTCACGGTGCCGGGCGTCATGGTGATGGTCCCCGCCAGAACGGTGATCGCCTCCGGCGTGGTCAGCTCCAGCGGCACGACGATCCAATGCGAGCGGATGTTCCTGTGCCGTTTGAACAGGATGATCAGGGCGACCTGAACATTGGCGACAACGATGTCCCACATCACGATGAGGATATAGCCGACGCTCTTGAACGGGTGTTTGATCTCCGGGCGGCCGGGCCAGTAGGCGGCGGTCATGATGGGCAGGGCAAAGCCGATGATCACGCCAAGGATCAGATTTCCAAGGGTGACTTTGTTGACCAGCATGGTCCAGACGATGACCAGCAGCAGGCTGAGCAGGGGATGGGGGAAGATGCGTTTGAACATGGCTTAATGGCCCTCCCCGGAACTGTGCGTGGTGTCGCCGTGATCGGTCTTGTCAGCCGGCATGTCGGTCTTTTCGGCCTCAAGGGCGGCATCCCCGAACACCTTGGTTTCCGCATCGGGATCAAGCACGGCGTCGATATAGCCCGCAGGGTCAAACAGCTCGGTCGCGCCGCCTTCTGCATAGCGCATGGCAGGCCCGGCAAAGATCGTCAGCGCGGCCAGCGCGAGGATTGCCAGACCGGCGGGCGCCCATTCGAGAAAGGGCGCCTGAGGCGGCGGGGGCAGGGCGTCGACAGGTTCGGTGCCTTCTTCCGGGGTCACGGATTCGGACTTCCAGAACAGGACAGACCCGGCGCGGGCAAAGCCCAGGATGGTCACGAGGCTGCCGAGCAGGATGGCGATCCAGGCCGGTGTCATCCACTCGCCGCGCAGCGAGTCGAGGATCAGCAGCTTGCCCAGAAAGCCGGAGAGCGGCGGCATCCCGGCCATGGCGATCGCGCCGCCAAAGAACAGCGCGGCAAAGAGGCCGTTTTGCAGGGTCTTGGGCTGCGGGCTGAGGATGTCGTTGCCGCGCCGGGTGATCACCAGATCAGCGATCATGAAGAGCGCGGCGGCGGCGAAGGTCGAATGGATGATGTAATAGAGCGCGGCGCTCATGGCGTAGGGTTCAAAGACCGAAATGGCGAGCATGAGCGTGCCCATGGAGCCAATCACCGAATAGGCCAGCACCGACATGAGCCGCCGCCCGCCAAGCACGCCGATGGCCCCGATGGCGATGGTGATCAGCGCGGCGGGAAAGAGCACGGTGGTGATCAGACCCTCGGTGGCCGGCGTGCTCGGCCCGAAGATCACGGTGTGAATCCGGATGATGGCATAGGCGCCGACCTTGGTCATGATCGCAAAGAGCGCGGCGACCGGGGCAGGGGCGTTGGCATAGGTGGCGGGCAGCCAGAAGTGCACCGGGAAGATCGCCGCCTTGATGGCGAAGACGATCAGCAGAAGCACCGCCGCGACGCGCAGCAGGGCGGCGTCGTCGGGGCTCATTTGCTGAACCTTCAACGCCAGATCCGCGATGTTGAGCGTGCCGGTGGTGGCATAGAGCGTGCCGAGCGCGATCAGGAAGAGGGTGGACCCGGCGAGGTTCATCACAACGTACTGCAGCCCGGCCTGAAGGCGGACGCGACCACCGGAATGCACCATGAGGCCGTAAGAGGCGATCAGCAGCACCTCGAAGAAGACGAAGAGGTTGAAGGCGTCGCCGGTGAGGAAGGCGCCACAGATACCCATGAGCTGAAATTGCCAGAGGGCATGGAAATGTCGCCCGCGCCGATCCCAATTGCTCGCGATGGCATGCATCAGGACAATCAGCGCAAGCACGGCGGTGAGCAGCACCATGGTGGCGCTGAGACGGTCGAGCACGAGGACGATGCCGAAGGGCGCGGGCCAGTCGCCGAGGCGGTAGACATGCACCGTGCCGTCCCCGGCCATGGCCACGAGGCCCGCCGCGATGGCGACGAGCAGGATGTTTCCGGCAACCGAAAACGCCCGGGCCACGGTGATGTCGTGCCGCATGACAAAGCCGATCAGCGGCGCGATGATGGCGGGCAGGATGACGGGGGCGATGATCCAGTGGGTGATCATGAACGGTCCTCCTGCGGCTCTGCGTTCATGTCGAGTGCGATGCCTTCGACGATGGGTTTGTCCACGTCCGGTTCCACCTGATCCATGTCGATCTTGTCATTGCCCGCTTCGAGATAGGCCCCGAGGGTGAACATCACCAGCACGGCGGTCATGCCGAAGCTGATGACGATGGCGGTGAGCACGAGCGCCTGGGGCAGGGGGTCGGTATAGACGATGTCCGTGGCGTAGGGATCGAGAATGGGCGCGGCGTTGGTTTTCAGCCGCCCGGTGGAGAACAGGAAGACGTTCACCGCATAGGACAGCAGCGAGATCCCGAGAATGACGGCAAAGACGCGCAGGCGGAGGATCAGGTAGACCCCGCAGGCGGTGAGGATGCCGACGGCGGACGCGACGAGCAGTTCCATCTCAGGTCTCCTTGTCCGAACGGAAGCCATCTTCGAAGAAGTGGGTGGCCCGGGAAGGATCGTAGTCCATCGGTTCTGTGTTCACGGTTTCTCCGGAATGGCGGGCGAGGCGGGAGAGCGAATAGAGCATGAGCATCACCGCCCCAAGCACGCAGAGGAAGACGCCGAGGTCGAAGAGCGCGGCCGTGGCCACCTCGAATTCCTCGATCGGGGGAAGGTTCACATAGGCAAACCACGAAGTCAGGAACGGCGCCCCGGCGAGGATGGCCCCGAGGCCGGTGAGCCCCGCGATGACCACGCCAAAGCCAATTAATCCATGATATTCAATGCGTTGGCGTCTTGTCGTCCATGCGAAACCACTCGCCATGTACTGAATCAGCAGGGCGATGGAGATCACCAGACCCGCGACGAAACCGCCGCCGGGTTCGTTGTGACCGCGCAGGAAGATGAAGATGCCGACAACCCCCGCGATAGGCAGCATGAGGCGCGCCGCGATGACCATCATCAGCGGGTGGCGGTCGTGGCTGCGGTCGTTGTTGTAGCCGGAATTGCGCAGGCGCGCCCCGGCGGGACCGCTCAGAAGCGCCTCCATCAAGGCATAGATGGCCAGACCGGCGATGCCGAGGACGATGATTTCGCCGTAGGTGTCATAGCCCCGGAAGTCCACGAGGATCACGTTGACGACGTTTGTGCCGCCGCCGCCCTTGTAGGAATTGGCGAGGTGATAGCCGGAAATCGAGTCGAAATCGCGGGTCATGAAGGCAAAGGCCAGCGCGCCGATGCCGATGCCGCAGGCGGCGGCGATCAGCCCGTCGAGGCGGCGTTTGCCGATGCTGGATTCAACCGGCGTTTCCTTTGGCAGGAAGTGCAGGGCGAGCAGCAGAAGCATGATCGTCACGGTCTCGACGCTGATCTGGGTCAGGGCGAGATCCGGGGCGGAGAGATAGACAAAGCCGACGGAGATCACGAGGCCGATCACCGAAATCGCGATCAGCGCGGCAAAGCGCATGCGGTGCATAACGACCACCAGAACGGTGGCCAGCACCAGCAGCGCCCAGCCGATCAGCGTCAGCGGCGGGGTCGGGAGCATCTCGCGCGTGGCCGGGGCAAGACCGCCGCCACGGTAGGCGAGGTACCCAATCGCCACGGTTGCGGCCGAGAAAATCGCCAGATAGCGGCTCAGCGCGCCATTGTGCAGCCCGTCGTTGATGCGGCGGGTCAGGCGGACGACGGCCCGGATCAGATCGTCGAAGAGGCGTTTGGCTTCGGGGCGCGGTGCGGCGATCCACGCGGCGTCCAGCGGGCGGTGCAGGAGCAGCAGGACGATGCCGCCGACGATGGCCGCCATGGACATGAAGAGCGCCGGTTTGAAGCCGTGCCAGAGGTAGAGATGCGCTTCCACGGGCTCGCCGACGACGGCGGAGGTGGCCATGCTGACGACGCCTTCGGCCAGCCCCGGAAAGATGCCGAGCAGCACGACGAAGATCGCCAGCAGGGCAGGGGAGGCGTACATGCCGAAGGGCGGATCGTGCGGCTTGGCCGGGTAGTCGTCGCGCACCGGACCCTCGAAGGTGTGGAAGATGAACCGCAGCGAGTAGGCGACGGAGAAAACCGCGCCGAGCGTGGCCAGCGCGGACACGATCCAGGGATTTTCCCACCACGTGGTTTCGGCGGCTTCCGCCAGCATCATTTCCTTTGAAACGAAGCCGTTGAAGAGGGGAATGCCAGCCATGGACAGCGCCGTGATCGTGCCGATGGTGGCGGTGATCGGCATGAGTTTGCGCAGCCCGCCGAGGCGTTTGATGTCGCGGGTGTGGGCCTCGTGATCGACAATCCCCGCAGTCATGAAGAGCGCGGCCTTGAAGGTCAGGTGATTGAGGATGTGGAAGACGGCGGCGATGGCGGCGGCCTTGGTCCCGAAGCCCAGAAGCATGGTCAGAAGGCCAAGGTGCGAGACGGTGGAGAAGGCGAGGAGCGCCTTGAGATCGTCCTTGAACAGGGCAATGACCGCGCCGAGCACCATGGTGATCAGACCGGTTGTGGCGACGATGTAGAACCATTCCGGCGTCCCCGCGAGGGCGGGCCACATGCGCGCCATGAGGAAGACCCCGGCCTTCACCATCGTGGCGGAGTGCAGGTAGGCGGAGACCGGCGTGGGTGCGGCCATGGCGTGCGGCAGCCAGAAGTGGAAGGGGAACTGCGCCGATTTGGTGAAGGCCCCGAGCAGGATCAGGATCAGCGCGGGGAGATACCAGTCGTGGGATTTGATGAGATCGCCCGCGGCGAGGATGTCCGTGAGGTTGTAGGAGCCGACGATATTGCCGAGGATCAGCATCCCGCCGATCATCGCAAGACCCCCGGCGCCGGTGACGGTGAGCGCCATGCGCGCGCCCTGCCGGCCCTCGGGGAGGTGCTTCCAATAGCCGATCAAAAGGAAGGAGCTGAGCGAGGTCAGCTCCCAGAAGATGAGCAAAAGCAGGATGTTATCGGACAGCGTGATCCCCAGCATCGCGCCCTGAAAGAGCAGCAGATAGGTGTAGAACTGCCCCATCGGGTCCTTGCCCGAGAGGTAGAAGCGGGCATAAAGCGTGATCAGCAGGCCAACCCCGAGGATCATGCAGGCGAACATCAGGCCAAGGCCGTCGAGGAAGAACGAGGCCTCCAGACCCAGTTGCGGAATCCACGAGAATTGCGTGGTGTAGACCGTGCCGCTGTAGACCGAGGGCGCCAGCGTGCCGAGCATCACCAAAGCAAGCAGCGTTGGGGCGGCGGTGAAGGCGGCACAGGCGTTGCGCCCGGCCCGGATCATGATGCCGGGCATCAATGCGCCGATGAAGGGCAGGATGGCGATGATGGGCAGAAGGCTGATTTCGCTCATTCAAGGCTCCGCAAATAGGCAGTTTAACCGTTTTTGTCGGAGAAGAAGGCCCCCAACGCAACCGCAATCCTGACGCATTTAGGAGAGATTAACAAATTTCCCAGAAAGAGCGGGGTCGATTTTTCTGTTTTTTTTGTTTTTTTCGGTTCAGGCGGTCAGACGGTGGCCGGGTATGGCATTGTCGAAGCCATCGGTGATGACCGTCTGCATCGCGGCGCGGGCCTCGGCGGCGGCGCCGGAGGCGATGGCGCGGGCGATTTCGCGGTGGCGATTGACCACGAGTTCACGGCGTTCCGGGAAGTCTTCCTGGCTTTCGGAGAGGAAGAGCGCGTAGAGCGCGGTCTGCACCAGATCGCCGAGCGATTGCAGGAAGCGGTTGCCGGAGAGGCGCAGCACCTGTTTGTGGAATTCGTAGTCGGCGACGGCGAAATCAGCGCGGCTGTTGGCGGCGGCGAGAGTGTCGCAGAGCGCGAAGAGCACATCGCAGTCGACCTGATTGGCGCGGGTTGCGGCGCGTTCTGCGGCGGCGGGCTCGAAGATCATGCGGATCTCGTAGAGCTCTTCGTAAAAGCGCGTGGGGTTCTTGACCGAGGCATGCCAGCGCATGACGTCCTGATCGAACATGGTCCATTCATCGGCCGGGCGGACGTGGGTGCCGACCTTGGCCTTGGATTGGATGAGGCCCTTGGCGATCAGGGTTTTCTTGGCTTCGCGCACGACGGTTCGGGAGACGCCGAACATCTCGCACAGGTCCGGATCGAGCGGCACCATCGTTTCCTCGGGATATTCACCGGCGACGATGGCGCGTCCCAACTGTTCCACGACAAAGGCCGTGTGATTGGATGCGCGATCTGCCCCGCCCCCGGCTTGCAGAAGGGTCATGAAGGAACGGCGGAGCCAGTCGCTGTTTTTCGTCTTGTTTGCGTTGCCCACGTCAGCCCTTTCTGAAGGAGGATGAACGCGAACAGCAGCCCTCCGATGACAATCTTTGTCCACCAGCTCGACAAGGTGCCGTCGAACACGATGTAGGTTTGTATCAGACCCATGATGAGAATGCCAAAAAATGTTCCCGCGACAAACCCATAGCCGCCGGTCAGGAGCGTTCCGCCGATGACGACGGCGGCGATGGCGTCGAGTTCGACACCGACCGTGGCGAGGCTGTAGCCGGCGGAGGTGTAGAGCGAGAAGACGATGCCGGAGAGACCCGCGAGCCCGCCGGAAATGGCGTAGATGCCGATGGTGGTGGAGGCGAGGGGCACGCCCATGAGTTTGGCGGTCTGGGGGCCGCCGCCCAGGGCGTAGACGTTCTGGCCAAAGCGGGTGCGATGGGCGACGAGGATGCCGACGAGGAAGGTCAGCACCATCAGCCCGCCGATGAGCCGGAACCGCCCGCCCGAGGGTGCCTTCCAGTAGAGGCCCTGGAGGGTGTCGTAGAATTCATGGGTGATCGGCACGGATTCGGTGCTGAGCACATAGGCCGCCCCGCGCGCCAGGAACATGCCTGCCAGCGTCACGATGAAGGGTGGCATTTCGAGGTAATGGATCAGCGCGCCCATGGCGCCGCCGAATGCCGTGGCGATGGTCAGGGCCAGAGCAAAGGCCATCAGCGGGTGAATGGCGGTGTCGCGCAGGATCACGGCAAGGAAGACCCCGGTGAAGGCGATCACGGACCCGATGGAGAGGTCGATGCCGCCCGAGAGGATCACGAAGGTCATGCCGACGGCAGCAATGCCGAGAAAGGCGTTGTCCGTCAGAAGGTTGGCCACGACGCGGGTGCTGAGCATCGCGGGGTAGGCATAGCCGCAGAGCGCAAAGGCCAGAACGAAGGTCGCCAGCGTGACGATCAGCGGCAGGTGGGTTGAACGGATCATCGCGCCTGTTCCTTTGGCTCGTGGGGCAGGGGAGGGCGGTCCGGTTGCGGCTGTGGACCGGACGCGCGCAGCATGTAGATCAGCGTGGCAATGCGCGGGCTCTGGATCACGAGGATGCCGAGGATCAGGATCGCCTTGATCACGAGATTGAATTCCGGCGGCAGCCCGGAGAGCAGGATCACGGAATTGACCGACTGGATGATCAACGCCCCGATCAGGGACGCAAGGATCGAGAAGCGCCCGCCGAGCAGGGAGTTGCCGCCGATGACCACCGCCAGGATGGCGTCGAGTTCGAGCCAGAGCCCGGCGTTGTTGGCATCCGCCCCCTTGATGTCGGCGGCGACGATCACACCCGCCAGCGCGGCGCAGAGGCCGCTGACGAGATAGACGCAAACGAGCAGCAGGCGGGAGTTGATGCCCGCAAGGCGCGAGGAGCGTTCATTGATGCCGATGGCCTCGATCAACATGCCAAGCGCGGTCTTGCGCACGGCGAAGATGATCAGCGCGCCAAGCACGATCCAGATCAGGATCGGCGTCGGCACGCCGAAAATGGTGCCCGCGCCAAGATGGATCAGCCCTTCGTTCGAGAAAGTAAGGATCTTGCCCTCGGTGATGAGCTGGGCGATGCCGCGTCCCGCGACCATGAGCACCAGCGTGGCGACGATCGGCTGAATGCGCAGGATGGCGACGAGAATGCCGTTCCAGAGGCCACAAAGCCCCCCGGCGGCCAGCGCGGCCAGCAGCGCGGTGCCCCAGCCGTGGCCATTGGTGACCATGGCGGCGGCGGTCGCCCCGGCGATGGCCATGACCGCGCCGACGGAGAGGTCGATGCCCTTGGTGGCAATCACCAGCGTCATGCCGATGCACAGAAGCGCGACGGGTGCGCCCCGGTTCAGCACGTCGACGATATTGCCGAACAGGCGGCCGTTGCGGAAATCGACGTGGAAAAACTCGGGGAATACCAGAACGTTGAGCAGCAGCGCCGCGGCGAGGATCAAAAGCTGTGGCGTGATCCGTTTGAGGATCGAAGGCTTGGGGCCGGGCATCAGGCAGGCTCCTTTTGCGGGGCGTCGGTGTCGTCGGCGATGGCGCGGACGATGTTGGCCGGGGTGATCTCATCGCCCTTGAGTTCCTTCACCTGCTTGCGGTCACGCAGGACGACGACGCGGGTGGAATAGGCGACAAGCTCCTCCAGTTCGGAGGAGGCCACGAGCAGGGCCATGCCATCGCGGCGCAATTGTTCGATCAGGGCGATGATTTCGGCATGCGCCCCGACGTCGATGCCGCGTGTCGGCTCATCGAGAATGAGGAAGTCGGGGTTGGTGGCGAGCCAGCGGGCGAGCAGGGCCTTTTGCTGATTGCCGCCCGAAAGCAGGCGGATCGGCATGTCGAGGCTGGCCAGGCGGATGTCGAGGGCGCGGACGTAGCTTTCGGTGATTTCCTCGACCTTGGCCCGGGGGATCGGACGCATCCAGCCTTGCCGCGCCTGCAGTGCGAGGATGATGTTGTCGCGGACCGACAGATCCCCGACGATGCCTTCGGTCTTGCGATCCTCGGGGCAAAGGGCAAAGCGGTGGGCGACCGCGTCGCGCGGGTTGCCAACCTTGATGGTCTTGCCGCGCAGGCGGATCGTGCCGCTGTCGGACTGGACCACGCCAAAGATCAGGTTGGCGGTTTCGGTGCGTCCCGAGCCGAGCAACCCGGCCAGGCCAACGACCTCGCCTTCGTGAATGGTCAGGTCGATCGGCTCGATCATGCCGCGTTTGGTCAGCCCTTCGATGTCGACGAGGGACGGGCCGGTGCTTTGCTCCACATGTTTGTGTACGCGCTCTTCGAGCTGGCGGCCGAGCATGAGCGTGACCACATCCGATTGCGTGACCGTGGACAGATCGCGGGTGCCGACGACACGGCCATTGCGCAGGATCGTGGCACGGTCCGAGATGTCAAAGACCTGATCGAGGAAATGGGTGATGAAGACGATGGCGAGGCCACGGGCCTTGAGCTGCCGGATGACGCGGAACAGCAGTTGTACTTCGTCGCGGTCGAGGCTGGCGGTGGGTTCGTCGAGGATCAGCACCTTGCCGGACATTTCCACGGCACGGGCGATGGCGACGACCTGCTGAATGGCGACCGAGTAATGGGTCAGCGGCTCGCCGGGGTCGATGTCGAGGCCGTAGCCGGCAAGGCTTTCACGGGCGAGGGCATTCATCCGGCGGCGATTGACGAACCCGCGTTTGCCGGGCTGGCGGCCGAGGTAGAGGTTTTCCGCCACGGTGAGATTGGGCAGCAGGTTGACCTCCTGATAGACCGTGCCGATGCCGAGCCGCTGGCTGTCGGCGGTGGAGGTCGGTGTCACGTCCTGACCATCGAGCATGATGGTGCCGCCATCGCGCGGGTAGGCGCCGGTGAGGCATTTGATCAGGGTGGATTTGCCCGCGCCATTTTCACCGAGCAGGGCGTGGACCTCGCCCGCGTGCAGGATCAGTTCGACCTCGTCGAGGGCAATGGTGCCGGGGAAAAACTTGGAGATGCCCTTGGCGTGCAGCACGGGGGCGGCAACGGGGCGCGTGTCATCTGTCATGACCGGACCTTATTCGCGGGGCTGGATATTTCAAAGCCGTCAAAGCGGAAAGGGCCGGGCCGAGGAAGGGCCCGGCAGGGGCGGGACAGCCGGGAGGAAGCCGCCTGTCCCGCGAAAGGCGTCAGTAACCGAGGTCTTTCTTGACCTCGTAGATCGCCTGATTGTCATCCGCGCTGGTGAAGAGCTTGGATTCGGTCTGGATCCACTTCGCCGGCTCGGTGCCATCGGCAAAGTAGGCTTCGAGCGCGTCAAGCGCCGGGCCTGCCATGTTCGGTGTCAGCTCGATGGTGGCGTTCATCTCGCCATTGGCGATGGCAAGGTGCGCGTCCGGCACGGCGTCGATGGCGACGATCTTGATGTCGGTTCCGGGGTTCAGACCGGCTTCCTTGATCGCCTGGATCGCGCCGACGGCCATGTCATCGTTATGCGCATAGAGCGCGCAGATGTTCTCGCCGCCTTCAGCCTTGAGGAAGCTCTCCATGACGACCTTGCCCTGCGAGCGGGTGAAATCGCCGGTCTGCGAGCGAACGATTTCGAGGTTGTCGTGGCCCGCGATGCCCTGCTCGAAGCCGGTCTTGCGGTCGATGGCGGGGGAGCTGCCGGTGGTGCCTTGAAGCTCGACGATGCGGCAGTCCTCGCCGTTCATCTCGTTGACCAGCCATTCGCCGGCAACTTTGCCCTCGTGCACGAGATCGGAGGTCACGGCGGTGAGATAGAGCGATTTGTCGGCGTCGACGGTGCGGTCGAGCAGGACCACGGGGATCTCTGCGTCCTGCGCTTCTTCGAGCACTTCGTCCCAGCCGGTGGCGACGACGGGTGCGATCAGGATCGCATCGACGCCCTGGGCGATGAAGCTGCGGATCGCCTTGATCTGGTTTTCCTGCTTCTGTTGCGCGTCGGCGAATTTGAGGTCGATGCCGCGGGCCTCGGCCTCTTGTTTCGTGACGGTCGTTTCGGCGGCACGCCAGCCGGACTCGGAGCCGATCTGGCTGAAGCCGATGGTCATCTCCGCTGCGGCCGCGACCGGTGCGAATGCGATGGCGCTCGCGAGGAGCACGTTTTTGAGTGTCATGGTATTACCTCCCTGAAAGAGCGTCCTCCCGCTCTGTGAGGGCATTAAGTAATATTTTATCACTTATGTAAAGTGTGATGTTCACGCTGCCGTTATCCGGCGGTGTCGTCCTTCCAGCGCGGGGCGAGGGTGACGGGAATGCCAAGCGCATCGAGCCAGCGCTGCACCTGGTGATTCACCAGATCGTCAAGTGTCTGACCTTGCGTATAAAACGCCGGCATCGGTGGAGCGATGATCGCGCCCATTTCCGTGGCGGCGGTCATGTTGCGCAGATGGCCGAGGTGCAGGGGCGTTTCGCGCACCCCGAGCACGAGGCGGCGGCGTTCCTTCAAGGTGACATCGGCGGCCCGGGTCAGAAGGCTGGAGCCGATTCCATTGGCGATCTCGGCCAGCGTCTTGACCGAACAGGGCGCGATGATCATGCCGTGCGCCCGAAACGAGCCAGAGGCAAGGGACGCGCCGATATCCGCGTTGGAATGGAGATGATCGGCAAGCGATTTGGCCAGGTCCAAGCCGTTTTCCGTCTCGACCGCGAGGGTCTGAACCGCAGCCTTGGAGATGATCAGATGCGATTCGACAGAGATCCCCTGCAAAACCTCAAGCAACCTTAAGGCGAACGGCATGCCCGACGCGCCGGACAGGCCAACGATCAGGCGGGTCGGCGTCTCGCTTCGCATTTCTGTCATGTTTACCTGATTATAAATGGCAGGTTTTCTTTCCCGAGTATCCATGAAATATGCACCATAGGTTGTAGACATGCGGCCATATCTTCTTTAAGCCGAAGCTGGGTGATGATTAACGTAAGGGAACGTTCATGCGAGAGACGCCACATCAGCAAGATCGACTGAGGCCTTGCCCGGAGAGTAGACGCCGCCCGCCCGCCAGACACATGTTTTTTTATGTTATTTTCGAATAGATTGTCATGATACGCGTTCTTTTGATTGATGATGATGTCGAGCTTGCGTCGCTGACGGCGGAAGTTCTGAAGAATTACAGCATCGCGCTGGATGCCGTTCACAGCCCGAGCGCCGGATTCGCCGCGCTGGAGGCCAATCAATACGATCTCGTGTTGCTCGACGTCATGCTGCCCGAGATCAATGGGCTGCAGATGTGCAGCCAAATCCGCTATTCCAATGCATCTTATAAGGATGTGTCGATCATTATCCTGACGGCGCGGACCGAATTGACCGACATGGTTGTGGGGCTGGAGACCGGGGCGGACGATTACGTGAAGAAACCGTTCGAGCCGCGCGAGCTTGTCGCGCGGATCAATGCGATTCTGCGGCGCACACGCGCACCCGAGACAGCGGCGCAGACCGGTTCGCCCGCACCGGCACAACAGGCGCCGCAGGGCAAGTCCGGCCTGTTCTGTGAAATCACGCTGGAAGGCGATGTGATGCAGATCGAGACGCAGCGGGCGCAGGTGCTGGTGAACGGGACCAAGCTCGACACCACGTCGATGGAGTTCGAACTGATCGCGGCGTTGGCGCAGAAGCCGGGCGAGATCCTGAACCGCGACGACCTGCTGGGCGAGGTGCATGGCACCACGGTGATCTATTCGCGCAGCATCGACGCGCTGATCTATCGCTTGCGGACCAAGATCAAGGATGCGGGCGCGCAGGTGGATTTCATCCGGACCGTACGTGGCCGGGGCTATTCGCTGGTGGGCCAGGTGACGACGCCCGCTGTCGCCTGAGTCGGGCTTGAGTCGAGAAAACAGGGGGCGCGCCGGTCGGCGGCCTCCCCGGCCGGATCACATCGCGTCACACAACTATTGCGGGCACGCGTGAAGACATGGCGCGGTGCGGGCGAGAACCGTGACGAAACCCGGCGGAATCTGATCATGGGATCACAGAGCGTATGCCGGGGCGTGACGGTGTGTGACAGAGTGTCATATTCAATCATTTATCCCGGAAATACCCCTTTTTGTCGAGTGTTGTTTGGAGCCATTCCGAAATTGCGGGACATGCGCTATTCTCTTCTGCAGTAAAACGCCATCTGTCAAAGAGAGTCTCATCCATGTTTCGACTCAATTACATACTGTGCCTTGTCCCCATCGTGTTGTTCGGAGCAATTGGTGGGTTCTTTTATGCTTATTCGGTTTCCGTGATACAGGGTCTGAACACGCTGCCGGAAATCAACGCCATTCAAGCCATGCAAAAGCTGAACCAGGGGACGCGGAATGGCGTGTTCCTGTTCACCTTTCTGTTCACCCCGATCATCACGCTTGGCTGTGCGGCCTTGCTCTATGTCCGGGGAAAGCAGATGGCGGGTCTATTCCTGCTTGCGGCGGCGGCGGTGTATTTCGGCGGCTCGTTCCTGCCCACGGTGAATATCAATGTGCCCCTGAACCATGCGTTGGAAGCGCTTGATGCGGGGACGCTTTCGGGGGCAGAGGCGGGGCCGATCTGGAGCGAGTACAGCGCGGGCTGGTATTTCTGGAACACCATGCGGGCAGTTATGGCGCTGATTGCGCTGGGTCTGGCCGCATCGGCGATGCACGGATTGCAGCGCGGCACGGTGGTTTCGGCCCGCGCGCAGCTCGCCTGACCCCGCCGCCCGTAACAACTTTAGACGACACATGCCGCCGAAGGAGCCCGCGCTTCTTTGGCGGTTTGTATTCATTCCTTTTCGCTTTGTGATTTTATGGCGCGAATATGATTGAGTGTGAGCGTCCTGTTCTGGTTTTCGCCATATCGTCAAAATCCCATATTCAAAGCGCGTTGATTTAGCACTCTTTGTTGTTTGAGTGAATCGCCTCTTGGTCCGTAAATTGGATGCAGATGAAACATCCACCCGTGAGGACCGAAACCGTGAACACCGCCTATAACCCGCAGTCGTTCCAATACGACATGGCGCACAATCCCGGGGCGCATGGCGCCCGTGATGTCGCCGTCAGCTTCAAGGGGCTGAGCAAGATCTACAAGATGGACCGCGTCGAGGTGCCCGCGCTCAGGAGCGTGTCCGGCACCATTGCCAAGGCCGAGACCACCTTCATTACCGGCCCGTCCGGTAGCGGCAAATCCACGCTGCTCAATATGGTTGGTCTGCTGGATCGTCCGACGAGCGGCGTTCTGGAGATCCTCGGCGAGGATGTGACGGGGCTGAGCGACAGGCAGGCGGCGGATTTCCGGGCCAAACACATCGGGTTTGTCTTTCAGAGCTTCAACCTGATCCCGGTGCTGTCGGTTCGGGAAAACGTCGAGTTCCCGCTGCTGAACCGCAAGATGAGCGGCGCGGCGCGCAAGGCCAAGGCGCTGGACTATCTCAATGCGGTGGGTTTGAGCGAGTACGTTGATCGCCGCCCCGGCGAGATCTCCGGCGGCCAGCGCCAGCGTGTGGCCATCGCCCGCGCCCTGGTCAGCGAGCCGACGCTGCTGATCGCGGATGAGCCGACGGCCAATCTCGATACCAAGACTTCGCGCGAAATCGTGGCGCTGATGGATCGGATCAAGGCCGAGCTGAACACCTCCGTGGTGATCTGCACGCATGACACCGATCTGATCACTCCGGGCAGCGCCATCATCAACATCATCGACGGCCAGACGGCCGGGGAGTAACGGATATGATCTGGAAAATTGCCCTTCGCAATATCTTCAAGAACGCGCGGCGGTCGGTGACCACGGCGCTGGCCATCGGGATCGGCGGGCTTGCCGCGCTGCTCTTCGGTGGTTTCGTGACCTCGATCTGGTACGGGGTGCAGACCTCGATGATCCAGGAGCAGGGGAACCTGCAGATTTATCGGGACGGCTATCTGGAGTTCGGCGCGGCCAACCCCGATGCCTACACCATCAAGGACTGGAACAAGGTGGCGGCGCTTCTGGCGGCTGATCCGATGCTGTCCGAGTCCCTCGCGGTGATCACGCCGCGGATTGATCTGGCCGGTGTGGCCGGGAACGCCGAGACCGGCAATTCCAAGACCTTCATCGGCACGGGCATCGTACCGGCGGAAATCGACGCGATGCGCGGCTGGGATGGCTGGAACATCGGGCAGGTGACGCCGGCAACGGGGCTTGCGGCGGACGGCTCGGAAAGTGTGATCGTCGGTCTGGGCATGGCGCGGCTGATGGGGCTTTGCGCGGCGCTGAACGTGCCGAACTGTCAGGATGCGCCGGTGGATGCCGTCGCCCTGGCCGGGGAAGAACAGGATTTCTCGTCGCTTGTCGGAACAGAGGCCGGTCTGGCCGATCAGGGCAATGGCTCGGCGCAGCCGCAGCTGAATGTCATGGCGGCCACCTCCTCGGGCGTGCCGAACATTGCCCGCGTCGGCATCGAGAGCGCACAGGCGCAGGCGATCCGCGCGATCGACAACAGCTTTATCATGATGCACTTCGAGCAGGCGCGCAGCCTTCTGTATGGTGACAGCCAGGAAGCCACGGCGCTGATGCTTCAGGTCGCGAACCCGGCCATGGTCGATGCCGTGAAGGCCCGCGTCGAAACGGTGATGAGCGAGGCCGGTCTGGACCTGAGTGTCTATCACTTCACCGAAGTGGACCCGACGTTTGACCGCATCTTCGGCATGTTCACCTTCATGTTCATCGTGGTCAGCATCGTCCTGTCGATCGTGATCGTCTTTACCATCGTCAACACGATTTCGATGACCATCGTCGAGCGGGTGAAGGAGATCGGCACGATCCGGGCGCTTGGCTTCCGCAAGGGGTTTGTCCGGGCGCTGTTCCTCACCGAAAGCACGTTGATCGGTGTGATCGGTGCGGCGATTGCCCTCGGCTCCGCTGTCCTGATCTCCAATGTGATCAATGCCGCCGGGCTGCAGTGGACGCCGCCCTCCAATGCCACGCCGCTGACCGTGCAGCTCATGGTGCTCGACAATCCGACCTTTGCGATTGGTGTGGTGGCCGTGCTGGTGACGCTGTCCTTCCTCGCCTCGGTCTGGCCGACGTTCAAGGCCGCGCGTCTGAACATCGTCGAGAGCCTGCAGCGCGCTTGACGGCAGACAGTGAACCAAGACAGGGGGCCGCGCCCCGGCCCCCTGAGATTTCAACCGAAACCCCAATTCCATGCAGCCCCTCGCGTGCTGCCACACGAAAGGAAAGACCAATGGAACTCGATCGTCGTGCATTTGCCAATCTTCTCCTCGGCGGGGCAACCGCCGCCTCCATGGGCTCGCTCGGCTTGCCGGCCTTTGCCGCCAACAACGCCGCCTCGATCCTGCGCAAGGCCGATGCCATCCGCAATCCGCAGACGAGCTTTGCGGTCGATGTCGCCCTGATCAACTATGAGCGTGGCCGGGTGAAGGAAAAGACCACGGTCACCACCTATTCCCGCCCGACGGGCAGCCAGTTTCAGACATTGGTTCACATCAATGCGCCCTCGGCTGACCGTGGCAAGATCCTGCTGCGCAATGGCAATAACCTCTGGCTCTATGATCCGTCGTCCAAGGCCTCCGTGCGGATTTCCCCGCGCCAGCGCCTGCTTGGCAATGCCTCGAACGGGGATGTTGTCAGCTCGAACCTTGTCGGGGATTACAATGTCTCGCTCGTCGGGTCCGAGACCGTGGCGGATGGCGACAAGAAAAACCACGATTGTCACAAGCTGCGCCTGACGCAGAAGGCCAGCTCCGCCCCCTACAGCGCGGTGGACTTCTGGGTCGATCAGAGCAGCAACCAGCCGATCAAGGGCAAGTATTACACGAACTCCGGCAAGCTGATCAAAGTCGCCTGGTATCGCAAGCTGAAGGGCGCCATGGGCGCAACGCGGCCGACCGAGATCATCATCGCCGACGGGTTTGATCCGAACAAGGTGACCGTGATGACCATGGGCAACTACCGCTCCAAAAACATTCCGGCAAGCTGGTTCCAGAAGGAATGGCTGCCGAATTTCAAGGGCTGAGCCCGGCCCTGTTCCCTGAACTTTTGACAAGAAAGGAGACACATCCATGACCCGTCTTCTGATGCATTCGGTCGCTCCGGCGCTCGCTCTCTTTCTCGCCCTTCCCGCCGCGGCCCAGGATTTTGACCTCCCGCCTGATCTGCCCGGCGCCGGTGATCTGAGTGGTGTTCCCCAAACCGAAGCGGGCCCCGCGCCGAATGCGTCGGAAACTGCCGAAGCCGCTCCGGGGGAGGCTGAGCTTCCTCCGGATGTGGCGGGCGCGCCGGTGGTCCCGGAGGGCGACATTGATCCGGAGGCCGAGGCGGTCATGCTTGCCGATGTGGAGGAGGACCGCTGGCGGCCCCGGCATGGCACGCTGGAGGTCGAGGCGCGCGCCTTCCACAACACCGATCTGGCCGGCGATACCCAGAATGCCTTTCGCCTCTCGGCGCATTACTTCGGCCAGCGGGAGATCACCGACAGAACCAGTCTGCTGTTCAATCTGCGGGCGCGGGCGGATACGGTGTCCGGTCGGGCGTTCCGCTTCGAGGATGACTTCAATTTCGACGTGCAGGAGCTGGCGCTGAGCTTTGCGCTCGGGCCGCAGACCACGGTGCAGTTTGGCCGGATCAACATCCGCAATGGCGTGGCGACGGGCTACAATCCAACAGATTGGTTCAAGGATGACAGTCTTGTGGTGACCGGCAGTGCCGCCCCGGCGGACCGGCGCAACGAGCGGCTTGGGGTGTTGGCCCTGACCGGGACAACGACGATTGGTCAGACACTGGTGACCGCCGGTTACCGCCCGGAGATCGACGCCGACATGGGCACGGTCTGGACCGATGCGGACAACTATGGTTTGCAGCTGCACCGGACGAACCCGACAGAGGCGTGGTTTCTCAAGCTCACGCCGCCCACAGGAAACAACCTTTCGTTGACTGCCAATGCGGTGATGATCGACGGCGATCCGGGCCTCGGCTTTGAGCTGAGCGGCGGTGTCGGGGACAATCTGGTGCTCTATTCCGAGGTCATGGCGCAGCAGCGTCTGTCGATTGCGGACGAGGCGTTGGGCACGTCTCTTGGCTCTCTCGGGTTTCGCAACGGCGTTGGCGCAGGGCAGGGCAAAGACTGGCACTGGAGCGCGGCGCTGGGGCTGAACTGGGCCTTGCCGACGCAGATCGTCGGGCAGCGGGATATTTCCCTGACGTTGGAATATCATCTGAATACAGCGGGGCTTAGCGGCTCTGAGATTGACGCGCTTGCCGGGGCTGCGGGGCCGGATGGTGCGGCGGCTGGTGCGATCTACGGTGTTGCGGCGCGCCGCCAGGAACCGCTGGCCCAGCAGCAGATTTTCGCCCGCGCGGCGTGGAACGATATCTGGGGCGACAGCGATATTTCGCTGCTTGGCTTCTATGTACAGCATGATGGTAGCGGCCTGGCGCAAATCTCCTACGATGTGCCTGTGGGGCGGAATGGATCGTTCAACCTGCGCGGTATCACGACGTTTGGAGATGACAGCTCGATCTATGGCGCGAATCCGAACAAGAGCTCCGTGCAGATGGGCCTTACCTATACCTTTTGACGCGGAAGGCCGCGCCGGTCGCGGCCCGCGTCTCCCACAGTCACGCTGAATGAAAAAAGGACAAAAGACTTGCGCGTACTGATTCTTGACGACGATGAGGAGCTGGGCAGCCTGATGCAGCCGGTATTGGCAAAATACGGAATGGCGCTGAGCCTGTCCCATGCCCCGTCGCAGGCCTTTGAGCAGCTTGACCGGGACGCGTTCGACGTGTTGCTGCTGGACATGATGCTGCCCGAGCTGGATGGCATGGCCGTGTGCCGCGCGATCCGGTCCAGCGGCAAGCCTTACGCGGAAATTCCGATTGTCGCGCTGACCGCGCGGGCGGAGCTGACGGACCGTATCGTGGCGCTGGAAGGCGGGTTTGACGATTTTGTCGCCAAACCGGTGGAGATGCGGGAACTCGTCGCCCGGATTGGTGCGGTGGTGCGGCGCAAGCGCGATGACGGCGGGGTCGTTGCCCCGGAGCCGGAAGCGGATGCGCACAGCGGCTTGCACTTGTCGCCGACGCATATGTCTGCGGTCTACGGGCCGTATGCGGTCAACCTGACGGAGCTGGAGCTTCGGGTTTTGACGGCGCTGGCGGATGCGGAGGGCGTGATCCTGAGCCGCGCCGATATTCTGACCCATATCGGGTACACCGAGCAAAGTGATCCCGCTATGATTGATACGATCATCTACCGGGTGCGTCAGAAGTTCCGCGATCAGGGGCTGGCCTCGGACTTCATCAAGACCTTGCGTGGACAGGGCTATTGCATAAAGGCAGAGCAGAATTCATGACTTCCGCGATCGAGCAGGCGAAACTCTGGGTGCGCACCCGGTCCGTCTTCAGCCATCTTCTCTGGGCGACGCTGGCGTCGACGGCGCTTCTGAGCCTTGTCCTGGTGCTGTCGCTGCAGCGTGTGGCGGACGAACATCCGCGCCGGTATCTGGCGCGTGCGTTGTTCGATGCCTTCACCGAAAGCGCATTGAATCCCGGCGAGCGGGTGAAGGTGATCGGCGAGGAGCCGATGATCCTGATGACCCGGCAGGAGGCCGAAAATTCAAGGTTCGCAGCGATTTACGAGGATGCGGTGGATGACAAGGATGGCATCGCCATTCGGCGTCTGGGCGACAATTACGCCGCCGTGTCGGTGCGCGGCGATACGGTGAGCGTCCTGCCGAAATTCGGGCGGCCGATTTCGACCTATGCGCTGTTTCTCGTCGGGATCGTGGTCATGTCGGTGCTGTTCGCGATTGCGGCGATCTACCTGCTGATCCGGCGCCTGACGCTGCCCTTCGATGTGCTGACGCTTGGCATTCGCCGGGTCGAGGAGGGGGATCTGAGCTATCAGATCCCGCTTGAGAAGACCTTCGGCGAATACCGGACCTTTGCGGATGGTTTCAACAAGATGGTTGCGGAGCTGCAGCGGATTCACGAAAGCCGTCGCCATATGCTCCTGGCGCTGCCGCATGAGATCCTGACGCCGCTGTCGCGCCTGAAAGTGCGCAAGGACATGGTGCCCGACGCGACGCTCCGCGATCAGATCAGCAAGGATATTTCGGTGGTCGAGGAGATCCTGTCGTCGATCCTCGCCGCGGAAAAGCGCAGTTCCGGTGAGAGTTCGGCCGATTTCATCGACATCGAGCCCTATGCCCGCGAACAGATTGCGCAGCTGACCCATCAGGGTGTGGATATTTCGATCCGGAACGATACCGGACGCAAGACCGCCTATTTCGACAGTTTCCTGACCAGCGTGCTGCTGAAGAACTTTGTCAGCAACGCCGTGCGATATGGCGAGGGAAATCCGATTGTGGTGCGGTTTTCCGGCGACGGCGAGACGGGGTGTGACATGCGCATCGCGGTCAAGGATCAAGGCATCGGCATCGCCGCCGATCAACTCAGTTATATGACCGAGCCGTTCTGGCGCGCCGATGAATCCCGGGGACGGGCGTCGGGGGGCTATGGGCTTGGGCTTTATCTTTGCAAGACCATCGTGAACGGGCTTGGCGGGCGTATTGATATCGAAAGTACGCTTGGGATCGGCACGGAAATCAGCGTGGTCTTGCCCAATGCGCTCTGCACCACTCTGGAGGATATGTGACATGACACCCGAGACTCTCGCACCGACCGAGTTCCTGGATTACGACGATCCCGGCGTGGCGGCGTTTTTTGACAAGGCCACGGCAAACAGCGGTGACGATCCCAGGCAGATTGCCGTGGATCTGTTCTACGCGGTGCGGGACGGGCTGTTTTACGAGATCTACAACGCGGATTTTTCGCGTCCGAAGATGCGGGCGAGTGCAATTCTGAAGCGGCGCTCGGGCCTGTGTATTCACAAATCCATCGTCTATACCGCGCTGCTGCGCCGCGCCGGAATCCCGGCGAAGCTGTGGCTGACGGATGTGAAAAATCACCTGTGCTCACCGCAACTTGCCCGGATGATGGGGACGACGGTGTTCCATTATCACGTGCTGGTTTCGCTGCAGCTCGATGGCCGGTGGATCAAGGCGACCCCGGTGTTCAATGCGCGCCTGTGTCAGCTTTATGGCATGACGCCGCTGGAGTTCGATGGCGAGCAGGATTGCGTTCACCATGCTTTTGACGATTCGGGGCGCGCATATATGGAGATAATGTGTGATCATGGCGAATATTGTGATTTGCCCTACGATATGATCCTGGGTGGCCTGCAGGAAAAACATGCGACGATGTTTCAGACAGAAACAAAGTTCAAATCCGGATCGCTTGTCGCCGATATGGCGTGATCTGGCGCAAATACCATTCCATTATTCGATTTAATCCCAGCGAGGCTGCCGTATAACGGCGGCCTTTTTCGTTCCAACCGATTGTTAATAATGGGTTAAATACTTTGTCACAGGGCGATCATGCTGGGTGAAACCCTCTGCCCATGTGGTGAATTTTTCGTGTTCAACAAAAATAGTTCGCAACAAAACTGCAAACTATCCACGAAGTATATGGGGTATACATGATTCATGCCAGGGTGGCGGAAACATAAGCTCAATATCCTGGACGATTTCTAATTTCACACGAGGACACCATGATTATCAATTCGCTTGAAAAAATCGCCAATACCGAACGCGATGTGGATTGGGGCAACGGCAAAAGCCGCCGCCTTCTGATCGAAAATGACAAGATGGGCTATTCGCTGACCGACACCGTGGTCGAGGCTGGCTCGGCGTCTTTGCTTGAGTACAAGAACCACCTGGAAGCCTGCTACTGTGTTGAGGGTGAAGGCGAAGTTGTCGACGAGCAGACCGGCGAGACGCATGCGATCACACCCGGCACGATGTACGCGCTCGACAAGCACGACAAGCATTGGCTCAAGGCGAGCAAGACCATGCGGCTTGTCTGTGTGTTCAACCCGCCGCTCAAGGGCAATGAACGTCATTCGCTGGGCGGTGACAGCTCGGCTTATTGAAACCTCGTTCGTTTCTACTCCCTGTCCGCGCCGCGGTCGCCACTCCTCCCAGGTGGCCGAGGCGCATTTATCCCCACCGACTGACCAAAGGGTTGCACTGACATGACGGACAGCATCGTAATATCGGCGAGTCTGGCCGATGCCGCGAACCAGGACTTCCTCCCTCCGGAGCGGCCCGTGGCAGATGCGCCCTTTGGTCCTTTTCCTGTTTATTACCTCGATCATGGCGCGGCAGAGGCGGACGCCCGGACCAGCCGTGGACGGCATACGCGCGTCTCGCACCGGCTGGATCGCATGATCGCCCGTGTCCTGACGCAGGCCGGGCTCAGCCGCGCGGCGATTGCCGGTCCGCGCACCGGGCTGATTTCCGGCTCGCATTATGGCTGCTCGCAGGTGTTCGAGATGCATTTTCGCCTGCGCCGGAAGGGGCCGCGCGGTGTCGATCCGGTGAGTTTTGCGCAAGCGACGCACAATTATCCGGTCTCTGCGGCGGCCATCGAATACGGAATCGAAGGGCCCTGCCTAGCGGCAGTGAGCCTTGAGGCGGCCGGGCTCGATGCGCTGCAGATCGCCATGGATTGGCTGAACGAAGGGCGTTGCGATCGCGTTTTGGTGGCGGCCTACGAGGATTTCGCGCCGCCGATTGCCGATCACCTGTCCGCCCGCGCGCAGAGCACACCGGGCAAGGCCTTTGGCGAGGCGATGGTGCTTTTGCTGCTGGAGCGGGAGCGCGATGTGCTGGCCCGTGGCCGGGCCGGACTGCCGGTGATCACCGCCGTGCACAGCGCGCCTGTGGACCCGCCGTCTTCCGACTTGATCGCGGTTTGTGCCGATGAGGCCGCCGCGCCGACGTTTTCCCCCCGCCCGCTCGACTTTCTCGGTGCGGGCGGCCTTCTGGCCGTGCACGACCTGCTGCACAGCCCGGATGTGGGCCATCGCGGCCCGGAGCATTGGCAGATCGCAGCAGCCGCCTCGGCGGGCAGCGGCGTTGTTGCCCGCATCGGGATCAGGCAGATGGACCTGTGCACATGAGCCGGGGTGTTGTCGTGACCGGGCTGGGCGTGGTGGCGCGGGGGGCTCTTGGGCTTGATGCGTTCGAGGCGCTCTTGATGGGGGGCGGCCCGGGACCGGATGCTCCGCCGCAGTTCGATACCAGGGGCTTTCGCGCCCGGCGCGCCTTTGCCGCGGACCCTTGCGCGACCGAAGGGGCATTGAGACAGGCCGCGCAGACGGGGCGGATCGCGGACCTGACACAGGCGCAGATCGACTGCGCCGGGCATGGCCTGCTTGCGGCGCTCGAAGCGATTGGTATGGCGGGGCTGTCGCAGATGCCTGCGCGGATGGGCTGCGCCGTGGCGACGACCTCGGGCGGGCTGATGGATGACTACAGCGACGCGTTGATGGCCGGGCAGGGGGAGCGCGTGGCGCCGGACCTTGTCACACCGGCGAGCGCGGCGAAGGTTCTGGCCGAGGTGTTCGCGCTGAGCGGGCCGGTGTGCGGGTTTTCCTGCGCCTGCGTGTCGTCGCTCGGGGCGATGTCCTATGCGCTGTCGCGGGTGCGCAGCGGCGATGCGGATGTGATGCTTGTCGGTGGCAGCGATCGCATGCGCGAGGCGGATTTCGCCGGGTTCAACGCGCTGCGCGCCATGGACCGGGACAGTTGTCGGCCCTTTGATCGCACCCGCAAGGGCATGGTGATCGGGGACGGTGCGGCGATGTTGGTGATCGAAGCCGAAGAGCACGCCCGCGCGCGCGGCGCGACGCCGATCGTGCGGCTGAGCGGGATGGGTCTGTCGAGTGACAGCCACCATATCACCAGCCCGGACGCAAGCGGGCTGACCCGTGCGATGCAGCAGGCCCTGGCGCAGGCCGGACGGCAGGCGGAGGAAATCGGCTATGTCAATTGTCACGGCACCGGTACGCCGTTGAACGATGCGGCGGAGGCCGAGGCGCTTGGCCGGGTGTTCGGACCGGAGGCCGGCGATCTGATCATCAGCTCGACCAAGGGCAGCACCGGGCACCTGCTCGGCAGTGCGGGCGCCATCGAGATTGTCGCGACGATCCTCGCGCTGAGATCCGGGAGCGCGCCGCCGATGCTGACCACGCAGGACCCCGAGGCCATTCCATTTTCCCTACCGCTCGCCGGGACCGACCGGCGTCTGTCGTCCGGCGTGGCGATGAAAAACTCGCTGGGGTTCGGCGGGTTGAACGGCAGCCTCATTCTTGAACGTCCCGATATTGGAGAGATGTGATGCGCACGATCCGCAGTCTGCCGCTTGGCGGTGTTTCCGAAAATTACCGCCCCGACATGATGGCCCCGCTGCTTGAGGGGTTGGCGCAATGGGCGCCGTCCTTCAACGCGGGCTGGCAGGACGATGATCTGATGAGCCGCTTTGGCGCGGATCGTTGGCGGGCGGTGGTCGAGGCGGGGCTGACGAGCGTTGTCACCGGCGAAGAGCATGGCGGGCTGGCGCTGTCGGTGCCGGAACTGGCGGAGCTGTTTGAGGCGTTCGGGGCGCTCTGCGAGGACAGCGGGCTTGGGTTTTCGCTCTCGACGCATCTGTGCAGCACCTGCCTGCCGGTGGCGCGCTTTGGCTCGGACGCCCTGCGCGCCGCGCTGCTGCCGAAGCTGGCCGAGGGGGCACTTGTGGGCGCCCATGCGATCACCGAGCCGGACAGCGGCTCGGACGCCTTTGCGATGAAGACGACGGCGGTGCGGGACGGCGATGACTACATCCTGAATGGCGAGAAGTGCTTTATTTCCAACGCGCCGATTGCCGATGTCATGGTGGTCTACGCGCGCACCCATCCGACGAAGGGCGCGCTTGGCGGCTTTTCCGCCTTTGCCGTCGATACCGCGTCCGAAGGCTTCACCATTGGCAAGCCGCGCAAGAAGATGGGGTTGCGGACCGCACCCATGGCGGATCTCCATTTCGACAGCGTCCGTGTGCCGGCGGGGCGGCTGATCGGGCGGGAAGGGCAGGGTTTCTCGATCCTCGATTACGTCATGCGTTGGGAGATCCTGACCATCTTCGCGCTGCAGACCGGGGAGATGCGTCGGCAGCTGGATCGTTGCATCGAACACGCCAGGACGCGGCAGCAATTCGGTGCGGCCATTGGAAGCCATCAGGCGATTTCCCACCGGGTCGCGGATATGCATATGCGGCTGCAATCGGCGCGCAGCTGGCTGAGCCGCATGGTGATTGCGATGGAGGGGGGTGGCAATGCCTCGCTGGAATTCGCCTCGGCCAAACTGGCGATTTCGGAGGCGCATGTGGCCAATTCGATCGACGCGATCACCCTGCATGGCGGCTCCGGTTACATGACCGAGACCGGGATCGAGAGCCATCTGCGCAACGCCATGGGCGGGCTGATCTATTCGGGCAGTTCCGACATTCAGAAAAACCGCATCGCTGCGATGCTGGGCCTTTGAACAGAAGCGATTGATCCAAGGGGGATTGTGACATGCTGCATCAGGAAAGTTTTCAGATCGTTGGCACGCGGGCCTTTTCCGACTGCCTGCGCGTGGAGATGGACAAGACCCCGCGTGCGGCGGTGTTCGACAGCGCCGGGGGCAAGGTGAGCTATCGCGCGTTGCAGGCGATGGCCGAAGCGATTGCCGCGCATCTGCCGGGGCCCGGGATGATGGCCGAAGAGAGCATTGCGATCTGTGCAGAGAAAACGCCCGATTGTCTGGCGGCGGTGCTTGCGGTGCTGTCGGGGGGGCGGGCCTATGCGCCGCTGGACCCGGCGCACCCGGACGGGCGGCTGATGGACATTCTGGCCGATCTCCACCCGTCGGCGCTGATCGTGGACGCCAGTACCGCGCCGCGCCTTGCGGGGTGGGCCGTGGAGGCCGGGGTTCCCTTGGTCGATCTGAGCGAAATGACCGGACCGGGCGCCACGCCGCAGCATGTGGCGGCCTCCGGGACGGGATTGAATGTGGTTGTTTCGCAGCAAAGTCTGGCTGCGGTGCTGCACACTTCCGGCTCAACCGGCAGGCCGAAGCGGGTGGAGATCGAAGCCCATGCCCTGAACGTGTTTCAGGATTGGGTGGTGGACGAGCTGGATCTGAACATCGACGATTGCCTGCTCAGCCATGCGCCTTTTGCCTTCGATCTGTCGTTCCTTGATATTTATGCCTCGCTGATGTCCGGGGCCGACCTTGCGCTGGCCGATGCCAGGACCGCGCGCAATGGCGCAAAGCTGATCGAGATGATGCGGCAGGCGGGGGTGACGGTCTGGCACTCGGCGCCCTCTGCGCTGAAGCTGGTGGCCCAGACGCCGGGCCATCCGGTGCTGCCCGAGGTGCGCTGTGTGCTTTTTGCCGGGGAGCCGATGCCTGCGAAGACTCTGCAGCGGCTTTTCGCGATTTTCCCCAATGCGCGCGTGCTGAATATCTATGGCTGCACCGAAACGAACGACACCTTCTATTACGAAGTGCCGCGCGAGAACCCGCCCGATCCGCTGCCGCTGGGCCGCAAGCTGCCTTATGTCGAATACCTGCTCGCAGGCCCCGAGGGCGCGGTGATCGAAGGTAAGGGCGAGGGCGAATTGTGGGTGCATTGTCCGACGATGATGCGCGGGTACTCGGATCCGGAGCTGACGGCGCGCGCGACAGTGCAGCACGGTGGCAAGCTCTACTACCGCTCTGGCGACATTGTTCGGCGGGACCGCGCCGGGTTGATCCATTTCGTCGGGCGCAATGACAGCATCGTCAAGCTCAGCGGCGTGCGGGTGGACCTGAACGAGGTAGACGGGCATCTGAACGCCCATCCCGGCGTCTGCGAGGCTTTGTGTTTTATCACGAAATCCGGCGACGGCACGGTGCTGAACGCCTGGGTCAAGACCAAGGCCGACGGGCTGACCAGTCTCGACTTGCGGCTGCATTTGATGAAGCGGCTGCCCGTCGCCGCGATCCCGCGCAATTTCACGATTTCCCTGATGGCGGTTCCAAAGAACTCCAACGGGAAGGCCTGCCGGCGCATGCTGGCTCAAAACTGCCAGAGCGCATCCGCGTGATGGCCTGACAGACCTACGGACAGCCAAAAAGGAGATTTCCATGTCCTATCCTGCCCTGCGCACATTCATTGCCGAAGAATTCGCGGTGGATATTCCCGCCGCCCAGCTCACCGACGATCTCGATCTGATCGACACGGGCATTGTCGACAGCCTTGGCGTGCTGAAGCTGATCGCCTTTCTCGAAGGCGAGTTCGAGCTGACCATCACGCCCGATGAGCTGGACGCGGATCTGTACCGCACCATCGGTCAGATCGAGACGATGATCGACGCAAAGCAGATGCAGGCGGCCTGACGGGCGCCGGTCATACCACACCGAAAAAGGAGCGAAGGCCATGACGCCGGAAAAGACCGCAGGGCAGCTGATCGCTGGCCGCATTCCGACCGAAGACGCGATGCTGGACTATTGGCGGGCGACCGACGATGGCCTTCGCCCCAAGGCCGAAACCGTGGCGGTCCTCGCCGCGCTGTCGGCGATGCCGTCCGCCCTGGGGATGATGCGCAGTTTCGTGCGCTTCATCCGCGAGACCTACCCGCCAGAGGCGTTGCCCGCCGCGAAATCGGCTGTGAACATCGTCGGCACCGGGGGCGGGCGCTCGACCTTCAATATTTCGACCACCGCGGCCTTTGTCGTGGCGGCGGCAGGCGGCAAGGTGCTCAAGAGTGGCTCCTCCGCCTATTCTTCCTCCGTCGGATCGGGGGACATCCTGAACGCGCTTGGCCTTGCCCGGACCGCGTCGGACGAATTTACCAATGCCATGCTGGACGATTGCGGCCTCGCCTTTGCCGCGCCGCAGCGCTATGCGCCGCTGTGCAAGCGGCTTGCGATTGCCGCCATGCCCCTGCCGTTCAAGATGATCGGGCGGTTCGTCAATGCCCTGGGGCCGCTGATCTGCCCTTACGAGATGAAAGCCCACGTGATCGGCGCGTCGTCCCAGCGGCTGTTTGAACAGGTGCATCAGATCGCCGGATCGCTTGGCATTCCGGCGGTGGTTGTGCATTCGAACCTCGGGGTTGACGAGCTTTTGAGCGTCGGCACCAACCGATGGGTTCGAGCAGCGGAGACCCTGCCGCATCGGCTGATCCCCGGCGATCTCGGGCTTGGGCGGGACAGTGGTCTGTCCGATCTGGCAGGCGGGGATCTTGCGGAGAATATCGCAATTCTGACCGACATTCTGAAAGGCCGGGGCAGCCGGGCCTGCACCGAAACCGTGGCGCTCAACGCCGGGATGGCGCTGCATGCGGGGGGCGTGGTGCGCACCCTGGCCGAAGGCACGTGGTTGGCGCTGGATTGCATGGCGGATGGCGCGCCGTACCGGACGCTTGAGCGGGCGCAGGCCTTTGCCAGCGCCGAAGCGCCGAGGCTGGCGGCGATGGCATGAGGCAGCGGTTTCACGAGGCGTTGAGCGGCGAGGATTGCCCGCTCATTGCGGAGATCAAGCCAAGCTCGCCCAAGGTGGGCCCGCTGCTGGCCGAGCGGTCGGTGCGGGAGATTGCACGGGACTACCTGCATGCCGGAGCGCCCTGCCTGTCGGTGACGACGGGCGCTTGGCACAAGGGCCATATCGGCATGGTGACGGAGATGGCGGCGCTGGGTCTGCCGGTGCTGCGCAAGGATTTCATCACCTCGGCCCGGCATCTGGAGGCGTCGAAGGATGCCGGGGCGGCAGCGGTCCTGCTGACCTGCACTTTGCTGCGCCGGGCTGATGTGCTGCGCTTGGCGGAGGCTGCCCTGAGCATGGGTTTGACGCCTTTCGTCGAGGCGGCGAGCGCGGCCGAGCTGGATGGGCTTCGCCTGCCCGGCGGGGCTGTTCTGGCGATCAACAACCGCGATATCCGCGCGCAGGAAACGGATGACGGCGGGATCGAGCAGAGCGAAGCGCTGTATGCCCTCGGGCGGGCGCAGCACGGTGGCCTGCTGATCAGTGCCTCGGGCCTGACTTCGCCGGAGGCCGTGCGCCGGGCCGTGGCGGCGGGCTTTGACGGGGTGCTTGTGGGCACCGCGCTGCTGTCGGGACCCGAGAGCGCATATGAGACGACCCGGAGGTATCTCCGGGCCACAAGAAAAAAGGCAGGACTACCCGCGTGACAAAAGCCTCATGCCCGCCGCCCGTCGGTGGAGAAACAATTGCGATCCTCGGCACCACGCAGATGCCGGGGTTCGTTCTGAATCAATGCCTGACTTGTCGGGGGTTCCTCCCGATCATGGTGACGCGGCCGCAGGAGGCGGTGAACCTCATTGAGAAGGCCATGGTTTCAGCGCTGGTGATCATGGAAAGTGTGCCAGTCGACACCGTGCACAGCCTGTGCGGGACGCTGCGGGCGCGCAACCGGGTGACGCCGATCATCGCGCTTCTGAGCGAGGCCAACCGCAGCCGGGGCATTGCCCTGCTGGAGGTCGGAGCGGATCACTTCGATGTTCAGCCGGTTTCCGTGGAGGACCTGCTGCGGGCTCTTTACGCCTTCACCCGGCGGACTTTTCATTTACCGGAGCAGGTGCGGCTTTTTTCGTCGTGACCGTGGCGCGGTGCGGCGCTGTTGGCGGATGGAGCGGTGAAGGGCGGGGTGTCGTTTCTGCCCTTCAGGGCGGTTAAGAACATATGTTCGCCATGCGATAAAAACCGCTTGCGCATCGAAGCTTGCTTCGGCAATGTTTCATTATGCGAACAAGTGTCCGAAAATATGCGGCGGTGCCATGAATCGGGTCGGGGTGGTCATCAATCCGATTGCCGGGCTTGGCGGTGCGCTGGCTCAGAAGGGCAGCGACGCGCCTGATATCGCGTCGATGGCCGCCGCATTGAGCCATCGGTCTCAGGCGCCGCAGAGGGCGGCCCGAGCCATGCGCGCGCTCAAGAGCCGTGGCGACGTGCAGGTGTTCGTCGGTCCGGTGGCCTCCGCCTGCGGTGGCGGGGAGCGGATTGCCGTGCCGCCCCTGACCGGGACCGCAGAGGATACGATGGCCAGCGTCGCCGCGATGCAGGGCAAGGTAGATCTGATCCTTTTCGCCGGCGGCGATGGCACGGCGCGGGATATCTGCGCCGCCAATTCGGGCGGTGTGCCGATCCTGGGTATTCCGTCGGGGGTCAAGATGCATTCGGGTGTCTTTGCCCGCAGCCCGGAACGGGCCGGTCTCATGGCTGCGGCGTTTCTGGCCGATCCGCGACGGCGCACAGAGATGGTCGAGATCCTCGATATCGACGAGGTCGCGCGGCGGGCCGGGCGGCTGTCCGCGCAGCTGCATTGCGTGGCGCGCACGCCATTCGACGGAACGGGCGCCCGGCAGCACCCGAAGGCGGGCAACACCGATACGGCTGGGGATCTTGGGGCCGCTCTTGCGGCCTATGCCGCGCGTTTGCGCGATGACACCCTCTATGTCCTCGGGCCGGGCGCGACGATGATGGCGCTGAAGGACCGGATCGGCGGCGGGACGCTCCTTGGCGTGGATGTGGCCGAACGCGGCCAGATCACAGCGACCGACCTGGACGAGCACGGATTGCTCGCGCGCGTTGCGGGGCGGACGGTGTGTGTCGTGCTGACGGTTGTCGGCGGACAGGGGTTCGTTCTGGGACGTGGGAACCAACAGATTTCACCGGCTGTGCTGCGCGCGGCCGGAGTGCCGCAGATCGATGTGATCTGCGGCGCGGACAAGCTGGCGGCGTTGCGCCCGCCCGAACTGACAATCGACACAGGCGATCCCGAGCTGGATTGCCTGCTTGCGGGATACTGGCCGGTGATCACCGGTGTGGACCGCAAGCAGGTGATGCGCGTGGTCGCGTAAGGACAAGACAGGAGAGGACGATGAAAGCACATCCATGGATGGCCAATTCCGGCGGCACGGCCAAGGCCGAGATGCTTGCCGCGCTTGGGGTGGACGATATCGAGGCGCTGTTCGCCCAGATCCCCGAAGACCACCGCATGACGCGCCCGCTGGACCTGCCGCCGCAGCTCGCCTCCGAGGTCGCCCTGTCGCGGCATCTCGATGATCTGATGGCGAAGAACACGGTTTTTGCGCAGGCGGCGTGTTTTCGCGGGGCCGGGGCGTGGCCACATTATGTCCCGGCGATCTGCGACGAGGTGGTCGGGCGATACGAATGGCAAACATCGGTTTTCGGCTCTCCGACGTCGGATCACGGGCGCAATCAGGCATGGTTTGAATTCACCAGCCAGATCGGCGCCCTGGTGGAGATGGATTTCGTCGGCTTGCCCGTCTATTCGTGGGGCTGTGCGATTGGTCACGCGGTGCGCATGGCATCGCGCATGACCGGTCGGCGCAAGGTCGTCGTGCCGGAGGTCATGGACCCCGAACGCCGTCTGGTTCTGGAGACCTATTGCGAACCCATTGAAATGGCGCGGCATATCGAGATCGTCACCGTGTCGGTCGGAGCCGATGGATGTCTGGATCGGGAGGATCTGCGCGCCAAGATCGACGGGGCGGCGGCGCTGTATTTCGAAACACCGGGGTATCTTGGCGTGATCGACGCCGACCCGGCGGCGCTCTGCGCCATTGCGCGGGAGGCCGGAGCCGAGGCGATTGTCGGCGTGGACCCGCTGTCGCTCGGATTGCTGGAAGCGCCCGGCGCCTATGGGGCAACACTGGCCGTTGGTCCGACGCAGCCATTGGGTGTGCACATGTATGCGGGCGGCGGTGTCGGCGGTTTCATCGCGTCGCCCGATAACGAGCGCTATGCCCGGGAGTACAACACGCTGAACATCTCGATCTCCGAGACGCGCGAGCCGGGGGAATATGGCTTTGGCCTGACGCTTTTCCATCAATCGTCCTACGGGATGCGGGAGGAAGGCAAGGATTGGACCGGGAACTCGGTCTACCTGTGGTCACTGGCCAATGCGGCCTACATGGCGGCGATGGGTCCGGAGGGTTTTGCCGAGGTGGGGCGGCTGATCATGGCGCGCGCGCGCTCAGCGGCGCAGGCGTTGAACGCGCTCACGGGGGCGCAGGTCGATCTGTCCCGCCCCGTGTTCAAGGAATTCGTGGTGACGTTCGACAGGCCGGTGGCAGAGGTGAACGCCGCGCTGCGTGCGCAGGGTATTCTTGGTGGCAAGGATCTGACCGGCGAGGCCGGTATTGCCGGAAACGCGGCGCTTTATTGCGTGACCGAAGTGCATACCTCCGATGATATCGACCGACTGGTCACAGCAGTGAAGGAGGCCCTGGCATGACCGCTCCCATCAAGGATTACCTGAAAACGTCCAAAGGGTTTCGCGCGGCCAAATGGTCCGAACCCGTTGTGATGGAAATGACCGGCACGGGTCGGCGCGGCATCGTGTTTGACGATGCGCCCGCGCCCGACCTGCCCGTCAAGGCCGCCCGCAAGACCGCGCCGGCGCTGCCGGAAGTGACGGAACACGATGCGCTGCGCCATTATCTGCACCTGTCCCAGATGACCATGGGCATGATGGGCGTGTCGCTGTTCGGCACCTGTACCATGAAGTACAACCCACGGATCGGAGAGCGCGCCACGCTGGAGCATCTCAAGGGTCTGCATCCGCTGCAAGAGGCCGAAACCTTGCAGGGCGTACTGGAGCTTTATGACAACTTCAGCGATTTCCTGTGCGAAGTCAGTGGCATGGATCAGTTCGTCTTTCAGGCGGGCGGAGGGGCGGATGCCGCCTATACCCATGCCTGCGTGACGCGTGCCTATCACGCCAGCCGGGGTGAATTGCAGCAGCGTGACCAGATCATCACCACGATCCAGACGCACCCTTGTTCGCCTGCGACGGCCAACACGGCCGGGTTCGAAGTGATTACCCTGTCTCTGGAGGAAAACGGATACCCCTCCATCGAGCAGCTGAAATCGGTGGTCGGCCCGCGCACGGCGGCGCTGATGGTGAACAATCCGGACGACATGGGGATCTACAACCCGGACATCAAGGAATGGGTCAGGATCGTTCACGAGGCCGGGGGCCTGTGCTTCTACGATCATGCCAACTTCAACGGGGTGATGTCGCGTCTGCGGGCGCGCGAGCTTGGCTTTGATGCCTGTATGTACATGTTGCACAAGACCTTTGGCGCGCCCAAGGGGGGCGGTGGTCCGGCGGTGGGAGCCTATGGATGCGCCGAACATCTGGTGCCGTTCCTGCCCGCCCCGGTTGTCGTCAAGGAGGGTGAGAGCTACAGGCTGGACGAGGATCGCCCGCAGAGCATCGGGCGCGTGCGGGAATTCTGGGGCAACGCACCGCAGGTCATGAAAGCCTATGCATGGGCGCGTGCCATGGGCGCCGAGGGGCTGCGCGATGCGGCGGATATCTCGGTCCTGGCCAACAATTACATGGACTTGCGGCTGGGGCAAGTCAGGGGCGTGAGCCGCTCGAACCCCGGGATCGACGCGCCGCGCATGGAGATGACGCGCCATTCGGTCGAGCAGGTCACGGCGGATACCGGCTGTACGGTCTTCGAGATCTCGAACCGCATGACCGATTTCGGCATCGACGCGCTGTGGCTGAGCCATGAGCCGTGGCTGGTGGCGGAACCCTTCACTCCCGAGGCGGGCGAATTGTGGTCGAAAGAGGATATCGACTACTGGATCGACGTGATGGAGCATGTGGTCGGCGAGGCCTACGCCGATGCGGAACTGGTCAAGACCGCGCCGCACAACGGGCCGATCCGGGCGCTGACCTCTGCGCTCGATGAGCCGGGGGTCTGGGCGACCACGTGGCGCGCGCATATGCGCAAGCATGGCAAGGTCATGGCGGCGGAATAACGTGCGGACGGGAGAGGGAGCCTGCGCGCCTCTCCCGTTTTTCCGCGTGGTGCGAAACGGGGGCAGGGTTGATAGCCGCCGGCGGCGTCGAAATGCGCTGTTGCCCGGGGCCTACACGCGACCAGACCGCGCGCCCGCCCCTGTCTGGATCAGGAGCGGGGCATTTGCGTCACGCTGGACGCTGCTGGCAATGTCAGAGGGATATTTTTTCGATCGCCTCAGATTGTGCTTTCCAAGCGGGTGTTCGCGGTGATCTCCGGGATGCTTGCCTGGTTGGGGAGGCTGAGCACCAGCGAGACAATCGCCGCCACATCGTCCGGTTTCAGCCGCTCCGCCTTGGGCGTGACGCCGGGAATGCCGTCGATCATTTCCGTGTCGATCGCACCGGGACAGATGGCGGTGCCGCGCAGCCCGTCCTCCCACCCGGCAAAGCGCACCGCGTGTGTCATCGCCAGAAGCGCCTGTTTGGTCATGACATAACCAAGCGACACCGAAGCGTCGCGATACCGCTTGGCGTCCGTGGAGGCGATGTTGACCACACGGCCACGGCCCGAGGCCCGAAGATGCGGCAACGCAGCGCGGATCAGCCGGAAGGGCCCCTTGACGTTGACCTGCCAAAGGTCGTCGAGGTCGGTTTCATCGCCCCGCGTGAAATCCACCATCCGCAAAATACCGGCGTTGTTGATGAGCGCGTCAGGCGCGCCCATCCGTGCCACGGTGGCATCGACCCAGTCCTGCGCGGTTTCGGGCGCGGCAGTGTCAAAGCGATGTGCCATGAGCCGATCGGCAGGCACATCCGGAAAGGCCTCCGCAACCTTTGCCGGATCGCGCACACCGATGGACAGGCGATGCCCGTCGGCAAGGCAACGGCGGGCGATGGCCGCCCCGAGACCGCGCGCGCCGCCGGAAATCATCACAAGGCGGGACATCAGAACAGCCCCTGATAGACGCCGCCGTCGTTGATGATGTTCTGACCGACGATAAAGCCCGCTTGGGCGGAGCAGAGAAAGGTCACGAGGTCTCCGCATTCCTTTGGATCGGCAAAGCGGCCTGCGGGCACGCTCTGGATGCGGTTTTCGACAATCGCCTCATAGGTCGTGTTTCCGCGCCGGGCGTGGTTGTGCAGATTGGTGTGCAGCGCATCGGTGTCGAAAAATCCCGGGCACACGGTGTTGATCGTCACATTGTCGCGCACGGTTTCCTTGACCAGCGACGCGATGGCCCCGGACAGCGCCAGACGCGCTGAATGGCTGTGTGCGAAATGCGGCTGCGGGAACTTGATGAAGCTGACGGAGATGTTGACGACGCGCCCGAATTTGCGGGCGCGCATACCCGGCAGCACACTGGTGATCATCTCCAGCGAAGAGAAGAAATGCGCGTTGAACCATTCGTCCCAATCGGCGCGGGTCCAGTCTTCGTATTCGCCCGGAATCTGCCGGATGCCGGGGTTGGTGACGAGGATATCGGTCTCACCGGCTTTGGCGAGAATTTCCGCGCGGCCCTCTGCGGTAACGAAATCGGCGGCAACGGTCGTGACGTCGACGCCATACGCGCGTCGGATGTCCTCGGCCGTGGCTTCGAGAGCGTCGGCGCTGCGCGCGTTCAGCACGAGGTTCACGCCTTCGGCGGCAAGCGACATGGCGCAAGCGCGGCCGAGGCCCTTGCTTGCGGCGGATACGATGGCGCGACGGCCTTTCAGACCCAGGTCCATGGGGGTTCCTTCCTTGGTTCGGTGTCAGGTGGCGCGTTTTGCGCCCCGGATTCAAGCCGCCGTTTCAACGGCCTGTAGAAAATCATCCAATCCGCGATGCAGGCCGGCCAGCGGCTCGCCGCTGAGCGGTTGCAACGGCGCCCTCGGGACGCCGCCACCGGGCAGGCCAAGATAATCCATCGCGGCCTTGGTGGCGGGATAGAGCGTGCGCCCTCCGGTGACGAACAGGTCGGTCAGCTCCTGCGCGCGCGACTGCAGCGCCCAGGCGCGGTCGAACTCGCCCGCCTGAATCATCGGCCAGATATCGAGCAGGCCGGTCCAGACATTGGGAAAGCAATCCACAAGACCGTCGCATTGGGCCAGCATGGCGGGAACGCCGATGGTGGAGGACGGCCCGCAGAAGACCCGGATCCGATCGCTCGCGATGGACAGGGTGCGATGGAAGTTCAGCCAATCGCCGGAGCTTTCCTTGATGGCGACCACGTTTTCCAGATCCGCCAGCTCGTCCACGATCTCTGGGATCAGCGCGTTGCCCGCGTTGCCGGGGATGTTGTAGAGCATGATCGGCAGGGGCGCGGCGTCGTTGACGGCGGTGAAATGCGCGATGATTTCCTCCCGCGACAAATGGGCAAAGAACGGCGGCATGACCAATGCGGCCTCTGCCCCCGCCTTTGCCGCGTCTTCCATCGCCGCGATGACGTCGCGCGGCGTAATGCCTGCGGCCCCGACGATGGCCGTTCCGGCATCGCCCACGGCAGCGCGCGTCGTCTGGTAGACCTCGCGCCGTTCTTCGGCGCGCAAGGACCAGAACTCACCGGTGCAGCCCGCGGCCAGAACGCCGGTCGCCCCGGCATCCAGCAGCCGCTTGATGTTGGCGGTCAGGGCGTCGTGATCGACGTCGTTCCCCTTGGTGAAGGGGGTGGTGATTGCGGGCATGGCACCGGACCATGTGATCGAGTTTCTATCCACGGAACTCTCCTTGGCTTGCGTTACAGAAAGGCGTGCGCGTCATCGGCGCGCAGCGCATCGCAAACCGCCCCGGCGGCCTTGCGAACGGTCGAGACGGCAAGGTCGATCTCTTCCGGGGTGATGGTGAAAGGGGGTGAAAACGAAACGGCATCGCCATTGGGCAGGGCGCGGCTGATGACACCGTCATTGAGCGCCGCGCGTACGATACGTGGGCCAACCTGGAGCGATGGGTCGAATTTTTGCCAGCCCTGCTTTGACGGGCGGGCAAATTCCACAGCGGCCATCAGACCCTTGCCGCGCACCTCGGCGACGATGGGAAGATCGGCGAAGGCCCGCGCCAGGGCGGCATTCAGGTAATCGCCCATTTCACCCGCGCGGGTGACAAGGTTTTCTTCTTCGACGATGTCCAGATTGGCCAAGGCCGCCGCCGCCATTACCGGGTGCGCGGTATAGGTGTAGCCATGGCCGAACGCGCCGTATTTGGCCGCGCCCTCTCCGCTGATCACCTGCCAGACCTTGTCGCCCACGAGCACACCGGAGAGCGGAGCATAGCCGGAGGTGATGCCCTTGGCGACGGACATCAGGTCGGGCGACATGCCCATCGCCTGCGCGCCGAACCATGATCCAAGTCGGCCGAACCCGCAGATCACCTCATCGGCGATCAACAGCACATCGTAGCGATCCAATACGGCCTGAATGGCCGGGAAATAACCCTCGGGCGGGACAATGACGCCGCCCGCGCCCATGACGGGCTCTGCGATGAAGGCGGCAACCGTTTCCGGCCCTTCGGCAAGGATCGTGTTTTCGAGTTCCTGTGCAAGGCGGGCCGAGAAGGCGGCATCCTCTTCGCCCTCCAGACGGGTCCAGATGCCGTGCGGCGCCGAGACGTGGCGGATCATCGGCAGCGGCAGGTCAAACCCCGCGTGCAGGCCCGGCAGGCCGGTCAGCCCCCCGGACAGGACCGTGACACCGTGATAGCCACGATCGCGGGCGATGATCTTTTTCTTCTCCGGCTTGCCCCGGGCGTTGTTGTAGTACCAGACCAGCTTGGCCTGTGTGTCATTGGCGTCGGAGCCGGACGCGCCGAAGAAGATCTTCGAAAACCCGCTTGGGGCCTTGGCCATCACGCGCTCCGCAAGAATGGCCGCGGGTTCCGTCGCCATCGAGCTGAAACCATGGAAGTAACTCAGCTTGCGCGCCTGATCGGCCAGAGCATCGGCGATGCGTTCGCGGCCATAGCCGACGTTGACGCACCACAGCCCGGCCATTGCGTCGAGATGCCGCTTGCCGGTGTCGTCGGTGATCCAGCAGCCTTGCGCGCTCCGGGCCATCATCAAGGCACCGCTTTGTTCATGGCCTTGCGCGGCGCTGAAAGGGTGAAAGACGAAACGTCTGTCTAGATCGCGGGGATCGTTCATGCCCGTCCTCCTGTGCTTCGGGATTACTTGGATCGCATCGGGATCACCGATGCGGGGGTGTGATCGAGATTGAGGCGCGCGCCGTTCTCCGTGGCTTCGAACAGATGAATGGCGTCCGGCTGAAACCGCAGGCCGACCAGCTGCCCGACATCAAGGCGACGCCCCGCCTCGGTGCGGGCGGCGATGCGGCTGCTGTCGGGCAGCTCCAGCGTGACGATGGTCTCATGCCCGGTATTTTCCGCCAGCCGCACGATGGCAGGCAGATCCTCCGAGGAGGCGGGCGAGCCGATCCGGACAAACTCCGGACGGATGCCGAGAACCGACGCGCCGTTCTTCAGGCTCGGATCAAATGCCGTTCGGTCGATGGGCACGCGGTGACCGGCGATGACGAAATCGCCGCCCTCGACGGCACCCGCGATCTGGTTCATCGGCGGGGTGCCGATAAAGCCCGCGACAAAGCGGTTGGCCGGGCGGTTGTAGATCACATCGGGCGTGTCGAATTGCTGGACAAGGCCGCCATGCATGACCGCGATCCGGCTCGCCATGGTCATGGCTTCCAGCTGATCGTGGGTGACGTAGACCATGGTTTTGCCGAGGCGACGGTGCAGTTCGATCAGCTCGGCCCGCATGTAGCTGCGCAGCTTGGCGTCGAGGTTCGAGAGCGGTTCATCGAGCAGGAAAACCCGCGGCTCGCGCACCAGGGCACGGCCAAGCGCGACCCGCTGCTGCTGGCCCCCGGACAGCTGTTTCGGTTTGCGGTGCAGGACGCTTTCGAGCTGCAGCAGCTCGGCCGCCTTCTGCACGGCGTCTTCGCGGGCGCGCCCCTTGATGCCGCGTTTCTTGAGCGGGTAGGCAATGTTTTCGGCCACAGTCATGTGCGGGTAGAGCGCGTAGCTTTGGAAAACCATCGCGATGTCGCGCTTGCCGGGCGCAAGGTCGTTGACCACGCGGTCACCGATGCGGATCTCTCCGCTGGTCGGAAAGTCGAGCCCGGCCAGCATGCGCAGGGTCGTGGACTTGCCGCATCCCGATGGTCCGAGAAGCGCGACGAATTCGCCGTCATGGATGTCGAGGTCCAGCTTTTCCAGCGCGACATAGGTGCCGAACCGTTTGTGGACGTTCTGGAAGGTTACGTTGGCCAATGGATGGCTCCTTTCTTCAGCCCTTGACGCCACCGGCACCGAAGCCGCTGGTCAGGTAGCTTTGCAGGAAGGCGAACACGACGATGAGCGGCAGGCTCATCATCACCGAGGCCGCCATGAGCAGGGACCATTCGATGTTGAACGCCGAGATGAGCATGGACATCACGCCGGTGGTCAGCGGGGCGACGGAGTCGGAATTCACCAGAACCAGAGCGTAGAGATATTCGTTCCACGACAGGATGAAGGTGAAGAGCGCGGTGGAGATGATGCCCGGCAACAATTGCGGGAAGATCACATCGCGGAAGGCTCCGAGGCGCGAGGCGCCGTCGACCAACGCCGCGTTTTCCAGATCCTCGGGGATCCCTTCCATGAAGGAGCGCAGCAGCCAGAGCGCATAGGGCAGCGCAAAGGTGGTGTGGGCCAGGATCAGAGAGAACAGCGTGTTCGACAGGCCCAGGCTGACCATCATCAGGTAGAGCGGAATAATCAGCACCACCGAAGGCAACAGATAGGTGAACAGCACCAGCAGTGCCAACGTGTCGCGCCCGCGATAGGTGAAGCGCACCAGGCTATAGGCGCCGATGGTGCCGAGAAAGACAACAAACAGCGTCGTCGTCGTGGCCAGCACCACCGAATTGCGGAAATAGCGCAGGAATGGCGTTTCGCTCAGCAGCCGCCAATAGTGCTCGAAGGTGATGGTCTCCGGCAGCCAGGTCGGAGGGATGCGAAACAGTTCGGTCTGTGGTTTGACCGAGGTCACGATCATCCACAGCAGCGGGAAGGCGATCAGCAGGACAATTGACCATGTGACGAGGTTGAGCAGGACAGGACGCAGGAGCTTCATGCCGATTTCTCCTTGGTCTGGCGGATGTAGAGCAGCATGAACACGAGCATCACCAGCATCATGCCAACGGAATAAGCGGCGGCTTGGCCCATCTGATTCAGGCCAAAGGCTTCTTGGTAGACAAGCAGCGACAGGGTCTGGGTCGATGTGACCGGCCCGCCGCCCGTGAGCAGGTAAAGCAGGTCGAATTCCTTGAAGTCCCAGATGGCGCGCAGCAGGATGATGACGGTCAGGACCGAGCGGAGCTGCGGCAACGTCACGTCCCAGAACCGGGCAATCGGGCCTGCGCCATCAATGCGCGAGGCTTCGTAGAGGTTCTCCGGAATGGTCTGGAGCCGGGCGAGCACGGCAATGACAACGAAAGGGAAATACTTCCACGCCCCGACGAGGATCACGCCAATCATCGCATTGGGCATGGAGCCCAGCCAATCCACCGGCATGTCGATGATGCCGAGTTGCATCAGCCCGTGGTTCATCGCGCCATAAAGATCGTTGAACAGCCATTTCCACACCAGCACGGCGACAACCGTGGACAAAAAGTATGGGAACAGAACCAGCGAGCGCGCCAGCGAGCGAAACCAGATGTTCTGATGCAGAAGGAGGGCGAGACCGACGCCTGCGACGATCTGAATGGTGAGCGTCCCGACGGTCCAGACCAGTGTAACGCCGAGCGAATGCCAGAATGCCTTTCCGGTCAGAAGCTCGATGTAATTGGCCGCGCCGACAAACCCGCCCTGCAGCGTGGGCGTGTAGATCGAGAACAGCGACAGGTAGATCGCCGCCAGAAGCGGATAGACGATGACCATCGAGAACACGAGGATCGTCGGTGCGATCAAGAGCATTCCGAGTCGGGCATAGGCCCGCTCCAGCGGCGCGGCGACGCCTGCGGGCGGATCGGTGGTGATGACTGCCATGAAGCCTCCTGTGGGAAGTGTGGCCCGGCAGACCATTCACGGGTCGCCGGGCCGGTGTCTGGCGGGCCGAGGAGGTCAGCCTGCCATGATTTTTTCGATGCCCTTGGCGGTCTCGCCCAGAACGGCATCGACGTTTTCGTCATTCAACACGACGCGCTGAACCATTTCGGCGATGAGGCCGGAGTTCACGATCTCGCCGGCACGGGTGTTGGGTTGGTGCGCAGTGCTCTCCCAGCCCAGATTGAACCCGTTCGCTGCGGCGGTGGACATGATGTCCACTTCGGCGGAGTACTTTTCGATGATCGGATTGTCCTGATAGGCGGGCATCTCCGCGATGCTCGACAGCACCGGAAGCACGTGACCGGGGGCTGCGTGCAGCTGCTGGATGTAGCCTTCGGGATCGAAGAGGAAGGCGGCAAACTGCTTGGTCGCTTCCATGTGGTTCGCGGCCTTGGGAATGAACACCGACGGGAAGTCGTTGAAGGTCCAGGGGTCGATATCGGCGGATTTGGTCGGATATGTGTCGCAGGTCACATGATCCGCGATGGCCGGATTTTGGTTGACGACATTGATCAGCACGCGCCCGGTATAGATGCCGGTGGCACAGGCGCCGGAGGTGAAGGCGGTCAGGCTGTCGCCCCAGCTGTAGTTGGTGGCGCCGGGCGGGCAATACTCACGCATGGCGCGGTAGAATTCCAGCGCGTCGCGGGTTTCCTGGCTGTCGATCGCCACATCGAGATCCGGGCTGAAGACCATGCCGCCAGCCTGATGGATCACGCCGATGAAAATCAGTGAGGTCATCGAATTGCGACCGTAGGGCAGGGGGGCGCCATAGATGCCGCCGCCTTGCATCTTGTTGCTGGCGGACAGAAGCTCGTCCCAGGTGCGCGGATTGGCGTCGATGCCCGCCTTCTCCATGAGATCCTTGCGCAGCCAGATCACGTTGGCCGCCGAATTGCCGATGGAGGTGCCGGCATACTGACCCTTGTCGATTTCGTAGATGCGGTTGACGCCGGGATAGAATTTGTCCGGCCCGATCATCTCGATGACATCGTTGAAGGGCTCCAGCAGGCCGTTGCGCCAGTAGTTGGACACGGCAAAGCTGGGCAGATGCGTGACGACGTTCGGCACGTCGCCGCTCGCGAAGGCGGCGGCCAGCTGCGGAGCGTAGCCTTCGTCCGAGGTCTTCTCGAAAGCGACTTTGACGTTGCCGTGCAGGGCCTCGAAATTCGCGATCTGGGTCTTGTAGGCGGCCAGTTGCTCTGGCGACGACTGCGGCGACCACCAACGCAGGGTGATCTGTTCCTGTGCGTGAATACGGCGCGGCATGAGGGCGGCGGCGCCTGCCGCGGCCATTCCGGTCAGAACCGAGCGACGCGGTAGATCCGCGCTCATCCTTTTGGTGATGGTCATGTGACACTCCCTGTTGGCAATGTTCGCATATCGAACATATGTTCGTATTATTGAACTCTGTAATTTCGAATCGCAAGCATTTTTGTTGATGCCCGGAATGAAAGATCTCTTTCTCTTCGAGTTTGGCGGTGCTAGTTCGATATGCGCACAAAGAGTGAGAGGCCCGATGGCAAAATCCGTAAAGATCAATCCCGTTCAGGCCAGAAGCGATACACAGCTCGGCACCGTCGCTGCCGATGCGGGCGATGATCAGGAAAAGCTGTCCAGCCGCGATTTTGTCAGCTCGCTGTCCCGCGGCCTCGAAATCCTGTCGAGTTTCAGCCGCACGTCGAAGAAAATGACACTGACCGAGGTGGCGAATGAAACCGGCATGAGCCGCGCCACCGCGCGCCGTTTTCTGCTGACGCTGGTCAAGGAGGGCTATGTCGTCACCGATGGCAAGCTGTTCGATCTGACGCCGAAGGTGCTTGATCTGGGCTTTTCCGTGCTGTCCAAAATCGGCATCTGGGACCGGGCGCGGCCCTTGATGGAGCGACTTTCAGAGCAGACCGGAGAGAGCTGCACGGCAGCGATCCTCGATGGTCTGGATGTGGTTTACGTGGCCGGTGTCCAGGCGCACAACATCATCGGCGTCGGGATCAGCGTCGGGAGCCGCCAGTCGGCCTTTTATACGGCGAATGGCCGGGTGTTGCTTGCGGCGCAGCCCGAGGAAAACTGGGACGGTATCATCGCGAATGCCCGCCTAGTGCCCCGCACCCGGCACAGCGTGACGAACAAGACCGAGTTGCGGGCGATCCTCGAACAGGTGCGCGAACAGGGGTGGTCCCTGGTCAATCAGGAGCTCGAAGAAGGGCTCTTGTCCATCGCTATTCCGCTCAAATATCGCTCCGGCGTCATGGCTGGGTCGATCAACATCGCGGTGCCGACCGTGCGTGCGACCCCCGAGACGATGATCGAGACGTATCTGCCGAAGCTCAAGGAAACCGCCGAGGACATTCAGAAGTCGCTGGCTTACTGACGCCACCGCTCCGGATCGAAGGGTGCGGGGTCGATCGTGGATGGCGTGCCGAGGGCCACGGCGGCGCCGGTTTGTCCGACGACGGGTCCGAGCGTATACCCTGCATCCCCCGGCAGCGCGAGAAACACGCGTCCACCGGGACGGGCCGCGCCGATCGTGGCCTTGCCATCGACGGGCGTGTTATACCCGGCCCAGGTGCGCAGAATGCGCAGGCCGCCCACACCGGGTGCGATCCGCGAGGCCAGCGCCACATTGCCCATCAGGCTGTCGGAGCGAATGGTGGGGGTCCGCCCCGTCCCGTTGGCAAGACTGGCGGCCCATCCGCCACCGATCACCACCTGTCCTGAGCGGAATTGCTTGAGCGTGATGGGGCGTTCGGCGTGCTGGACGAGGTGGCGGATCTGGTAGTCGCCCGCCTCGGTGATATTCATGTGCAGCGGTTCGGGCGGCGTGGCGAGCGACAGGCCGAGCGGTTCCGTGAGCGAACCCGCCCCCCAGGCCGCCGCGATCAGGATGGCTCCGGCGCGGTAGACGCGCGCGCCCTGTGCCTCCGGTCTCGCGCCATCGCTCAGGGAGGTGATGCGATCCTCGATCATCTCGACACCTGAGGCCTTCAGGAGGTCTTGCATTTTGCGGTTTGCTATCAAAGGGTTGAGCTTGCCTTCATTGCGGCAAAGCTCGGCTCCGGCGATGTCCGGAGCAAGCCAGGGCGCGAGATCATGCAGCGCATCACGGTCGAGGATCTCGACATCGAGCCCCTTGCGGGCTTCGCGTTCGGCCTTCTGATGCAGAAACGCCATTTGCTCAGGGTTCTCGGCAAGCATCAGCCCGCCTTCACGGGTGAGTTCGACGCCGCCAAGCCGCGCGTCGAGGGCTTCCCACGCCGTGACCGCCGAGAGATAGAGCGGAAGCGAGTTCTCCAGATTGTCGGCGAGATGCGGGTTGAGGCGCAGGAAGCGGCTTTGCATCTGCACGTGCAGGCTGCCGGCGTTGGCATGCGATCCGGCATTCCGCCTGCGATCGACAATGGTCACGCGCGCGCCCGCATCGGCAGCGGCAAGCGCCGCACATTGGCCGGTGATCCCGCCCCCGATGATGAGCAGATCCGGGTCAGCCATCCTCTTGATCCAGGAGCGTTTCGGCGGCGGTGATCGCTGCGATGTCAACCGGTTTGATCGGAATGCGCGGCGCGAAATAGGACAGGTCTTCCAGCGGTTTGCCCAGCCTGCGAGCCATGATGCCTGCAACCACGGGCGCACAGTAGCGCCCCTGACAGCGGCCCATGCCGATGCGTGTGGCGCGCTTCAGGGCGCCAATGTCGGTCGGATCGTCCGCCAGAGCGGCATCGAGTTCGGCCTTTGTCACTTCTTCGCAGCGGCAGACATGGGTTTCGGGCGTGATGTCTTCGGGGCGCGGCAGGTCCGCGGAATAGACCCGCCAGAGCGCTTGTTGAAAGGCCCTGTGACGCTCAAGGTTGTCGTGATCCTGCGGAACCGGCGGCGCCCCGGCGGCGGCCCGGCCGGCAATGCGGCCTTCGACCATCGCGGCTGGCGCGCCACCCAACCCGCTGCAGTCGCCAATGGAAAACACATTGGAAACAGAGGTTTCGCAGGTCCTGCTTCGTGTGACGCGCAGGTGGTCAAAGCGCGGATCATACTGCATGTCCGCCCCCAAAAGCCGCAGGATCTCGTTTTGCGGTTGAAAGCCGAAATTGAGGCAGACAGCGTCGACCGTCACAGAGCGTTCGGCTCCACCCTGGACATAGCGCACGTGCAGCCCCTTTTCGGTCTTGCGGATTTCCGAAGGCAGCGTGTCATGCCGGGCGCGAATGCCTTTGCGGCGCAGGTTGGCGAGCATGGCGATACCCTTGCGCGCCAGGGCCGGATCACGCCGCATCATGTCGAGCGCTGCCGGTGCACGGCGCCATGGGGCCGCTGCGGCCTCCGCCAGAACGGCAACATCGGCACCGCCGTCGGCCAGCTCCAGGGCAACCTGCGCCACCAGGGGTCCGTTGCCGAACAGCGCCACGCGCTTTCCCGGAAGGGTGCGATAGCTGCGCCAAAGCGTCTGCGCTGCGCCCACGGTCATGACGCCGGGAAGCGTCCATCCCGGGATCATCAGGGGGCGCTCATAGGCGCCGGTGGCGATGATCAGCGTGCGGGGCGCAATGGCGTAGACGGCGTCTGGCGCTGTTGCCATGATCTGCGGCCCGTCGAACGCGCCCCAAACCTCGGTTTGTGCGAGGATCCGGGTGCCTGCGGTTAGCGCGGCCTCGACCAGCGCTTTGCCGCTCGCCTGTTGCGTGTCCAGCGGTGTCGCGCGCGGATCGCCGGATTGCTTGAAGTATTGACCGCCGGGCACCTTGCGTTCATCCAGAAGGACAACCTCGGCGCCTGCCTCGCGGGCGGCAATTGCGGCTGACAATCCACCGGCTCCGCCTCCGACGATCAGGACGTCGGGCGTCAGCTTTTGCGCCCTGCGAAGGACCTGGGCGGGCGCGGTCAGGGGCGGGCGGGCGACTTGTGTCTGCACGACCATGCCATCCCGCGCGGGCGTCATGCAGGCGCGTTGGTTCGGGCGTCCATCCACCGTGACAAGGCAGTCCTGACAGACGCCCATGCCGCAAAACACCCCGCGCTGCGCGTCCTTTTCCGTCTTGCGAAAAGCACGGTAACCGGCCTGCGTCAACGCAGCGGCGAGCGAGTCCGTCTCGGCGCAGGATATTTCGGTGTCGTCGAAGGTGAAGAAAAGCGTCATGACGCAGCACTGTTTAGGATTTCGCGGCGCGCGTCCAGCAACCGTGCCAGCGCCTGCTCGCGCCAGGCCCGGCGCGCCGTCATGTCGGATTCGGGAAGGAGGGCGCGTCGCTCTGCCTCGACCCGGTCCACCAGCTCCGCCGACCAGTCCGGCGCGTGTTCGCCGCGCGCCCGCCCGATCGCGGCATAGGCGGGGCCGAGGCGTTCGGCATGGCCGCGAATGCCACCCGCCGTGTTGAGATCGGCGGTTTCGAACGGTCCGGAGAGCGCCCATCGGGGCCCAAGCCCGTCGCGCACCAACCGATCCAGCGCCTCGACTCCGATCACATTCTCATCGACCAGACGATAGGCTTCCCGCAGCAAGGCGGATTGCAGCCTGTTGAAGACGAAAGCGGGCACTTCGTGATTCAGGCGCGAGGGATCAAAACCTCCCTTGCGGAAAAGAGCCTCTGCGCGGTCGAGGGTTTCGGGCGCTGTTCCCGGCGCCGGCACCAGTTCGATAATGCGCAGCAAGCTTGGAGGGTTGGCGGGGTGCGCGACGAGGCAGCGCCGCTGTTTCGCGCGATCCGGAACGATCTGTGACATTGCTATGGCGGAAGAGGCTGTCGCGAGCACCGCCTCTGGCAGGCTCCGGGCGAGCAGGGTTTCGAACAGCGCGGCCTTGGTGTCCAGACGTTCGGGGCCCGCTTCGAGGATCAAAGAGGCATCGATCCGGTGCGGCAGTTCACCGATGATCTGTGGCCCGCCCGTCGGCGCGGCCAGCCCGGCCAGTTCCATGGCTTTGCCATGCCGGTCGATGAGGGCGGCGACGCCGGAGCGTGCAGAATCAGCCGGATCGCACAGCGTGACCTTGAGCCCCGCGGCAAGGAATGCGGCAGCAAATCCGCTGCCAATCGGCCCGGCGCCGAGGATCAGCACGTCGGTGACGTCATTCATATTGCCACACTCCATTTTGTTCGATATGTGAACATTTGTGCGAAAATGTAAATCCCGTCAAGGGTGCAATACGGAGATCACCGCATGTTGGACGGAAAGACGATACTCGTGACCGGGGCCTCCAAGGGCATCGGGCAGGCGATTGCCCGGGAGTTGGCTGCGCAGGGCGCCCGGGTCGTGGCGCATTACGGGCGGGACCGCGCCGGTGCCGAAGCCACGATGGACGGGGTTCCAAAAGAGCGCGCGATCTTGCTTCAGGGCGACCTGCTTGTTCCGGGCGGGGCGGATGCGCTGTTCGAAGCTGCTCTGGCCCAAACCGGCGGGCTCGACGGGATCGTGAACAATGCTGCCATGATGCAGTTCGCAGGCGGAATCGACGATCCGCAGGAGTCGTGGGATCAGGTCTGGTCCGATACCTTCCAGGTCAATGTGTTTGCCGCCTCTGCCTTGCTCCGCGCCGCGGTGAAGCATTTCCGCACGCGCGGCGGCGGAGAGATCGTCGGCATCAGCAGTTGGGCCGCGCAAAAGGGCGTGACGAATCCGCAAACCATCGCCTATGCGGCCTCCAAGGCGGCGTTCAAGGCGGCGCTGCAGACCGTTGCCACGGGATACGCCCGCGATGGTATTCAGACTTACATCATCGCGCCCGGCGTCGTCGATACACAGATGAGCCGTGATTTTGCCCAAAGCCAGGGCGGGCGTTCGGTCGTCGAGGATCGGCTGACCATGGGGGCATTCGTGCCGCCGTCGGATATTGCGGCGCTATCGGCGTTTTGCCTGTCGGGCCGGTGCCGCCATCTGTCCGGGGCAACCCTGGACGTGAACGGGGCAAGCTACATTCGCTAAGATGCGCGGCAGGTTTGGTCATTTCCGGCGCTCCGGGATTGGGCCGGACGCTGCAATAAGGGCTTTGCGCGATCTGAACACAGACACTTCGTGTCACAATTCAATTTTTCCGGAGAACTTCGGACGAGACTTTTCAGATTGTTTACCGCTTCGACCTATCCACTCCGGCAAAGCACCGAAGTGGGATTCAGTAGAATGTTGCGCACTCTTCCGATCAAGACGAAGTTGAGAGTTTCCGGCGTTGTATCAATTTTGGCTGTACTGCTTCTGTCGGCCACGGGCCTCTACGGCCTATGGAAGAGCGAGCTTGCGCTGGAAAGTCAGATCACCGCAACGCGGGCGATCCGGCATCAGATGATGGCCGACATGATGCACGAGGGTCTCATGGCAAACGTGGCTATGGCGGTCTTGACCGGGCCGGAAGGCACGGAACAGGAGCGCGATCTTCGTCGCGAAACCCTCGCCGAGTCTGTCGAAACCTTCCGCAGCAATGTCGCGGCGCTGCTCGATCTCGACCTCCCGGACGCGGTTCGCAAGCAGGTGAACCTAACCATTCCAAAGGTGGACAATTACCTGGCATCGGCGGAGCAGACCGCCGATATCGCTTTTGGGGATGCGGCCGCCGGACGGGCCGCATTGCCGGCCTTTCAGGCGCAATTCGACACGCTTGAGACCGATCTCGGCGCGCTGGGGGATATGATCCAGTCGCACGCCGTGCGCACCGCAGAGACTGCCAGAGAACAGGATTTGATGCTTATCTATGTCCTCTTGTTGCTTTCGATCCTGACCACGGCTGGGATCAGTTACAACGTCATCAAGCTGACACACTCGATTGTAAAGCCGATCGAACGCCTGCGGGACGCGCTGCGGACGGTGGCCAAGGGCGATTTCGGCATCCGGATAGCAGACGATCTGAGGAAAGACGATATCGGTATGATTGCGCGCGATGTGGACTCAATTTCGGAACGCGTCGTCGCCGCTCTGGATGAGCAAACCAAATCCCGTGAGGAAGGCGAAAAGGTGATCAATCAGCTTGGTACGGGTCTGCGGAAAATCTCGTCCGGTGATCTCAGCCACAAGATCGACCGGCCTTTCTCTGACCACTACGAAGCGCTGCGCGTGGATTTCAATGAAACCGTGGACCGTTTGAACACACTGCTGACCGAAATCGTTGCCAGCAGCGCATCCATCCAGTCCCGGGCGAATGAAATGCACGATTCCTCTTCGGAACTGTCCTCACGAACCGAGAGCCAGGCGGCGACGCTGGAGGAGGCCGCAGCGGCGCTTGAACAAATGACCACAAGCGTGAATGCTGCGGCGACCAATGCCAAGGAGGTCGAAGCCGTGGTGGTCAACGCTCGGCAGGACGTCTCGACAAGCGGGCAGATTGTCGAGGAAGCGATCAGCGCCATGCATCAGATCGAAACATCGTCCGACAAGATCTCTCAAATTATCGGGGTCATCGACGATATCGCCTTCCAGACGAACCTGCTTGCGCTCAACGCCGGGGTTGAGGCGGCGCGGGCCGGGGATGCCGGTCTCGGTTTCGCCGTTGTTGCGTCGGAGGTCCGTGCGCTCGCGCAGCGGTCGTCACAGTCGGCCAGCCAGATCAAGACACTGATCAGCGACAGTTCGCAACATGTTAAGAATGGCGTGGACAGGGTCGACAGCGCCGGAAAGGCTCTATCTTCGGTGGTTGCGCGGGTATCACAGATATCGGATCTGGTCAGTGGCATCGCGCGGGGGTCGACGGAGCAGGCGCAGGGCCTCGAAGAGATCAACGTTGGCGTTTCACAGCTCGATCAGGTGACGCAACAAAACGCCGCGATGGTCGATCAGTCTCTTTCTTCCATCCAGGTGTTGAACGAAGAAACCGCCGGATTGAACAGGCTGGTCGGTCAGTTTGTCCTGATCGGGGGTAAGGTCTCGAAACCCGCGAGGCCGCGGCTCAATGCTGTCACGCCCAACAACGCGGCGCTTGTGGCCTGAGGCAGCGGGGCCGGGTTGATCGCGTGAATGGGGGCGGGGCCTCTCGTGCCAAACCTCGGCCCGCCCGCGACCGTCAGGAGTTGATCACGCGCGGCAACCAGGAGGCGGCCCGCAGCCCCGAACGCAGGGTCCACACCTTAAAGTGTTCGGAGAAAGGTGCGTTAATATCCCGAGGAACGCTTCACGCGCGGGCACGTCTCACGCCTTTCCTTGATAATGAAGGCCTGTTTTCCTGCCGACAGCGCAATCCAGCCCATCTCAATTACGATCAGGATCATTGCCGAACCCGAGAGCCAGAGGCTCGGTCGTGATGCCAAATAGCCTGTCAGCCGCGACGACCATTTCTTGGTCGCAGTGAGAACGGCGGGCACGTATTTCGCGGCGCGAGGCCAGACTTGGTAAAATGTCGAGGACTTGCGCGAGAGTCATGCTCTCATATTGCCGCCGCGATGTACCTGTTCTCAGTTCTCTGTTTGCCATGATCAAAGCGAAACTGCACCAGATGACCTGTCGGCCGCGAAGCCGGACTACTTCAATACGCGCCGCTGCTGTTGATCAAGGTCTGGTGCACGGCGATTTCGATTGGCTCACTCTGGGGCCACATGACGCCAGCGGGGCCGCCGGTCTGACGTCGGTATTTTGAACTGGCACGGACGGCTTGGTTGCGTGATGGTGGTGAGAGGATTGGCGAGAGGAGCGCGAGACATGGCTAGCCGCCGCAAGGTCATCATAACCTGTGCCGTGACAGGTGCGATCCATACACCCAGCATGTCGCCACATCTGCCCGTGACGCCGCAGCAGATTATTGACGATGGTCTGGCCGCTGCGGAGGCCGGGGCGGCCATCCTGCATTTGCATGCGCGGGTGCCACAGACCGGGCAGCCGACGCAGGACCCGGAGGCGTTCCGCGCCTTTCTGCCCCAACTCAAGCAGGGCACCAGGGCGGTGCTCAATCTGACGACTGGCGGTTCACCGCATATGACGGTGGCGGAACGGATGCGGCCCGCAGCGGAACTGCAGCCAGAGGTTGCCTCGCTCAACATGGGGTCGATGAATTTCGGGTTGTATCCAATGCTGGATCGCTTTGCGGAGTTTCAGCACGATTGGGAACGGCAGCATCTCGAAAACAGCCGCGATCTGGTGTTCAAGAACACCTTTGCCGATATCGAGCACATTCTGAGGGTCGGCAATGAGAACGGCACCCGGTTCGAGTTTGAGTGCTACGACACCGCGCATCTTTACACGCTCAGGCATTTCGTCGACCGGGGCCTCGTGACGGCGCCGTTCCTTGTGCAGACGGTGTTCGGCCTGCTTGGCGGCATCGGCGCGCATCCCGAGGATGTGCAGCATATGAAGCGCACCGCTGACCGGCTTTTTGGCGACGCCTATGTGTGGTCAGTTCTGGGCGCCGGCCGCAATCAGATGGCTGTGGCTGCGCAGGCGGCGGCGCAGGGTGCGATGGTCCGCGTGGGCCTGGAGGATTCGCTTTGGATCGCGCCGGGCCAGTTGGCGCAAAGCAACGCGGATCAGGTGCTCAAGGTGCGCGAGATACTGGACGGGTTGAGCCTCGATGTGGCCACGCCGGACGAGGCGCGCGATATGCTTGGCCTGAAGGGCGCGGGGGCGGTGGCCTTTTGAGCCGCGACCGGGACCATTGAAAAACGCGGCGTCGATCGCCTCGACATATGCGACGCCCTCCTGACCGATAAGGCTGCGTCACACCAAAGCGCGAAGGCGTGACGGTCGGCAACGTGCCCGGCTGCGGCGGTCACGGAGCGATGCCTGACGACGGCATCGAATGCGAGCAGGAGGCGGGTTGAGGGGAGGAAGCGTCTGGGGCGCATGTTCATTCCGTTTGGGAATGTTGTGATGCGGGAATATCGGTTTCTGCGGCGGCATTCAATTGGTATCGAGACGAAAACTGAATGAAACGCCGCGCCACGACACCTGAAGGAGCGCCAATGTCGACGAACTCTCATAAAGGTATTCCGTTCAACTGGGCCGACCCTTTCCTGCTGGATGACCAACTGTCCGACGAAGAGCGGATGATCAGCTCTTCCGCCCGCGCCTTTGCGCAGGACAAGTTGCTGCCGCGCGTTCAGGAGGCCTATCTGGAGGAAAAGACCGATCCGGAGATTTTCCGCGAAATGGGTGCGAATGGCCTGCTGGGCGTGACGGTCCCGGAGGAATACGGTGGCGTCGGCGCGTCCTATGTCTCGTACGGGCTTGTCGCGCGCGAGGTCGAGCGGGTCGACAGCGGCTATCGCTCGATGATGTCGGTGCAGTCGTCGCTGGTCATGTTCCCGATCTACGCCTACGGCTCGGAAGAGCAGAAACAGAAGTACCTGCCCAAGCTGGC